>DATFVF010000036.1:0-9840 GCA_035260465.1 Pseudolabrys sp. | reverse complement strand
CCGCCAACATGCATGTTCTGCGCATGCCGATCGGGCAACACGCCGGTGGACCCGGGTGAAAGCACGACCGCAGCTCCCGCGGCCTCAGCCAGCCGCTTGATTGCCGTGTCGTGGCCGCGTGTGCCGCCACCGGCCTTGATTGCAATCTTGCTGGACTTCGCAATCATTGCCGCGGCCTGCTCGATCACAGCATCATCGGCGGGCGCAAGCTTCGTTAGCTCAGGCCTCGTTGGAAGGGCCGCGAGATTGACGGTCAACTTCGCTGGCTGCGTGTTGAGCGGCAGCAGCAGATAAAACGGCCCGGCGCGATAAGGATGGTTCACGCACAAGGCGCCGCGTCTCAGCGCGTCGCGCACGGCTTCCGGAGTGTGCAGGACGTAAGACTGACCCATGACCGCGGTCATTCGGCCGAACAGGCCCTGCTCTTCCTTCGGCACTTGCTGCATGTTGTAGCCTTCGCCGAAGGTCGTCTCGTCGCCATAGATGTGATAGACGCCGACGCCATTCGACGCAGCAGCAAGCGAACCGGCAAAGGCCTGCATCGCGCCTGGCCCGATCGAGGTCACGACAGCCGAGAGCTCGCCGTATTGCCAGCGCAGCGCGGTGGCGGCATGCGCCATTTCCACTTCGTTGCGACAATTGATGGTGCGCGTTGCGCCCTCTTCTTCATAAATGCGCAACACCTCGCCAAGATCGGTCGAGCCGTGTCCGAAGATGGCAAAATACTTGCGTACGCCTTGCTTAAGCAGCCCAAGCACGACCGCCTCGGACAGAGTGCATTCGACGAGCTTCGGCAGGCCTTTGGCCAGCGCCTGTTCCACCCCGCCCGATTGAGCAACGGCGCGGGCACGCTCGCGCATCGCACTGTCGCTGCCGCTGCGCGTCAGCATCAGTTCATCTTCTCCGCTGCCGCTTTGAGGACCGGATTCCAACGGGCGATATCGGCTTTGAGCAGGTTTGCCAGATAGGCCGGGCCGCGCTCAGCCTTTGGCGGCACGGTACCGCCAAGTTCCAGCAGCCGCTTCTCGACCGCCGGATCGTCGAGCGCCTTGTTGAGCGCGTCGCTGAGCTTGTCGACAACGGCTTTTGGAGTGTCTTTCGGCGCGAAAATCGCGCTCCAGATATTGATTTGATAATCGTTGGCGCCGACCTCCTTTGCCGAAGCCACGTCTGGCAGTGCGGGCGAGCGGGTGTTTCCCGATATCACGTAAGCCTTCACCGTGCCGCCACGGACCGCACCCTGAACGCTGACGGCCTGTTCGCAGAAGAAATCAACATGCCCGCCAATCACGTCATTCAAGGCCGGGCCAGTGCCGCGATACGCGACCAGATTGGGCTTCAGACCCAACTGGGACGTGAACAGCAAACAAGCCATGTGCGAGGAAGAGCCAACGCCGCCATGCGCCTGTTTCACGCTGTCGCCATTCTTTTTCAGGTAGGCGACAAATTCCTTGAAATCCTTCGCCGGAAAGTCTTTCCGCGCGACGACCACTGCCGGCGCGTTTGCGGTCAACCCGATTGGCTGAAAATCCTTCGTCGAGTCGTATTTCAGATTTGCGTAAAGTGCAGGGGCCGACACATGGGACCCCATGCTGGCGGCAAGCAGCGTGTAGCCATCGTGTTCCGACCCCGCCGCACGCGCTGTGCCGATCGTTCCACCGGCGCCGCCGACGTTTTCGATCATGATGTTCTGGCCGAGCACTCTGCTCATTCCGTCGGCCATGATCCGCGCGATCACATCGCTTGGGCCGCCGGCCGGATAGGGAACGACCATCGTGATCGGGCGTGTCGGGTAATTCTGCGCAGCGGCCGGCAGGCATCCCATCACCAGCGCGGCAACGCCGAAAAGGGCCTTGAAAGTTGTCTTCATGAACTCCTCCACATTGCGTTCACTCGGCGGCTTGAACCGCGATTTCCGCTTCTTGTCGGTCCTTTTCCTTGATCGCCATCAGCACTTTTTCCGGTGTTGCCGGCAGCGCTGTGATGCGCACCCCGACGGCGTCGTAAATTGCGTTCATCACCGCCGGAATGGTTGGCACCATCGCCGGCTCACCGACGCCCTTGACGCCGAGAGGGCCGAGCGGGTCGGGATCCTCGATGATGATCGAATTGACTTGCGGCACATCGAGTGCCGTCGGCAGAATATATTTTGCAAAGCCCGACGTGCTGGTGCGGCCCTTGTCGAGCTTGTAATCCTCCATCAGGCCTTGACCGAGGGCCTGCACAATGCCGCCCTCGATCTGGCCTTCCACGCCCTGCGGATTAACGGCGCGCCCGACATCGTGCGCAGCCCAGATGCCCAATACCTGCACCTCGCCGGTCACGGTATCGACTTCGACCTCGGCGACCTGCGCTCCAAACACATAGGCCTGCCAGGGCCGGCCCGAGCCGTCGACTGGATCGAGGCCGGTTGTATCGGTGCCGAACGTCCCCGAGCCGACAGGCACCACGCCACGGCTTTTCGCGGTGTGCACCGCCTCACCCATGGTGACGCGGTGATTGGTGTTTTCGGCCCAAACTTCGCCGTCGCCCGTTCGGATGAGGTCGACGTCCACGTCCCAAACATCGGCCATCACCTCGGCCAACCGCTGGCGCGCCTCGCGCGAGGCAAGCGCGACGGCATTGCCGATCATGTAGGTCTGACGGCTGGCGCCGGCGTGCGAGGCTTCAGGCGCACGAGCGGTATCGTTGTCGCCGATCACCACATGTTCGGGCTTTACGCCCATCTCGTGGGCGGCGATCTGCGCCAGAACCGTGAGAATGCCTTCACCGATTTCGGTGACCCCTGTGACGATTTTGGCGCTGCCGCCATCGTCGATTTCGGCCCAGGCGGCGGCGCGGTCGATCACCGCGGTACGCGCGATGCCGTACCAGCAGGCCGCCATTCCTCGTCCGCGCTTGCGCGCCATGCGCCTACTCCGCCGCTTCCTGTTTTTCGTCCGCAAAACGTGCGCCGAGGGCGCAAGGCGGGCGAATGTCGCCTCGATCGACATCAAGACGTATGTTTCCGCGCGATACCGGCGCACCCGCTTCCCAGCCCGACGCCTTCTCCAGCGCGTCGAGAGCGCGGCTGAGACTGACCGAGCCAACCTTGGCTTTGGTATGCGTCACCGCGCCGTCGCGCATCGCATTGATGCGGCGAATTTCGAACGGGTCGAGCCCAAGCCGCTCGGCGCAGATATCGAGATGGGATTCCGTTGCGAACGCCGTCTGCAGCGCGCCAAAAGAGCGAAACGCACCGGAAGGCGTGTTGTTGGTGTAGACGCCGTAAGTGTCCACTTTGACATTCGGAATAACATAGGGCCCGGCCGCCAGGATTGCCGCCTTGCGCATCACGCCTTCGGTCGACATCCCATACGCGCCGCCGTCACAAATCATCTTCATTTCCAACGCACGAATATGTCCATCGCGCATCAGGCCCATACGCAACACTGTGCGTGACGGATGCCGCTTGGCAGTTGAAATGATCGATTCTTCCCGGGTGAACACCAGCCGCACCGGCCGTTGCGTTTTCATCGCCAGTAGCGCCAGCATTCCCTGGTAAATCATGTCTTCCTTGCCACCAAAGCCACCGCCCACCGGGCTCATAATGAAGCGCACTTTGCTGATCGGCCTGGCAATAATGCGCGCCAACATGTGGCGATGGTGGGTGACGTTCTGGTCGGGCGACACGATTGTCACGACGCCGTCATGGTCGACATATGCGAGACCGGCTTCCGGCTCGAGATAAGCGTGCTCAATCGCCTGCGTCGTATAGGTTTCTTCCACGACGAGATCGGATTCGGCAAAGCCTCTTTCAACGTCGCCGACGCGGATTGGAATGTGTTTGGTTACATTATCGGGCGCGGAGGGGTGGAGGACGGGGGCATGAGGACGTAAGGCCTCGTGCGGGTCGAAGACCGGCGGCAACGGGTCGTAAACGACTTTGATTGCGCCGAGCGCGCGTTTTGCAATGAGCGGATCTTCGGCCGCCACCGCCGCGACCGCCTCCCCCACATATCGCACCTTTTCGCGCGCCATTACCGGCTGATCGTTGACGAAAACGCCGAACCCATCCTCGCCCGGCACATCGGCACTCGTGATGACAGCTTCGACACCCACCATCGCATCGGCACTTGACGTATCGATCGACACGATACGGGCGTGCGCATGCGGTGACCGCAGCACCTGCACGTGCAGCATGCCCGGCATTGTCATGTCCGCGGCGTATTTTAGCCGCCCGGAAACCTTGCTTGGCGCGTCAATGCGGCGCACCGCCTTGCCGATGACCGCATCCTGGGTATCGGCCTCCAGGAGCACGGTTGCCGGCAAGCGCCCGTTCTGCACATCGCGTGCCAGCTCCACCGCATCGAAAATCTTCTGGTACCCCGTGCAACGGCAGATATTGCCGCCGAGGCGCTCCTTGATTTCCTCGCGGCCGGCGAAGGGATTGGCACGGAGCGCGGCGGTCGCCGCCATCACCATCCCCGGAATGCAGTACCCGCACTGGCTGGCGCCGGCCTTGTGGAAGGCCTTCTGCAAAACGCTCAATTCGCCGGTTTTCGCCAGCGCCTCGATCGTCTCAATGCTGGCGCCTTGAGCCTTGGCCACCGGCAGCAGGCAGGATTTCATCAGCACCCCATCGACAAATACGGAGCAGGTGCCGCACTCGCCCGCGCCACAGCCCTCTTTGTTGCCGGTGAGATTGAGATCGTCGCGGATGAAATCGAGGAGGCGCTGGTGCGGTTTGGCGCTTCGTGCGACTTTGCGACCGTTGATCGTGGCGGTGAACTGGAGATCAGCCATACGCCGCCTCCAGCTCACCCGTGAGCACAGAGGAATCGGCGCCAGCGCGTCTGGCGGCATTGGTCAGGCTACGCAGCATGAAGCCGCGCACCACTTCTCGACGGTAGTCCTGCCGAGTGCGCGAGGCGACAAGCCCGACCGGCATTTCGGCGGCCTCATGCAAACAATCGGCACTCAAGGGGCCGCCGCGCAGAAACGCCTCGACGTCGCTCAGCCGGATCGGCTTCGGCGCGATACCGGCAATCGCCAGGCGCACGTCGTCAATATGCGTGCCCTCGACGTCCAGCTTGACCAGCGCCGCCACGCAGACCAACGAGATCACCAACGAGCGGCGGTGTCCGACCTTCTCAAAGCTGCCGCCATAGCCCGGCAAGCTGTCGCATTCGACCGCAACCAGCAATTCGCCGTCTTCCAGCGCGGTGCGGTTCGGGCCGATGATAAATTGCTCCAACCGCATACGGCGGCGCACGATCTTGCCGCCGACATTTTTGGCCAGCTCGACCTCGGCTTCGTGCGCAATCAGGCAGGGCGTGGCATCGGCGGCCGGCGAGGCGTTGACGATATTCCCGCCGATTGTGGCCTGGGCACGGATCTGGTCGTCGGCGAACCAGACTGCGCAACGCGGCATATCCGGCATCACACGGGCGAGCGCGGGATCGTCGAGAAATCGCTGGATAGGCATAGCCGCGCCAAGGCGCACCCGTTTGTCGCCGACGGACAATTCGCCCAGTTCCGGAATTCTAGAGACGTCAATCAGCGCGGGTATGTGGACATCTCCAGCCCGGCCTTCGCGCGCCCACGGCAAAGTGTCGGTCGCGCCCGCAACGATACGATAGCGGCCGCGATTGGCGTCGATCGCGGCAAAGACCTCATCCAGCGAGCCCGGCGTCAGATATTCGTCGCAGGTGAGCATGTGTGTTTCCTGGCGCCTTCACCCTTCGAGCTGCCCGCCTTCGGCGGGCTCCTCAGGATGAGGGCTTCGTTCGCCTCATGGTAAGACGCCGGGCGCGACCCTGCGTCTCGAACCACGGGGCGGCTTACTCCGCCGCTTCCTTCTGCGCGGTGTCCATTTTCGCCTTCACCACCACTTTGATGGCGTCCTCGACCCGATCCTTGGCGTAGCGGATTGCTGTCGGCAGGTCGTCGAGCGGGAAGGTATGCGTATGGATCTTGGTGGCGTCGAAACGCTTTTGTTGCATGAAGGCCTCGGCGCGATGGGTCGCGCTTTTGCCTTCGCCACGAATTCCATACATGTAGATGTTGTTGCGCACGATATGCGCAACGTCGACCGGCACTTCCTCGTGCGCAAAGGCAGCAAGACAGACGCGGCCGCCGCGGTTGACCATCCGCACCGCATCGTTGACTGCGCTGGTCGCTGCCGAGCATTCGACGACATAGTCGACACCCTTGCCGCCATTGAGCTTCTTCACTTCGGCAACGACATCGGGCGTCTTGCGAATGTTGACGACCGCATCGGCGCCGAGCTGCTTGCCGATTTCAAGACGATTGTCGCGCGTGCCCGTCAGGATCACTGGTTGGGCACCGAGCGCTTTGGCCACAGCCACCGCCATCAGGCCGATCGGGCCTGGGCCGGTCACACAGACGCTCTCGCCGGCCACAAGCCCGCCGAGTTCGGTCAGGGCGTACATCGCGGTGCCTGCGGTGACGACGAGAGTACCCTCCTCGTCAGACATTTCGTTCGGAATGGGAACGAGCGTGTTGATGCTGTTGACCTGATATTCGCAGAATCCGCCGTCGGTGGTGAAACCGTTAGCCCGATGGCCCTTATCGACGTCGCCGTAGTTGAGCCCGTAGTTGTGGCACGACGTGTACATGCCCTCGCGGCAACGCTTGCACTGCCCGCAACCGGCATGGATCTCGACCGCAACGCGCGTGCCGATCTTGTATTCGTCGACGCCGGCCCCGAGCGCGACGACCGTGCCCATGTATTCATGGCCCGGCGTGAAGTTTTTATTGAACGGCAGGCCGCCTTGGATCGATGCCGGTGGCCCATGATAGATGATCTCAAGGTCGGTCGCACAGATAGCGACCGCATCGATGCGCACCAGCACTTCAGCCTTCTTCGGAACCGGCACCGGCTTGGTCGTAATGCTGAGCTGGCCGGGCTCGCCGAGCACCCAGGCTCGTTGACTGTCCGGAATCGGAAATTCGTTGTGGTTGGTTTTCACCCCGGGCGGCGCGTACATGAATCCTCCGATGCAATTTGCTGTGCGCGTGAGGCGCCGATCAGTTGACGACGGCTTGGGGCCGCTCGCTCGATTGAGAACCCGGCTCGCCGAACTCGGCGGACAGACCACGTGTCGCGGCGGTGATCTGGTCGCGCATCAACGCGATGTGCTCGTCGGTCGCACGCATCATTGGAGTCGAAGCGCTGATCGCGCCGACAACGGTGCCGGCCTGGTCGCGGATTGCAGCGCCGACGCAAATAACGCCGGGCAAGAATTCCTCGCGATCGATCGCGTATCCGCTGCGACGCACAATGCGAAGTGACTCCAGCAGGGCCGGCAAGTCGGTGATCGTCTTGTCGGTGTAGCGTTTCATGCCGCCGGCAAGCATGCGCTTGATTTCGTCCTCCGGCAGCCAGGCCATGATCGCCTTGCCAACCGAGGTCGCGTGTGGCGCCTCGAGCTTGCCGATCTTGCCGGTGTCGACGCGGACGGCGTGCAGCGCCTCTCGCACGGAGAGCGTGACGACGTGATCGCCTTGCAGCGCCGCCAGATGCACGGTTTCGCCGGTCGATTGATTGACCGCTTCAAGATAAGGCTGCGCCCGGCGCGGCAGGTCGACCTGCAGGCACGCGTGCCCGAGATAGATGATGCGAGCTCCAAGCGCATAGAGCCTCCGGCCCGGAACCTTGGCGGCAAAGCCGCGCTGGATCAGCGTCGCCAACAGATGATGGCAGGTCGAAATGTTGAGGCCGGTGCGGTTGGCCAGCTCCGTCAGCGTTGCTTCACCGCCGGCTTCCGCAATTGTTTCCAAAAGGAACAGCGCACGGTCGACCGATTGAATGCTGTGGCGTTCGCCGTTTCGCACTGGTTGGGCCCGCGTGCTTGCACCGGGACCCGGCAGGATGGTGGCGTTCATGGATGCGTTTCTCCCTGGTGGCAGGGAAAATCACGCCATGGCACCGAGTCAAGCAGTTTTCAGGATAAGGAAGGCAATTTTCATAATGTAAAATAAAAGGCCCGCAACTCCAAAGTCTGAAAGCTAAGGAAAATCATCGGCTTGCGGCCAAACCCAGCTCAATCTCGAGGGCGCCGCACAGCATTTGGCCGAGCGTAATGTGCATCTCCTGGATGCGGGCTGTGGTGTCTGACGGGACGATCAGCAAATGATCGGCAAGCCCGGCCAAGTCGCCACCGCCCTTGCCGCCCAATGCCGCCGTGATGAGACCCATGGCCTTTGCCTGTTTCAACGCGGCGATCACGTTCGGGCTTTTGCCCGACGTGGAAATAGCAATGACGACATCACCAGCGCGCCCAAGCGCCTCTATTTGGCGCGAAAAAATCCGGTCAAAACCAAGGTCGTTGCCCGCAGCGGTGAGAGCCGACGTGTCTGTGGTCAAAGCGATCGCAGCAATCGCAGCACGATTGGTTTTGTAGCGAACGGTCAATTCCGTCGCGAGGTGTTGGGCGTCGGCTGCGCTGCCGCCATTGCCGAAGAACAAGAGCTTGCCGCCGGCACGAACCGATTTGACGCAAGCGCCAACCAGCTTTGCGAACGTATCGGACAACGCCGCCTCGGAACGACGGGCAACATCGTGATGTTCGGCAAACTCCGTTTTGAAAAACGCTGCTAGGTCCACGGCCTCTCTCCTTAAGCCGCTTCGCCGCGGAATTCAGGCACAGCGTCGCGCAACACGTTATAGATCGCGGCCCGCTCGCCGCGAGCAACACCTTGTTCCAGGGTCGCTACCCAAGCCCGGATCGCATCGAGCGACGGCCGAACCGGCTTGGCGGCAACGATGCCTGGGATCCCGATGTCGGTGGTTTCTTCCTCACGGGCAAACAGGATTTCATGCAGCCGCTCGCCCGGACGAATCCCGGTGAACTCAATTTTGATGTCACGGCCAGGCTCCAGCCCGCTTAGCCGAATGATGCGCTCAGCAAGGTCGACGATTTTAACCGGCTGCCCCATGTTCAGAACATAGACTGACTCGTCGCCATTCACCTTGCCTGTTGAATGGCTCGCAGCGGTAATGACGAGGTCGCACGCCTCGCGAATGGTCATGAAGTAACGCACCATGTCCGGATGGGTCACGGTGACCGGTCCGCCCGCTTCGATCTGCGCCTTAAATTTCGGAACCACCGAACCGTTGGAGGCGAGCACGTTGCCAAACCGGACGGAAATCAGACGCATTGCATGCCGGCCAGAACCGACGTGGCGCGCGAATTCATCGTCCAGCGCCTGGCAATACATTTCCGCCAAACGCTTCGTCGCTCCCAACACGGAGACCGGTTCGATCGCCTTGTCCGTCGAGATCATTACCATGGCCGTCGCGCCGGCGGCCGCAGCAGCATCGGCGACATTGATCGAACCGAACACGTTGGTCTTGATCCCCTCGTCCCAGTCTCGCTCAAGCATTGGCACATGCTTCAGTGCTGCGGCGTGAAAGACAATATCGGGCTTGAATTGCGCGACGAGGCCTGTGATCCGCTCTCGATCGCGAATATCGGCGATGCGGCCGGAGATTTCCGCGTCGCTTTGCTTGCCTTTGAGGGCTTCCAACACCGCGTGCAGAGCGGGCTCGGAATGCTCGATCACAAGCAGACGCGAAGCGCCAAACGTCACAATGCGATCGCAGATTTCCGCGCCGATCGAGCCGCCACCACCGGTGACGACGATCGCCTTGCCCTCCACAAAATCCTCAAGCCGCCGATAGTCGATTTTGACGCTGGGCCGGAGCAGAAGGTCCTCGACGGCCACTGGCGCCAGCTGAACGGCGGGCCCGTCGGCGTCGAGTGATGGCATCTGGCTGATGTTCAGGCCGAGCCGGCGCGCACGCGTCAAAATTGCTTCAGGCCGGACCTCCGG
>DATFVF010000035.1:0-3331 GCA_035260465.1 Pseudolabrys sp. | reverse complement strand
TACGGCTTCTCGAACAATCCATCCTCGACCTTCGGGCCGCCGGGCTTCGCCAGCGCCGCCTTTGCCTATAAGGGCGGGGCGCTCAACCTTCCGGTGCAGCTAAGCTACTAGCCGCGATCGTACGGCCGGTACCTCGACGCGCCCGCCTTCGATGCCCCCCGCAGCATGAGGCCGACGAACGCCTCGCCTTTGGTCTGCCCGCCGGCGCTGGACCGCGCAAAGGCGCGCACAGCCAGGTGTGACCTTATTGAAACATCTGCAAAAATTGCCAAAACCGGAGCGTTGACAGGGTCCGGCGCCGATTGCCTGCGAGTCAATGACTGCTCCTTCAGAACGCCACGGTCCCGCGCGCCCGCCAAGTCCAGATGTGGAAGTCGCTGCCGATACCCCCGTATTCACCGCCAGCGCTGAGCGCGCCGTGACCGAAGGTCATGGCCACGCCTCCCGTTGCGCGCCCGGACCATCCTTGCAGGAGCGGCACGGTAGTGAGGCCGACGATCGTCGCGTCGTCCCTTGAGAAATAGTAGTCACCGTAGAGGCCCAGGTAGGGCGCAACGTTCATTGTGCTCGACCAGGCCAACGGATAACTCACCTTGACGCCGCCGCTGGCGCGGCCGGTTGCAAAATTGCGGTCAGTTTGCAGCGTGCCAAGGCTGTCGGTATACGCGTTTTCATGCTCCCACAGCGCAAAGACTCGCGCCGACGGTTCGAGCAAGACAGCCCGCCAGCCATAGCTGCCGGTGAAGCCGCCGGTGACCAGCCAGCGATGGCCGATAAAATTGCCGGCAGCCGTGCCGGCGGTATTGTTGGCCAAAATATCCGACCAGGCGCCGCCGGCATCGAAGCGCAGGTTCGGGGTTAACCTCCAGCCCAGATAGGCGCCGGCGGTCCAGCCCTCGCCCTTGAGCACGCCGTTAAACGCCTGCGAGCTATAGTCGAAATGCTCGTACCCGGCGAGCACGCCGACCAGGAAATCCGGCGTGAACTTGCGCGTGAGCCCGGCGATGGCGTTGACTTGCGTACCCTTAAGATCGCTGCCGAATGTGTTGCGGTTGAAATCGGCACCACGCACGTCAATCCAAGCGAGCCAGTCGCGTGACGGAGCGGCGAGCGGCCGCGTCGTCTTGGTCACCAACCTGTCGTCGCGGGCATAGCCGAGCGCGCTAAAACCATCTTCGACATATTTGCTGCTTGCATCGGGCGAAGCGAGGAAGCGCCTGACACCGTCCTGTTCCTGCATGTACGACGTTAGCAGTTCAAGTGCCTTGAGCGGATCGACAAGGCCGGCTCCGAATTGCGGATTGATACCCCGGTATCCGAGATGCTTGGCTGTCCTAACCAGGATTGCGCGAATTTCCTCCGGCGTAAGCGATGGTTTGCGGGCGATCAGTAATGCTGCAACTCCGCTCACATTGGCAGCCGCGACCGAGGTGCCGGTTGTAAACTGCAGGGCCCCGTTCGGCGCCGGCACCAAAATATCCACGCCTGGTGCGGCTACGGTGATGTATTTCCCCTGGTTAGCGCTGTTGAACAGGCGATCGCTTTCATCGGTTGCGGTAACGGCCATAACGTTTGGATCAGCGCCCGGATAAAGTGGAGGTGATTTCGGGCCGTTATTGCCAGCGGCAGCGATCACAAGAATCCCCTTCTCGCGAGCGATCTGCAGCGCCTGGGCGAGTGCCGGATCGCGCGGCCCAGCGAAGCTCATGTTGACGATCTTGGCGCCGCGCTGGATCGCGTAATCGAGTCCCTTGATGATGTTTATCGTGCTCGATTCCGGCTGGCCGGCGCCGCCGAAGGCGCAGATCGCGATGATGTTTGCTTGCGGGGCGACGCCCACCAGCTGTCCGTGGGACGCGATCGCGCCGGCCATGCCGGTGCCGTGAGGATGTGGGGCGCTAGTATCGCAACCGGCGTCGTATCGGTCGCTGACCGTGCCGGCGAGATTGGGTTGGTTGGAGTCGATCGCCGAATCGATCACCGCAACGACGGCTTTGTCGCCCTTGGTGATCTGGTGCACCTCGGCAAACTGAAATTTGTTCACGATATATTGTGCCGGATCGCCTAGATCGGTATTGGGATTGTTGCGATCCTGTGCCAGGCGATAAGTATATTTGGGCTGCACCGCGACGGGGAGCCCAGCGGCCTCGACACGGCGGATCACCTCGCGCACGGATTGCCCATTGGCGATGCGGAAGGTGTAAACAGTGCGGCCCAGCATGCCTATGGTTTCTTGCGCCACAATGGTAAGGCCGAAACGCTGTACGATGCTGCCGATCTGCTGCGGCGTCGTGCCGGAAGCGAACTGGGCCACCAGTTCGTCCGACGAAAGCCACGTTTCGCCAATTGGCGGCATGCCCGAACCGGGCGGCAGCGGTATGACTGGCATGTCAATGAGACGCGTGCCGGGCGGCGCGCCATTCCCGCCCTGCAGCCCGTTAGCGAGGCTGCCCGCGGTAACTTGGACACTACCCTGAGTCCCGGCGCCCGCGCTCACCCGCACCCTACCCTCAGTCCTGTTACCGCCGCTGCCGGTGGGGGCGGCCGCGGGCTGGCCCAAAGCGGTCTGGAAGCTGAAGCCGGCGCCATTGGGCGTGAGAGCCTGCGGGTTCTCGCTAAAGCCGGCATCGATCGCATAGTCAATCGCGCCGACAATGGCTTGCCCCGACATCTGCGCGATCATCGGCGTGACTGAGACCTGCATCGCGCGCAACTTGATGCTGTCGGTCGGGACATTGACGGTCTGGATCAGTGCCGCTGAGGTGCTGGCGGCATTATTGGAGTCGCCGCTGTATTGTGCCGTGAGCGAATGGCTGCCCACGGCGAGCGAAGAAATTGTGAAACTGGCTATGCCGGCCGCCAGTGTTCCAGTGCCGATCTGCACGCCGCCGTCGAACAAGCTCACCGACCCGGTCGGCGA
Source organism: Pseudolabrys sp. (assembly GCA_035260465.1). Lineage (GTDB taxonomy): Bacteria > Pseudomonadota > Alphaproteobacteria > Rhizobiales > Xanthobacteraceae > Pseudolabrys. The sequence continues at coordinate 411 of DATFVF010000035.1, read as the reverse complement.
AAGCCCGGTCACCTTCACCGCGAACTTCACGGGTTGCCCAAAACTCGACGGGTTTTGCGACGATGATAGCGAGGTCGTAGTCCCCACTAGCCCATAAGTGAACCGATCACCCGAACTGATGGCGCTGGTACCGCCCGCGGTGGTCACCGTTACATCAACGGTACCGACCCCAGTTGGTGAGGTCGCGGTGATTTGGGTTGCGCTGTCGACGGTGAAAGAGCCGGCCGCGTTGCTGCCGAACCTGACCGCAGTCGCGCCGGAAAAATTGGCGCCGGTGATGGTTACACTGGTGCCCCCCTGCATCGGACCGGTATTTGGATTGACGTTGGCGACGGTCGGCGGGCCAAACTGCGCCTGAGCTTCGCCTTCGAGGCCGACTGCACATAGGAGAACAGCAAAAACGGCACCGGC
>DATFVF010000034.1:0-3007 GCA_035260465.1 Pseudolabrys sp. | reverse complement strand
TCTTTCGGGATAAGCCCGTACATCCGCAGCAGCGAGGCGACTGCCCGCACGGTGTAAGCGCCGCGACTGAATCCAAACAAAAAGACGCGGTCGCCTTCCTCGAAATTCTTCATCAGGAAAACGTAGGCGTCGCGAATATCGGCCTCGAGGCCATAGCCAAATGCCCGACCGAGAAGTCGCGTTGCTGTGCGGGTCGCCCGCGTCAGCGCACCGGGTGGCTCCATCGTGCCGAGACCCGGATGATAGAAAGCGACTTGCCGTGTGGGATCGCGGGCCAGCGTGAAGAACAGCTTGACGACATTGGTACGGTGCTGCGCGAACTCGTTTGCTGTGCCGTCACAGCATATCACCACGTTCTTTGGCATGGCGTTGCCTCGATCACAGCTGCGCTGCCGCGCTTCACGTCCCCGGCAGTATCGGTTCGATCAGGCGGAATTTTACGAAATTTATAAAACGATCGAAACCGTTCCGCGGCAAAACGCGCTGGAAATGGCCGGTCAGCGGGCTCAGGCAGGTCGGATTCATCGCAATTCCATATTTTAGGGCCGAACCTGTCACCAGCCGTCCCGATTGCTCGTCGACTTGCGCATTCGTGTCGGCATGCGTCGCAACCTTGATCGCCTTTGCAACCGCAGTGGGATCCGTCTGCCCGCCGGCACCGACGGTTCGCGCGCCTTCGAGCCTAAGGTCGTATTCAACCGTCGCTTCCAGGATCTGCTGGCCCTGGCACACGTAACCGCCGGCGTTGAGGTATTCGACGACTGCATCGTTGCAGTCTTCTTGCGCCATCAACTTGCTGTAGATCTTGTGGTTGGTGCCAAGCGCGATCTCATAAAGATGGACGTCGGAGAGCGAGTAATGAATCTTGGTCACATATTTATCGCCAATATCGCCATGCCCGGAGCCGACCGTCTCGGCATCGAGCTTAACGCCGATCGAGTAATTGCCGGCATGGAGCTCGTCCGCGAGCGTGGTGGTGCTGGGCGACTCCACAACCGCATCCTTTAAATCGTCCTTTGTCACGCTGCATATCGTCTTGAAAAATTTCACATGAGAATCGACGTAATACAGCGACCCAAGATTCAAAAGATTGGATGGCGGAGTGATTGGCAAATAACCGAGGGATCGCAGATTGTCGTTGAACTGATCCTCGCTCGGCCGCAATGTGAAATACCATGCGGCCGGAACCACAATTGCGATCAGCGCAAGCGCGGCGGCAACAATGTACAACGTCCGGATGGTCCGCATGGCGGCCTCCATCTTTCAGGCTGGAATAAAGCTCAACGATCCGGGCAGCAGACGCGGCCACACTGGAAATATCCCTTCGGACAGGCCAAAGCCGCCGCGGACATTGCCGCCGAAAGCGTGAGGACGATCACAACAAGCCGCAGGATATTGACGACGGTCTTACGCATGGCTCTTCTCCATTGGTAAGAGAGAGAATGTGCCAACTGCAGCACGGAAACTATTTCACGCGAGCCCAAATTGGACTTCTCGCCACCACGTACCCTATTCCCTCATTGCGCGAGGTTCTGTAATCCACTTCACATTCGATGAGGCGAGATCGTCTTTTTTAAATTCTCGAAATTTTTTCGTTTTCAAAACCGTTCAAATTTTCGTCGAGATATTGGACAGCGCCGCCGACGGCGTGCCGCGTTGGCCGGTATTGTCGCGTGCGGCCTCGGCAGATCGTCGTCTTTTTTAATTAAAACCAACACCATTTCCCTAAGGGCTTCGCCATAGACCGTCCGTAATGATGCGCTCCGACCAGGATACCTCTTTGCCCCGGGGCTCAATTATGGATCAAACGAAGCAGCAATCTTTGCGCGCGGATATTTTGGCCTTTCCGCACATGTCGCGGAAAGAAGAACAGTTGTTGCAGACGGTGCTGAACCACATGTCCCAAGGCGTGTTGATGTTTGATTCCGAAACACGCCTAATATTTTGCAATCAACGTTATATAGAATTGTACGGGCTTTCGCCGGAAGTCGTTAAAGCCGGCTGCCGGCTGCGCGAGCTTCTGCAGCATCGAATCGACCTTGGAATCTTCGCTGGCGATCCCGACGAATATGTCGCCAGGCTCAGGGACGGCATTGCGGACGGAAAGACATTCAATCACATTGCAAATCTTCCGGATGGCCGGGCCTTTTCGGTCGTCAACAAGCCTATCCCGGGCGGTGGCTGGCTCGCCACCCATGAAGACGTGACCGAACGTCAGCGCTCCGAAGACCGCATTGCGCATATGGCCCGTCACGATGCGCTAACCGATCTGCCCAATCGCGTGCTGTTGCTCGAACAGCTCAATCACGAGATCAAGCGCGTCAAGCGCGGCGAGTGCCTCGCCGTGTTGTGCCTCGACCTCGATCAATTCAAGAGCGTCAACGACGCACTCGGACATCATATCGGCGACGAATTGCTGAAGTTGGTCGGCGAGCGACTGCGCGGGTGCACCCGCGAGCTCGACATCGTGGCGCGCATGGGCGGCGATGAGTTCGCCATCATCATGACCCAGATGGAACAAGCCGCAGACGCCGCAACGCTTTCCAAGCGCATTCGCGACTCGGTCATCAAGCCCTACCAGGTCGAAGGGCATCAGATTGTTACAGATATCAGTATCGGTATTTCTGTCGCGCCGATGGACGCCGTCGAATCAAACGAGCTCCTGCGAAACGCCGACATGGCCCTCTACGATGCCAAGGGCGATGGCCGCGGGACCTTCCGGTTCTTCGAGCCCGAAATGAACACCCGCATGAAAATACGGCGCGAGCTCGAAATGGATCTGCGCAAGGCGCTGGCCAGCGAACAATTCGAACTGCACTACCAGCCACTTGTCGTTCTGGAATCGAATGAAGTGAATGGTTTCGAGGCGCTGCTGCGGTGGAACCATCCGACGCGCGGGCTGATTTCGCCGGCGGAATTTATCCCAATCGCCGAAGAAACCGGGCTCATCGTGCCGCTTGGCGAATGGGTGCTCAAAGCGGCCTGCAATGAAGCGGTCGACTGGCCC
>DATFVF010000033.1:0-14297 GCA_035260465.1 Pseudolabrys sp. | reverse complement strand
CGTGCTCGACGACCCGCGCCCCTCGTGGAAGGGCTCATAGACCTCGGCGACCTCCGTCTGCATCAAGAGCTTCACGTCCATGGAAATCTTGCCGAGGGTGCCGGTCAGAAGCCCGAGAAAGCAGGCGACCTCGCCGATGCGATCGCGCACCGTGTGCCAGGCGATCTCCGGCTGGGCGAGGCCGAGCTCCTGCATCAGTGCGGCCTGCACCTTGAGTCCGTCAGCGCCGAGCGATGCCAGCGTGCCGACCGCGCCGCCGAACTCGCCGACCAGGACCCGCGGCTTGAGCTGGGCCAGCCGCTCGCGGTGGCGCTGCATCGCCGCGAGCAATGCCGCCGTCTTGAAGCCGAAGGTGAGCGGCACCGCCTGCTGCAGGTTGCTGCGGCCGGCCATCGGAGTATCACGATAGCGCCGAGAAAGATCCGCGAGCGCGGTCGCGATCGCCTCCATGTCCTGTTCGACGAGCTCGAGCGCGGCGCGGATCTGCATGACCGCCACGGTGTCGGTGATGTCCTGCGTGGTGGCGCCCCAGTGGCACCATTCGCCGAGACCGTCGGCGCAAAGCTCGACGATTTGCTGCACGATGCCCAGGATCGGATAGCCGATGCGCTCGGTTTGCTTCTTCAGGCGGGCAAAGTCGATGTTCTCGATCCGGCATTGGCGCACGATTTCGCGCGCGGCTTTTTCAGGGATGATGCCGAGGCGCGCTTGCGCGCGGGCGAGCGCGGCCTCGAAATCGAGACAATAGCCGGTCCTCGTCTCGTCGGAAAAAACTCCCCGCATCTGCGGCGTGCTGAAGATGTCGCAGAAGATGACGGAATCGAGCGCCGTCGCGGTCATGCTTTCTCTCCGTCAGCGCCAACGAATACTCGATCAGGCGACCTTGCGCACGCGCGCAAGACCGTCGAGATGCGCGAGTACCTCCTCGATATGCATGACGTCGGCGTATTTGTGATGCAGATCGAACAGGTTGACTTTGTGGGTGATGAGCGAGCGGTCGTAGGTGCATTCCTCGACCACCACATTGTGGAAGCCGTAGGAATAGGCGTCGACGGTCGAGGCGCGCACGCAGCCCGAGGTGCTTTCGCCGCAAATGATCAGGCTGTCGATGCGTTTTTGTTGAAGATGCGCGATCAGCGGCGTGCCGAAGAAGGCCGAGGCGCGCTCCTTGTAGATCATGAGTTCGCCCGGCGTCGGCGCAAGCTCAGCCTTGATGCCGTAGGTGTCGCCGGTTTCGCGACCGATGTTGCGGTTGGTCGAATGCACGCCGCCGGTGTCGACGTGGCGGGTGGTGTAGATGATCGGCACCCCGGCGCGGCGCGCGGCCGCGAACAGGGCTTGCGTCGGCGCCATCGCTTTCCAGGCGTGTTCGCCGCAGGAGCCGGAGAATTCGCGGTCGACCTCTTTCACCGGACGGTCGCCGCCGCGATAGGCCTTGTTATAGAGGTCGATGGCGAGCACCGCCGGGTTGTCGCCGACATAAATCTTGCGGCGATAGGCCTGGTAGATCTGGATGGTGTCGGCGTCGATGACGTCCTTCCAGCAATGGTCTTCGAAATCGCGCGCCATGATGTGCTCCTGCTCGAGCGGCGAATAGCGAGGCAAACGGCCTATTCGGCGTTCGCTGTTCGCCGTTCGCACGCCAATTGTTACTCCATCCGCACGTTCTTGGTGAAATCATAATCGGCGGAATGGTCGCATTCGTAGATCTGCACGCGGCGCGCGCGGTTGTAGCCGGGGCCGAGCACGCGCTCGAGAAACGCGAGCTGCAGCGCCCAAGCGGCTTCCGCCTGCGCACGACGATAGCGGCCCGGCATGGTGTCGTTGAGCCAGCCGTGCGGCGCATCGGCATAGACCTTGATCGTATAGCTCTTGTCGTGACGATCGAAGCAGTCGCGCAGCCGCCGCACATCGGCGAGCGAGATCACGTGGTCGGTCTCGCCGAAAATGCCGAGAACCGGACACTCGACCGTGGCGACGATCTCGTCGAGCGCCTTGGGATAGCGCGCGCTGACCTGCCATTCGCGCTGCGACGCCGCGCCGTACCAGACGAGCGCCGCGGCGATCGGCCGTTGCGCCGCCAGTACCAGCGGATGGCGTCCGGTCTGACAGACGCCTTTGACGGCGATCCTCGACGCGTCGACTTGCGGCAGCGCTGCGACTTCGGCAATCGCGGCCTCGAGATAGGTTACGGCCTCCGGGTCGGTCATGTCGTAGCCGACGTCGCCACGGTGAAGCGCCGCCTGATCCGGATGCTTGTGGAAGAAGTCCGGTGCGATGCAGACGAACCCGTCGCGCGCGAAGCGCTCGGCGAGATCGCGGGTGTGCCGCACCAGGCCATAGCGTTCGTGCATGAGCACGACCGCGGGCGCTTTGGCGTCGGTGGCCGGCACAGCGAGGAAGGCGGGAAGCTCGCCTGCGCAGCGCACGGTTCTGGTGGAGATATCGGGCATCGCGGTCAGAGGACAATGCTGGGATTACGCAGGTTGCGGTCGCAGTCGATGAGGTTGACCTGCCGGACCTGGATTTCCCAACGCCCCGCGCGCTCGACGAAGCGGTGGCCGCACCAACCCGACAAAAATCGCGTCCCGTCCACGCGAAACTCGCTGATCAGGAAATTGGAGCGGACCATGCGGAAGGCGCTCTCGCTGGTGGCGAATACTTCGACATTCGAGATCATCCGCACCGTGCGGGATTTCGGCGCCTGCGACCAAGCATAGCCAGTGCGCAGGCGATAAATCCGGTCCTCCATGCGCCGGCGATCGTCGAACGACACCGCGATCTCCCGCCGCGGGTCACCGCCCTCCGGCGTTCCCGGCACCCAATAGATGCATTCGGGCGAGTACATTGCCAGCCATTCGTCGAAGCGCAGCTCATCGAGCAGGCGCGCTTCGCGCTCGAGCAGCAGGCGGAAACGATCGCGTACCTCGGGCGCAGCGATTGCCAGCTCCTCGCGCTGCCAATCGCTGAAATTTTCCACCAGGTTGCGGTAGAGCTCGTCGTTGACGTAATAGGAACTGATCGTGGGATCGTGGACGGTTTGCATGTTCGCGCTCACGGCTCGCGCTGAACCACGAGCTTCGGCGTCGCCTTCATCAGCCGCTTCCATTCCTTGATGTATTCGCGCATGAACACCTCGTCGGTGGCGGGCGCCGTGATGATGCCGTTTTCGTCCGTCTTCACGCGCCCGGGAATGCCGAGCCCGCGATGCATGTAGATCCACTCATCCTCTTGGCACGCGAGCCCGCGCTGGATTTCCTCGAAATTGGCGAGGTCGTCGACTTCGCCGAAATTCGGGAACTGCTCCTGCGTGCGCATGCGCAGCGCGTTGATCTCGTCGACGGCTCCGCCCAGCGCGTTGTCCTCGTCGACCACTGCGGTGCCGTACCAAGTGACGTTGGTCTCGTCGACCGAGACCGGCTCGAACACCTGGATATGGTTGCCGAGCAGCGAGAAGTTTGGAAACACGTTGATGTTGACCGGCTCCGAGGACGCGAGGTCGAGGATTTCTTCCGCTTTGGCGCCGAAGCGCTGGCGCAGCGCGTCGGCGTAATGCTCGCTGCCCGGCGCCGGGCCTTCCACCGCCCACAAACCGCCGGCGCGCTTCTGGATGTTCGGCCGCTTGTCCTTGAAGTGATGGCCGTTGCCCATATACGCGATGTACATCGGCGCCGTGTCCGGCGAGCCCTTGTAGTAGGACATGCCCTTGTTGGCGACGTCGGCCTGGCGGTTCTCCATTTCCAAGAGCGAGCGGTGCGAGAACACCACGTGGTACCCGTCGCCGGAATTGTCGTAGGCGAGCTTCCAGTTGCCTTTGTATTTGAGTCGGTTCGCCTCGCAGACCCGAATTCGTCCCTTCGGCTGCCGGTCGAGCCATTCGTCGATCGGCTTGGTGATCGCGCCGAGGTAATCGATGAGCGAAGGGGCCTCGGGGTTGAGCGTGGCGAAGATGAAGCCGCGATAGCTGTCCACGCGCGGCACCTGCGCGACATTGTACTTCGCCTCGTTGAAGTTGCAGGCGTAGCCGTCCGGCCACGGCACCGCACGCAGCTTGCCGGTGTTGAGGTAGCTCCAGCCGTGATACGGGCAGGTGAATATGCGCGCCGAGCCTTTATCCTTGCGGCATAGCGTGGTGCCGCGGTGCGTGCAGCGATTGAACAGCGCGCGGATCTTGCCGTGCGCGTCCCGCAACAGGATGAGCGGCCGCAAGCCCAGCCGCACGGTGATGTAGTCGTCATTCGCCGGGATCTGGCTCTCGTGACCGAGATAGACCCAGACCGCGCCGAAGATGTTCGTCATCTCCGCGGCGAAGACGGCCGGATCGGTGTAGATCAGCCGATGGACGCGATCCTCCTGCACGAGCTCGTCCCAGTCGTAGAGGTCGGCGCTCTCGATTCGCGATGCGTTGAGCTTCTCCAGCATGGCCTTCGTCCTCTAGGAGGATCGGCATCAACTCCGTCTCCTGTCGTCCCCGCGTACGCGGGGACCCATAATCACCGTCGGAATTAGTTTGCACAGCCGGCGGTTATGGGTTCCCGCTTGCGCGGGAACGACACCGAGGGAATGGCGCGATCGCTCGTTCCGCATCAGACTTTAGCGGTGCTCGCTGCATCCGCCTAGAAAAAATCGAAATACTCGTTCTGCTCCCAGGCCGTCGGCTCGTCACGCTCGCTCCCACCGGTTTCCTTGAGCCATTGCGCAAACCGGCCCGCCTCGTTGCGCTTGAGCTTGAGGAAATAGTCGATGAACACGTCCCCGAGTTGGGCGCGGAACAAAGGTTCGCGCTCGAGCGCCTCCAACGCCGCGGGCAAGCTCGTGGGCAGCATGGGTCGGCTGGCGTTGTAGGGATCGTCCTCCGCCGGTCCGGGATCGAGCGCGTTCTCGATGCCGTCGAGGCCGGCGACGACCTGCGAGAGGATATAGAGATAGGGATTAGCAGCCGGATCGCCTGACCGGTTCTCCAGCCGTGTCGCCTGGTCCCCCGGCGCGCCCAGCACGCGGAACATGACGCCGCGGTGATCGTAACACCAGGAGGCTCGGTCGGGCGCGAGCGAGTTTGGCCGAAATCGCCGATAGCCGTTGACCGTCGGCGTGGCAAACGCAGTCGAGGGGACGGCGTATGTCATCAAGCCGCCGAGAAAGGCGCGGCCGCGCGGCGACAAATATTCGCCTTCGCGTTCGGGCATGAACAGGTTGCGCCCGCTTTTGCCGTCGCGGAGCGACTGATGGAGGTGCCAGCCGCTGGAGTAATAGCCCGTGAGCGCCGGCCGGGACATGAATGTGGCGAAATGACCCATCCGGCGGCAGATTTGCCGGGTCGCGGTGCGAAAGAGGAGTGCATGATCCGCCGCCTCGAGCGCCGGCCGCGCGGCGAACGTACACTCGACCTGTCCCGGTCCCCACTCGTTCTCGATCGATCGCAGCGGCAACCCAATTTTCTCGAAATGCTCGGCGAGCGCGGAGAGCACCGGCTGCATCAAGTCCATGTTGGATTCGCAATGATAGGAAAAGCCCGGTTCGACCGGCGCGGTCTTGATCGGCCGCCCGCGCACGCCGGGGATGCCGATATTCTCCTCGCTCAGCTGCTCTTGCGCGACGCGCAGCAGGTACCACTCGATTTCCAGACCCACGATGAGGTCCATGCCCTTGTCCGCGAGCCGTTTGAGGTGCTTGCGCAACAGCTGCCGGGGCGAGAAATGGAACGGCACGCCGCTGTTGAAATATTCGTCGCACAGCACCCAGCCGATGCCGCTCGCCCACGGCAGCACGCGAAAGGTCGCAGGATCGGGAACGATGGTGAGATTGGGCGAGCCCGTCATCTCGTCGAGACCCATTCCGCCGCCGCGCGTGAACGAGGCGAAGGTGCGGGCATTGGCGGAATCGAGCGTGGTGGTCGCGACATTGATGTTATAGCCGGTCTCGAGCGCGGCGAGGAAAGTCGGCACCGTGACCGCTTTGGCGCGCGCGGCGCCGTGCGGATCGGCCCAGGCAAGGCGCACGAGATGCAGATTGTCCTTCTCGACCCTGCGCTTGAGATCCTCGGCTTGCCGTCGCTGCTCGTCGGTCCAGACCCCATGCCTTGCGATGAATGGGAAAGGCTCTTTCACCTGCATCATTCCATGCGACCCCGCGGGAGGTCGCAATGTAGATGATGGCGCAGTGCCGATCCAGATTGCGCACGCGGCGCGCAGCACTGTGCGTGCCGTTGACGGAGGAAACGCTTGCCGATTTGATCGTCCGATGGCAACTCACTCGGCGTGAGGGAAAACCATGAGAATCCGCGCGCCCAAGGATTTCTGGTCGGGCGTGATGTTCTGCGGCTTCGCCGCGGTCGCCATCCTCGCCGCGCGCGGATATTCCTTGGGCACGGCCGGCAAAATGGGGCCGGGCTATTTTCCGCTGGTGCTCGGCGGCCTGCTTGCGGCCCTGGGAGCGATGCTCATCGGTCGCTCGCTCATCCTGAGCGGTGAACCGGTTGCGCGCTTTCACGTCTTGCCGCTGGCGATAATTGCGGCGGCGGTATGCCTGTTCGGCGTGCTGATCGAGCCGCTCGGTCTCGTCCTTTCGCTTGTCGTGTTGACGCTGATGTCGGCCTCCGCTGGCGCACAATTTCGATTGCCGGAGACGCTCGCACTGACAGTCCTGCTCATCGTCTTTTCCGCCGGCGTCTTTGTTTATGCGCTGGGCCTCCCGCTCAATATCTGGCCGAGCCTGTAGTTTTTCATGGACGTGATTTCAAATCTCGGCCTGGGATTTGCCGTCGCGCTGACCATCCAAAACGTCGCCTACTGCTTCATCGGCGTTCTGCTCGGCACCATCATCGGCGTACTGCCCGGCATCGGCCCGGTCACGACGGTGGCCATGCTGCTGCCGATCTCGTTCACCCTGCAGCCGGAGTCGGCCTTGATCCTGCTCGCCGGCATCTATTACGGCGCCCAGTACGGCGGCTCGACCACCGCAATCCTGGTCAACATCCCGGGCGAGGCGTCCTCGGTCGTGACCACCATCGACGGCCACCAGATGGCGCGTCGGGGACGCGCGGGACCGGCCCTCGGCATTGCCGCGCTGGGTTCGTTCTTCGCCGGCTGCGTCTCGACGCTGCTGATCGCGCTCGCGGCCCCGCCGCTCGCGGCCATCGCCTTGCAGTTCGGTCCGGCGGAATATTTCTCGCTGATGGTGTGCGGCTTGGTCGCAGCCGTGGTTCTAGCGCACGGATCGCTCGTCAAAGCGATCGCGATGGTCGTGCTCGGTTTGCTTCTCGGTCTCGTCGGCACCGACGTGAATACGGGCGCACGGCGGTTCAATTTCGGCATGATGGGACTTGCCGACGGCATCGAGTTCGTGGCGATCTCGATGGCGATCTACGGCATCGCCGAGGTCGTCTACAATCTCGAAAAGAAGCAGGGGACGAGCGTCGTTTCCAGTGCGCTCGGCAGGGTATGGCCGAGCCTCGCCGATCTCCGGTACTGCGCCGGCTCGATCCTGCGCGGCACCGGACTCGGTGCAATTCTCGGCGTGCTGCCGGGGGGAGGCGCGCTGCTGGCGTCGTTTGCGGCCTATACGCTGGAGAAGAAAGTCGCCCGGCCGCCGCGCCAATTCGGCTATGGCGATATCAGGGGCGTGGCGGCGCCGGAATCCGCCAACAATGCGGGCGCGCAGACCTCGTTCATCCCCATGCTCACTTTGGGCATTCCTGGAAACCCGACCATGGCGATGATGATCGGAGCGCTGATGATTCACGGCATTGCGCCGGGGCCGCGCGTGATGACGGATCGCCCGGGACTGTTCTGGGGGCTCATTGCCAGCATGTGGCTCGGCAACCTCATGCTGGTGATCTTGTGGCGTATTAAATTGTTGATTATATTGCGGCGGCAAGGAGCAGCCCGATGAAACCGCAAGTTTTCGCCTATATCAGGTGGTCAACCGACGAGCAGACCCAGGGCGATTCACAGCGCCGACAAGTTGAGGGAGCCAAGGACTACGCCTTGAAACACGAGCTCAAGCTCCCGGACACGAACATCATCAAAGACCCTGGCTTGTCGGCATTCACCGGCGAGAACGTCAATCGTGGCAGGCTTGGCCAATTCCTTGAACGTGCCCGCCAGCGCAAAATCGGTCCGGGTATTCAACCCGCTTCGCGGGTTGTCTTCGACGTTTCAATTTCTTTCAATCTAAATGATTCAGGAAGTTGAACGTCAGGTGCGAAGCACCTGACACGAAGTGATTCAGTCCTCGTTCAATTTCGTTCAAGCATCAATTTATGTTTGGGTGTTCAGCGTCGCACTTTTGGCGTGAAACCAAAAATGCGATCTGGTCCATGTTTGTAACATCCCAGGCCTCACTACTGATTTGAAGCAACCTTCAAGGAAAAGCGCGGTTGCGCGGCTACTTTTTATGCTTCAGTTATTCAACCCCAACACCATTCTGCCAATCAGTCGACAATTGAATGGTGTTCCCAGGTCATCAGTGTAGACGTTGCCCGGATCGTGCCAATGTCATCTTTTAGATGTGAAAATATCGGCTTGTCTTTATTCAACTTCGCAATACGAACCATCTACCAACCAGGGTAGAACGGGCGCGTACTGGTCAAGCTTGTCGTTTCGGTCATTCTGCTTTCGCTTCAGAGTCGCCCCTCCTGTATTGGGAACCGCAGCACGACAAGCCCATATCAGTTGGCGGGCTCAGCCTTGATCGAAAGTGTATGATAGTATTTATGCGAACGCATCGCTCAACACACGCGGCGAGCCCGCGTGTGGATTGCACGTGGTGCACTTGCGATACGGAGGTCGCGGGAAGATGAGTCACACGGGACCGGCTGCTGTGCTACCAACCGTAAAAGAGTGTCCTGAATTATTGGCGAGACTCGGACCACCGCCAAGAAATAACAATGAAGACGAAAACATTTGGGGGCTCCTCTTCGGCGCCTTGTTTTCGTTGCACGAAGCAGAGCGGATGCTGACCAAACTTGCCCCGTCTCTCCCACGCGGGTTTTCCGAGGAGATGTATTACGCTTATTTACGTGATTTCCGAGGCGACCTCAGTGAATGGCGAAATTTAAGCAGCGTTGTCACCTGGCTCTCGGGTTATTATCTGAACTCTGCCCGTTTAAGAACAGCATTCGGATTTGAAAATACACTTGCCAAGTTTTTTATCGAAAAGAAACGTGGACCAAACATTGTAGACAAACTGCTGCTAGTAAAAGGCTTCGCTGCAACAGTTAAAAGCAAACATCCCGACTTTTATAACCTAGTTGCTCGTCTCGGTGATGAGTTCACCCCCAAGGCTATGTCCGCAGGGAAAGACGAGCTTGAGGAGTTAGTAGAGACAAAGTCCGCCCAAGGAGCGCTCACGCCAGAACTTTCACTTCTCTTCATTTGGCGACGTGTTAACGAGTTTAAACACCGTTCTTTCAACATTTCTCTGCCACCAACGAAGTCTCAATTCGACGCTGACTGCACGATCCATCGATGCGCACTTTCGATTGCAGTCGATTTGTGGGTTCAGGTGCGCCAGATTACCGCCTAGGCGCGCTTTTTGACTCCTCCCCTAGGGGCGAACTTCCGGTTCAAGCAACCGACCGGTTCGAACCTGTTTGCTGCATGCATGAGTTGGCTTATGGCACATCCGCCGCTTTTGGGGCGAAGCGGACATTGACGCGCTTGCGGAAAGCGATTTATGGGTAACACGCCTTAATCGTTCCTGATCGTGCTGCACCTAATTCCGGTTGCACCGATCCGAATTTGGAACTTATTTTGCGCATCCTCTATCAACCAAATGGAGGATGAAAATGGCTACACTTAAATCGCTCTCGTTTGTCGCGATGCCGAAGGTCGAAACGAATCCCACGATGATTCGGCGCAAAGAGGTCGTAGCGCGCCTCGAGCTGCAAAAGAACCTCGCCCTCGATGCGAAGTTCGTCCGCACGATCAAGACGAAGGATGGCGAGAAGACCCAAAAGGTTCGGCCGAGTTGGGTCGAAAATCCGGACGGGTCGTGCTTCTTCGTTCTCCGGGTTGGGTTTGCGCCGGTGGAGTTCCAAAAGGGCGCCACCGCCATTCGGGTGAAGTCCCGCGCCGAACTGCCCGACACAATCGACACCTTGGTTGCGGCGATTCAGGCGGGCGAGTTGGACGACAAGATCATGCCGGCGAAGAAGGCTGGCGGCTCGAAGCGCAACAAAGCCGCCTGATTCGAACCTAGTTCCCTTCTCCGAAGAAATTGCGGGGGCATTTTGTGCCCCCGCTTTTTTATTCTGTTTTTTGTTCTTCTAATTTAATTCGTTCCGCGAGTAGAGCTTTGTTAAACTTATTCGTTCCTTCTATCATGATAAAGTTTAGCAGTTCGTTCACCTCCTCATCTGTCCATTGATTCTTTTTAACTGATACGAGAAGCAAAGTTTCGGTTGGTAGTACTCGTGCCAAAGAAGTCGAGGACACAGCCAGGTGCCCGAGCGTGGTGTTAAATTCGGGCGTCAACACATCCGAAGCAGGGCTGGACCGTCGTTGGGGTTTCTCAATGCCCTTGACCACGGCCTTGTACCAGTTCCGCAATTCGTTGCGCCTGGCATCGGGTTTCATGACTTTGTTTTCAACTGCGACCTGAATTTGTTCATCGGGCCATGCAGCAACATCAATCAAGGCCCCAACACTTTTCGGAAGGTGTGGTTCGATCTCCGGTTTGCGCAAGATTGTCTTTGATGCAACTCGCATATAGTTTTCAGCATTTGATTTTGACTTCAAGCCCGACTGCTCAACCACTTTGCGAAAGTCTTTGTTGTCGAATCTCACCTTTGCTTCGATCAGTAGCTCACCAATTTCAAAGACGGTTCGTCGTTTCTGTTCCCGGAGGTCTTCAATTTTTTTAAGGAGAGCATCAATACGCGTCACCCATGTGCTGACCAATCCTTCATAACTTTTGATACAGTGACTCTCATGACCATCGTTGCTGAAAAAAAGATTTCCTTGTTCATCCATATAGCCAGACTGCGGATTTTCAATAAGCACGGCTTTGTTTTTTTCCAAGAAATTAGCTAATCTGTCTCGCTGAACCGGACTGAGATCGCTCTCATACACCTCTTTTGTCTCGAGACGACCGATGCCGGTCGGGCTGGCGGATTTAATGCTCAGTCCCTTTATAACGTCCACCTTACGCGTAAGGCTCCCGTCTGGACCAGAGACAGGAGCTGACGGTGGGGCCAGTGCCGGGGCGTCTTCACCGCGCACCGTATCGACGCCGGGCAGCGCCGAGTCAGTTTCGACCGGCTCGCTATCGGTTTCGGGCAGTTGAATCTTTTTCAGATTGTTGCCCGATTCTTTAAGCATTGCCGCTAATTGCCGCCGATCTAATTGAACTTCAGACTCGTTCATTGCAATTTCTTCCTCTTCAAATAAATTTTCGAATATCATTTAGACCAAATATAAAGTCGCCGGCGACTTACCGTTCACTTCAATTTCCCGCTGTTCTGTCCAAAGCGGACCCAACTTACGCATAAGTCATCGTCCGGCATTAATGCGCGCAAAGTTTGCGATAATCTTTTTGGTTTCGTCCGATAGCCTAAATCCTGCACCAAAATTTGATTCGGCACGCTTGACGATATGATGCTTGGGAACCTGATTCGAATTGCCATTTACAACTGTACTAATCTTTGTTTTTAGGAATCGCTCTTTGTATTGTATTTTCCGCTCGGCTTTCGGAACATTTCTTAGTTCAAAATGGTGGGCCAGCGACCCAAGGTCGGACAGCAATCGGGGCGTTAATTCTACAAGTTTCAGTCGATGTGTGATGAACCAATCGAGGGCCTCGTCTGCCGCAGATTTTGATATACGATCGTTGACTATTTCATCATTGTTGTTCTTGCGGTAATTGAACAAATCACCTTTTGTTGCGAGCCAAACGGTATAGTCGAACATATCATCATCTGATGGATCAATATGAATTGGAAGTCCGCCGCGGGAAAAAAGTGCGTCAAATACCTGTTTCAATTCCGGCTTCTTATTTCGGACAACCTTGGCGACGTTCACATTCGTCAGCCAGACCAGCCGCGTTCTAACTTTGTAACTCGGTGGCGGAATTTCCGGATCATACCTTGGATCATCGTTTTCTTTGTGTTGCTGATTCTTACGGGCCTGCACCGTTGGCCAGTATACCGTCCTGTCCGGGCCAAAGCCGCCCTTAACGAGGTTGACCATTTGGCCTGAACCCAGCAAGCCATCGGCATCGTCAATCACGAGAATGTCGGTATCGCGATATTTGTAAAGTTCGCGATTGAAAGCGTGGGCGTTTAGCGGCGCAGTGCCAGCATAATTAATGTGCTTACTCTTGCACTCGTGCTTAAGCACAAAGCTTTTGCCGACGCCGGGCGCGCCTGAACAAAATAGGAGACTGCCGGGCACTCGTTGGAACATTAGATTCAAACGTCGCTTGTATGACTCCAACTGCTGGTAAATATGATTGTCGTCTATTTTGATGTCTTCCAATAGCTGTTGCTGATCCATCTTTTCATCCTCAAATAAATCATCGAATTGTTCATCATTTGGTTTTGTCTTACTTGGAATTGAGACGGGCATTTGCGCCCGCCTCAGTTTTTTACCAAATCAAGAATCTGATGGCGTTCGCCAAACCCAAATTCCCGATTGTCCTTCGTTGTCTTCGTACTTTGTTCGAACACGAAAATCTCCTCGATTTGTCCTGCTCGCTTTCAAGTACACCGTGCGAGAACTGTGAACGCGCTTTACAACGTTGTTAGCGTCACTTTCTTCGCATGGCACAAAGAAGGCATCACCTGTATCCATGCCGTACCGGCTGCTCTATCCCGCCATCATCGTGTTTTGCTGCATCGGCGCCTACACCATCAACAGCAAGCCGTTCGACGCCTTCGTGATGGCATTCTTTGCGGTCTTTGGCTACGTGGCCCTCAAGCTCGACTGCGAACCGGCGCCGCTCATTCTCGGTTTCGTGCTGGGACCGATGATGGAGGAAAATTTGCGCCGCGCGCTTCTGATCTCGCGCGGCGATCCGATGGTTTTCCTGCAGGAGCCGATCAGCCTCGCCTTTCTCGTCGTGGCTGCCGGGCTTTTGGTGGTGATCGCCGCGCCCGCCATCCGCCTCAAGCGCGAGGAGGCGCTCAAGGAGTAGCCGCTAGGAGCGGCGGAACACCCCGTTGATCCAGCTCCAGATCACCTTGGCGATCAGCGCGAAGCCTGCGATCGGCTTGGCGGTCGGCGCCGGAGCGGCTGTCGCCTCGATGGGAGGGGATGGCTGCATCGGCGGGGGCGAAGGGGATGCGGCGGCGGGAGCGGCCGGACGTTCCTGCGCGAGCTTCTCCTTCAGGCACGCGGCGAACTGTTTCATGAGTTGTGCGGCGGTCGCCTGGATGATCCCGACGCCGCGTCCGTATTGCGCCACCGCGCCCGATAGCGTCAGATTGGTGTGCACCAGCACTTTGGAGCCGCCGGCCGTCGGCTCGAGCCGGAAGAGCGAAGCCGCGTTGGCGCCGCCGCGGCCTTTCGCGTCGGTGCCCTGCGCCGCAACGCGCGCGGTGCGGGTCGCACCGTCGATCTGCTCGAACTTGACGATGCCCGCAAAGGTCAAGGCCACAGGCCCGAGCCGCACGCCGATCTTGCCCTTGTAGGTGTTCTGGTCGACGACCTCGGTCAGCTCGGCGCCCGGCATGCACGGCGCGATGCGTTCGATATCGAGCAGTATCTTCCACGCCTCATCCGGTGGCAGCGGCACTTCGAATGAATTGTCGAACTCCATGGAGCGCTCAATTCTTGCCCGCGCGCGCGGCCGCGCTGCCCGCGATGCGGCCGAACACCGCGCCGGAGGTCAGCCCGGACCCACCGGGATAGTTGAAGTAAAACAATCCGCCGACCAGTTCGCCGGCGGCATAGAGGCCGCGGATCGGCTGGTAGTCGGTATTGAGCACTTCGGCGTCGGTGGTGATGCGCACCCCGCCGAAGGTAAAGGTGAGGCCGCAGGTGACCGCGTAGCCTTCGAACGGCGGCTCATCGATTGTGTTCGCCCAATTGCTCTTGTTGACGGCGAGTCCTTCGGTGCGTCGGCCGTCCTTGACGTTGGGATTGAACGGAATGTCGCTGCGCACGGCCTTATTGTATTCGGCGACGGTCTTGAGAAACTGCTCCGCGTTCACCCCCTCGAGCTTGTGCGCGAAGTCCTCGATCGTATTGGCGACGACCTTGGTGATCTGTCGGATCTTGTACTCGTCCCGCTGCAAATGCTTCACCTTCTGGTCGAAGATCTGCCAGGCGAACTGGCCGGGCTGCTCCAGCACGACG
>DATFVF010000032.1:0-8714 GCA_035260465.1 Pseudolabrys sp. | reverse complement strand
TTCCTGCCGCGCTTGATCGACCAAGCCAACCGAGAGGAATGTGCGGCCGCAGCACAACGGCCGATCGTTCGGATCGGCCGGCAGCGGCGCGTAGACACGATAGCCGCCTGCAACCAGCACGCTCAAGGCGTCGTCCAGGTTTTCGCGCTCGAAATAGCGGTTAAACGTATCGGCGAACAGCACGACTCCGGGCGCGGCCGCATTCTGCTCCGCCGTCGTGTAACGCCAATCGGAGCGGTCGCGATACGTATCCTGGCGCCACTTCGGCAGACTGCGGCGCGACGAAAAGCCAGCCACATATTGCGAGGCTTTGCGCAAGATCGCATTGTGGTCGCGCATATTGAAGAAGCGATGCCATTGCGCAGCGTAGGGCGCGTAGTGCGGCAGGAAACCGACCAGCTTGTCGTGCAACGAGAGTTCGAATTTCGCGGCCCGCGCGGCCTGCACCTCGATTTTCATGCGCGCCATGTCGACGCCGGTCGGGCACTCGCGACGGCAGGCTTTGCACGATACACAGAGCTTGAGCGTCTCGGCCATTTCATCTGAGATGAGCGCAGCGCCACTCAGCTGCCCGCTGATGGCCAGACGCAGCGTATTGGCGCGTCCGCGCGTGACGTCGCGCTCGTCGCGGGTGACGCGATAGCTCGGGCACATCACACCGCCCGTCAATTTGCGGCAGGCGCCGTTGTTGTTGCACATTTCGACGGCGCCCTGGAAACCGCCGCCGGCGCCCGGATAAGCCGACCAATCGAGATGCATCTTGGCCGGCTCGCCGTGATAACCGGGCGCATAGCGAAACAGCCTGCGGTCGTCGAATTTCGGCGGCCGCACCACCTTGCCCGGATTGTAGAAGCCTTTCGGGTCGAAGCGGTCCTTGACCTCTTCAAAGGCGCGAGCGAGACGCGAACCGAACATCGGTTCGTTGAACTCCGAGCGCACCAACCCGTCGCCATGCTCGCCGGAATGTGAGCCTTTGTATTCGCGCACCATCGCGAACGCCTCCTCGGCGATTTCGCGCATGGCATGCACGTCTTTCTCCTGCCGCAGATTCAATATCGGCCGCACGTGTAAGCAGCCGGAACCCGCGTGCGCGTACCATGTGCCACGCGTGCCGTGCTTCGCGAAGATGGCTGAAAGACGCGACGTGTAGTCGGCAAGGTGTTCGAGAGGCACTGCACAGTCTTCGACAAAGGAAACGGGTTTCCCCTCCTCCTTCATCGACATCATGATATTGAGGCCGCTCGTCCGCACGTCCGTGATCGCGGCCTGCAGTTCGGGGTTCAGGATTTCGACGACCCCGCCCCACTTCGCGCCGCCTTTGTCCCAGCCGAAGCCGAGATCGCCCAACAGATCCTTGAGCTGCTGAAGCATGCGCAAGTTGACTTCGTGGTCATCCTCGCCAAACTCCACCAGCAAAATAGCTTCCGGCGTTTCGCGCACGAATTTTTCTAACGTCGGCCGAAAAATCTGAATCTGACGCGCAAGCTCAATCATGGTGCGGTCGATCAACTCGACCGCGATCGGCTTGAGCCGCACGATGTGCTGCGCCGCGTTCATTGCCTCGAAAAAACTACCGAAATGACAAGCGCCAACTGCGCGTCGGCCAAGCAACGGTGAAAGCTTCAGCTCGATACGCGTGGAAAATGCGAGCGTTCCCTCGCCGCCGACCAGCACGTGCGCGAGGTTGATGTCGTTTTTGCCCGGCACCAGCGCGTCGAGATTGTAGCCACCGACGCGGCGCTGAACTTTGGGAAACCGTTCGGCAATTTCATCGGCTTCACGCGCGCCAATTGCCAGTAAATCCTTTGCGAGCGGACGCAACGGCAGCGGCACGTCCTTGAGATTGCCGCCGATACGGCCGAAATGCGCGAGCGTCCCGTCTGCGAGCAGCGCTTCGATCGAGATGACATTGTCGCGCATGGTGCCGTAGCGCATCGAACGACCGCCGCAGGAATTGTTGCCGGCCATTCCGCCGATGGTCGCGCGCGAGGACGTCGAGATATCGACCGGAAACCACAACCCGTGCGGCTTGAGTTGGCGATTGAGATCGTCGAGGACGATGCCTGGCTCGACCGTGCAGCGCGCCCGCTTGACGTCGAGGTCGAGGATTCGCGTGAGGTATTTCGAGCAGTCGACCACGAGCGATTCGCCGACGGCTTGGCCCGCCTGCGACGTTCCGCCGCCGCGCGCCAGCAGCGTTGCATTTTCGCTGCGCGCAATTGCTATCGCCCGATCGGCTTCTTCGATGGTGCGTGGGGCGACCACGCCCACCGGCATGATCTGGTAGTGAGAGGCGTCAGTGGCGTAGCGGCCGCGCGTGAATCGGTCGAATTGCACCTCGCCGGTCAATTCGGCCTTCAGCCGCCGCTCCAGGCCCGGCATAACTACCGCCACGTTTCTTATCCTTTTTGGGCTGCGCTAAGCCTATGCATAAGGACCAGTTCGCATTGCGGAAAACCGCTTGACCGCAATGTTACATTCATAGTTCAACGCCACAAGCGCCGCTCCCTGGCCGGGACGCGCCCGTGGCCGAACCACGAATTTCCCGTAAAAGCTGCCGATCAGGAGCGGACTGTCTATGGCTAAGAATTCCTCGCGTACGGTCGGGCGGCACTTTTTGCACATCCCGGGGCCCTCGCCGTTGCCGGACCGCATCCTGCGGGCAATGGACACGCCCATCATCGACCACCGCGGGCCGGAATTTGCCCGTCTGGCCAAGAAGTGCCTGGACGGCATCAAGACCATCTTCAAGACCACCAACCCGGTGATCATCTACACCGCGACCGGAACCGGCGCGTGGGAAGCCGCGCTCGTCAATACATTGTCGCCCGGCGACAAAGTGCTGATGGTAGAGACCGGCCAGTTCGCCGCGCTCTGGAAGAAGATGGCCGAGAAGCTCGGCCTCGTTACCGAATTCATCACGACCGATTGGCGTATCGGCGCCGATGCGGCCGCAATCGAAGCGCGCTTGCGCGAAGACAAGGGCAAGGAGATCAAGGCGGTCTGCTTCCTGCACAATGAAACCTCGACCGGTTGCCTTTCGCCCGTTGCTGAAATCCGAAAAGCAATCGACAAAGCGGGCCATCCCGCGCTGCTGATGGTCGACACCATCTCGTCGCTCGCTTCGGCCGACTATCGTCATGACGAATGGGGCGTCGATGTGTCGATTGGCGGCGCGCAGAAAGGTCTCATGTTGCCGCCCGGCATGTCGTTCAATGCGGTGAGCGACAAGGCGCTGGCGGCGAACAAAACGTCCAAGCTCACAAAATCGTTCTGGGCCTGGGACGAAATGATCGCGATGAACAAGATCGGCTTCTTCCCCTACACGCCGGCGACGCAGATGCTGCATGGCCTCGCGGTCGGCATCGAGATGCTGCACGAGGAAGGCCTCGACAACGTGTTCGCACGCCACGATCGCCTCGCGGAAGCGACGCGCCGCGCGATCAAGGCTTGGGGCCTAGAGATCATCTGCCGCGACCCGAAATATTACTCGCCGACGATCACTGCCGTGCTGCTGCCTGAAGGTCACGACGCCGACGCGTTCCGCGCGCTCGCGCTGGAACAATTCAATATTTCGTACGGCGCCAGCTTCGGCCGTTTCGCCGGCAAGATGTTCCGCATCGGCCATCTCGGCGACATCAACGACGCGATGCTGCTGGGCGGGTTGGCTGCGACCGAAATGGCGCTCGCGCTCGCCAATATTCCGCACAAGAAAGGCGGCGTGCAAACGGCGATGGACTATCTTGTGTCCGCGCACGGCAGCGCAGCCAAGCAGGCGGCGGAATAGATTTTCTCCCGATCGTTATCACCCGACGATTTTCTCGCGCGCGAGTACGCGCGCGCCAAATTCCGAAATCGCCTTGAGCGTCGCATCGGGCGCTTCGCGTTGCGGCGAATGGCGCGCGCCCGGCAATAGCGCAACCTCGACCGGGCAATAGCATTCCTCTTGCGCGACCTCGATCTGCTTCACCGTTCCGTATTGATCGTCTTTGCCCTGCACGATCAGCATCGGCACACGGATATAAGCAAGAAACTCGGTGATATCCCATTTGCGAAATTCGGGATCGAGCCAGGCTCCGTTCCAGCCCTTGAAGGCATTGTCGACGTCCGCATGCCAGCGCGACAGCCGCGCACGCAAATCGCCACCTTCGTACGCCTTCTTTGCCTCGACAATTGAGGCAATCCCGCCGTCCTCCGTAAAAAAATGCGGCGCGATCAGTACGAGACCGCCGACCCGGTGATCCTGATGGCTGCCCGCGTAAATTGCGGCAATCGAGGCGCCATCGCTGTGGCCGATCAGAAGTCCGCGCTTAAACCCAATCGCATCGAGCACTTGCGGCAGCGTTTCGCGCGCCTCGTCGTGCATATAACTCAATGGCCGCGGCAATTTCACGACCGACGATTTGCCATAGCCAGCACGTGAGTAGACGAACACGCCCGCCCCGGTCGCCGCCGAAAGCTTTTCGGGAAAATCCCCCCACAAACCAACGCAGCCGAGGCCTTCGTGTAAAAGTACCAATGTTGGAGCATTGTCGGGTCGCGGGCCGATAAAGTGGTACTCCAGCTGCTGCGCACCGATGTCGAGAAAGCCGGAATCGGCGAGTGTCATTAGCGCGCGCCGGGCCCTTCCGCCCTCAGCTTGAATCGCTGGATCTTGCCGGTCGCAGTTTTGGGTAACTCTTTGCGGAATTCGATCCAGCGCGGGTATTTGTAGGGCGCGAGCTTCTGCTTGACGTGCTCTTGCAGCACCAGCATCAGCGCGTCGCTTGCTTTTTCAGGTGATTTCAAAACGACGAACGCTTTTGGCTTGACGAGCTTCTGATCATCGTTCCAGCCGACCACCGCGGCTTCCAGAACGTCCGGGTGCGAGGATAGCGCGGCCTCCACTTCAAACGGCGAGACATACATGCCTGACACCTTCAGCATGTCGTCGGCGCGGCCGCAGCAGACGTAATAACCGTCGACATCCTCGATATATTTGTCGCCGCAGCGTGTCCACTCGCCGCGGAAGGTGTCGCGCGATTTCTCGCGGTTGTTCCAGTACATCAGCGCGTTGGTGGGCCCGCGCACATAAAGCTCGCCCATCTCGCCTTGTTTCGCCGTCTGGCCATCCTCGCCGACAAGCTTGATCTCGTAGCCCGGCACGCCTTTGCCGGTGGTGCCATATTTGTTGGCGCCCGGCCGGTTGGTGAGGAAGATGTGCAACATTTCGGTGGTGCCAAGGCC
Source organism: Pseudolabrys sp. (assembly GCA_035260465.1). Lineage (GTDB taxonomy): Bacteria > Pseudomonadota > Alphaproteobacteria > Rhizobiales > Xanthobacteraceae > Pseudolabrys. The sequence goes on along the minus strand of DATFVF010000032.1, from coordinate 3,488 downwards.
GTCGGAGATTTCAACGCCGTAGCGCTTGAAGAAGTTTTTCGCCACCTCCTCCGGAAGCGCCTCGCCAGCGGACAGGCACCGACGCAACTTCACCTCGGATTTCTGCGGCGCGTTCGGGCTGTTGAGGAATGCGGCGTAGAAAGTCGGCACGCCGAAAAGCACGGTGACCGGATGCTTCCGCAGCAAAGCCGCGACGCCATCGGGCGTCGGCCGTTCCGCATTGAGCACAGTTGTTGCGCCGACCGTGAGCGGAAAGGTCATTGCGTTGCCGAGACCATAGGCAAAGAACAATTTCGCCACCGAATAGCAGACGTCGCTTTCCTTCAATCCTGCAACCGGAGTTCCGTAAAGGTCGGCGGTCAACTTGAGACTCGCGTGCACATGCACCGCGCCCTTCGGCTTTCCGGTTGATCCGGAGGTGTAGAGCCAGAACGCCATGTCATCGCACGTCGTCGGCGCGGTGTAAGACTCCGCTTCGTCGGTACCAATGATATCCTCGAACGAACGGTATCCGTGCGGATTATCACCGGAGACGATGACGTGCTCGAGATCCGGACTTTGCTTGATGAGTTTTTCGAATCTCGAAAAGAGCGTCTCCGACACGACCAGGCATTTCGCGCGGCTGTCGGCCAACATGAAACGGTAATCGTCTTCCGTCAGAAGCGTGTTGACTGGCACCGCGATGATTCCGGCCTTCAGGCAGCCGAGAAATGCGGTCGGCCAGTCGATGGTATCGAGCAGCGCAATCAATACGCGTTCTTCGCGTTTTATCCCGAGGCCGCGCAACGCAGCACCAAAACGCGCAACGCGGTCGGCCAGCTGGCCATAAGTGTGTGCGCCGCGCGCATCGATATAGGCCGGCTTGTTGGCACGGCCCGCCGCAAGATTGCGCCCAAGAATATCGGCGGCAAAATTGTAGTCGCGTGGGACTACGCCCACCGACTCTGCCGCGATCGTTTCTGCCGCGCGCACCTCCGCGACTGACATTTGTGTTTCCTCCCAGGACTATGCGTATTATGCCCGTCAATGAATGTGCTGGAAAGCGCAGCATATTTCCGAGGGAGTACCGCTCATGATCTTCAGCCGGGACCGCATTCTGACCACCCATGTCGGCAGCCTGCCGCGCAACGAGAAACTGTCCGATTTGCTGCTGCGACAGGAGGCCGGCGAAACGTTCGATGCCAAGGAAATGGCTGCGGAAATGGATAAGGCCGTTGGCCACGTGGTCGAGCGGCAACTCGCGGCGGGCATCGACATCGGCAATGACGGCGAGCAACAGCGCGTCGGCTTCCAGACCTATGTGCCGCAGCGCATGAGCGGCTTCGGCGGCGTGTCCAAGCGGCGCCGCGGCCGCGAATTCGAGGAATTTCCCGAGCTGGTCGCAAGCCTGATGCGGCGATTTCCCCATGTCAGCAAGCAGCAGAATGCGCCCGAGTGCCAGCGCGAATTGAAATATCTCGACCTCAAGCCGATCGAAAACGAGATCGCGCGTTTCAAGAAAATTTCCGGCGCCAAATTCGCCGAGCAATTCATGACCGCGCCCTCGCCCGGCATTATTTCGTCCACGATGCTCGATGCTTTCTACGGCTCGCAGGACAAATACCTCAGCGCAATTTCCCGCGAGATGAAGAACGAATACCAGGCCATTCATAAAGCCGGGCTATTGCTGCAGATCGACGCGCCCGATCTCGCCATGGACCGCACGATGATGTACCGCGACCTGAGCGACGCGCAGTTCGTCAAGGCGGTGGAGCGGCACGTGCAGGCGATCAACGACGGCATCGCCGGCATTCCGCGGGACCGCGTACGATTGCACATTTGTTACGGCAACTGGGAAGGCCCGCACGTCCACGACGTTCCGCTGGCGACGATTTTGCCGGCGCTCTACCAGGCCAAAGTCGGCGCGCTGTCGATCGAGTTTTCCAATCCGCGCCACGCGCACGAATATGAGGCGCTCAAGAAATATCCGCTGCCGAAAGATATGTTGCTCATTCCCGGCGTGGTTGAGACCACCAGCAATTTCGTCGAGCATCCCGAAGTCGTGGCGCGCCGTATCGAGGAAGCGGTGCGCACCGTGGGTGAGCGCGAACGCGTCATTGCGTCGACCGATTGCGGCTTCGGCACGTTCACCAATCGTGAGTGGGTGATCGAGCCGGCCGTATGGCTCAAACTCGCATCGATCCGCCAGGGCGCCGATATTGCGTCGGCAAGGTTGTGGGGCAAGAAGGTCGCTTAAGACTTTTGCAGAATCCACTTTTGCGCAACGACCGATAGCGGCTGGCCGACGGATTGTGCAAATTCGTCCGCAGCGCGGACGACACCGGGCCATGCATCAGGGATGTAGTCGTCGCCGACGAGATAACCCCCCGGCTCAACCAGTTCCCAGTAGGCGCGGATATCGCGCATGACCGGATCATATTCGTGCGCGGCGTCGATATGAATGAGGCCGGCGCGGATGCCGAGCTTCGACAAGATGACCGCTGCGTTTTCGCTTGTTTGCGGGAATGGAACGATCAGATCCTGCATGCCCATCTGCAGCACGTTGGTCAGGAACTGCTCGTAGAGAAGCGGCCGGCCATATTTCCGCATAACCAGGTTTCCGGATGGGCCCGCGCGATCCCAATGCTCTGTGCTCCCGAGAAACGTATCGATTGCGACCACAGCGCCAGTGTTGCCGTGCTCTCTGAGCAAATTGGCCATGAAGATTGCCGAGCCGCCCTTCCACACACCGACGTCGAACACGACGGAGGGACGCGTCCTGGAAATGATGTCGACGAAGGCCTCGTGCGCGCTGTTCCAGCCCTTCAAATCAAGCGGAAGCAGCGAGCCATAGCCTGCGAAGACGTTCCCGCCGTGGATGGCTTGCATTAATTCAGCAGCTTTGGCGGTCATCGCTTTTCTGGTTCTGCGTGGATTGGATTTTGGCGGTCTTTATCGCAGCTTGCCTCGAATACGCAAAACGCCGGAATGAGCGGAGTACGCACCGTACGCTATGCCGCTCCGCGGTCCTTGCCGGACTGTTTTTTTCCTGTCGTCCCGGCCGAGCGAAAGCGAGGGCCGGGACCTATACTTTCCGCTGTCATGCCCGCGCTTGTCGCGGGCATCCACGTCTTGGCGGCCTTGCAGGATCAAAAGACGTGGATGGCCGGAACAAGTCCGGCCATGACGCCGAGTGTAGCGGCACCCGCTTTTCTCCGATTCAATTGTCAAACAGCCAAGCGTCATCGCCCGTATTCTTTGTCGAGGCCCCGGGGAGGCCTGTCTTCCTTTCATCCCCGCCCAATGCGAGGGAATGGAGCGCCGTGCGGCGCAACCAGCGGTCCAACGCCTTGCGGCGTTGACGTGCCTTGCGAGGCACGTTCGCCACACGGCGCTCCACCTGCGGCTTTTCTGTCCGCCGGGACCGTGCTTCCGGGCGCGGACACCGCATCCAGGCGGCTTTCGCCGCCCTTCGTCCACGCCGCGTCCAGCCATTGAAGGCAGCCCCA
>DATFVF010000031.1:0-9274 GCA_035260465.1 Pseudolabrys sp. | reverse complement strand
ACACAAACTGGAAAAACCGGCGCGCCGCGCAGCGAATACCAAATCCGCGTGCCGACCGACGATACCACCACCTATCACATCTGTTACCAGGTCTACGCCGCTCCACCCGGTGTGGAGGCGCCGCATCAAGACACAGTCCCTTGGTATATCCCACCGACCGTTGACGAAAAGGGACAACCGATTCTTGATTACGTCCTGGCGCAAGACGCCATCATGTGGGTTGCACAGGGTCCGATTGTCGATCGTAGCAAGGAGGTGCTCGGCCGCACCGACATTCCGATCGTGTTGCTTCGCAAGCAACTCGACGAGCAGATCCGGCGCGTGGAAGAAGGCAAGGATCCCATGAACGTCTTTCGTGATTCGCAGGATATTATTTACGGAAGCGGATCGCCGCCCGATTGGTCGAAACCCGAGCAACTTCTCAAGCACGGCTTCCGGAAGCTGTATCACAAGGGTTTCGCGATGGACGACGCGGACCGTTATGGCCCCGCTCTCGAGCTCGCGAAGGAGCTTCATCGGCGCATCGAGATGGCTGAAATTGCCCGGAAGAATAAAACGTCGCCGCAGAGCGTGAACGTCTAGTCACCTCGGCTTGTGGATTGCTATTCGTCGGCGCTGCGCTCCCTGCGCCAGACATTTTCCAATTTCGCCATCTCCGCTGGGCTGAATGGACCCATCCCGCTGACTTTAGCGATTTCCTCTATTTGCCCTTGGGAGGAAAACCCGCCGACAACGGTGGTCACGTCCTCGTGCATAAGGCTGAAACGGAAGGCCGCTTGCGCCAGGCTGATGTGGTTGTCTTTCGCCAGGAACCGAACCGCATTCGCCATTTCAGTATGGTGCGGCGCCTCTTCCGATAGCGGATCGTGCGGACGCGCCAGTGAGTGGCTCGCCGCGCCATCGAGCCGGTCGTCAGTGAGATACCCGCCCGCCAGCGGACTGAAAATCGCACAGCCCACGCCATGCTTGCCAGCATCGTTGATGACGCCGCCGTAATCAGGCTGCGCTGTCGTATTCGACGTCCTGGCAACGCCCGCGGTCGGGTTGATCAGCGTGTAGGGTACGTTGATGAGCTGAAGGAGCCCGGTCTTGAGCAGCTCGCGCACTTCATTGCCGTCGCCACCCCGGCAGACAAATCCGGCATAATTGATCTTGCCCGCAACCTTCAATCGGCGAAGGCCTTCCAACGCTCCGCCGGGCCGTAGAAAGTCCTGCAGTGCGAGATGCCGATAGCTGCTGCCTTCCAGGGCCGGAGCAGCGGCCAGCGGTCCGTTGTGAATTTGCAGACAATCGAGATAGCCGATACCCAGCCGCTTCAGGCTGCTTTCGCATGAACTCACGACATGGCCGGCAATATCAGCGAGATCAGCGCGGCGGATTTCGACTTTTGAGTTGATGACCGGCCGCCGTCCCAGCTCGCGCAAAACTCGGCCGAGATTGGCTTCGGCAGCGCCGTCACCATAGTCCGGCGCGGTGTCGAAATAGTTGATTCCCAATTCAAGTGCACGGGCAACTGCGCGTTGCTGATCGAGATGGCCGCCGCGCACCATCAGTCCAGCGTTCCCGCCGCAACCGAATCCGATTTCAGAGAGGCTTAGCGTTGTTTCCGCAACGCGGCGATACCGCACATTCGTCTCCGGATGTTCGAAGATTTTTGGTCATTATAGAAACTTGGATATCCGCCGCGTCGTAGGACCTCACAGGCGGTTAATTTTGGCGACGTGCCCGGTCACCTCCGCCGGCGTTTCGATATCGGCCTTGGCTTTGAGCGCCAATGCTTTTCGGGCAGCCGGCCGCTCGAGACAGCGCGTGAGCCAGGTCTTGAGGTTCGGCAACGCGGAAAGGTCCATGTCGATAGCGCGGCTAATGACCGCGGCGACATTGAGATCGGCCACCGTGAAGTCATTGCCGAGCAGATATTGTTGCCTGGCCACTGCCGCGTCGAGCACCTTGAACGGCGCCACCAGAACCTTTAGGGCCTCGTCACTTTTGATGGAATCACGCTCGGCCGCCGGCAGCCGGACGGCGTGCAGCGACCAGATATTGACGCCGCGGTCGACCTCGGTGACAGCCCAAAGGCTCCATTGCCACGCAGTCGCCTCACCGTCCAGTGTGCCGGGGTAGAGTTTGCCATTGGAGTGCTTCTTGGCGAGGTAGAGCGTGATCGCAAGCGACTCGAACAGCACAAAGCCGTTGTCCACGATGAAGGGCAGGCGCCCGTTCGGATTGATATCGAGAAACTCTCGCGAGCGTGCACCGGCAGAGCCGATCTCGATCGGCAGGTGCTCGTAGTCGAGCCCGAGTTCATTCGCCATCCAGAGCGCTCGGAACGCGCGGGTGCGGGCGATACCGTAAATGCGCAGGCCGGACAAGCGGTCTCCCAAGTTTGCACGGAGCATAGCGGCGCCGGCGCTGGTCGGATAGCGTCAGCTTTGGTAGGTGCTATGTGTGTTTCTGGAACTTAGGGGACATCGAACTGACTTGTCATCCGACTTGCCCGTTAGAGGCACGCAGCACATGGGAGGAATGGCATGGACCACAAGCATGTCTCGCGGCGCACTGTACTCAAGACTAGTGTTGCTCTCGGCGCGGCGACCGTTTTTGCGCAACCGCTTAAAGCCGCGGCACCACCGCCGAGCGTGGTGACGCCGGCCTCGATCGAGGCGGCGAAAAAAGAAGGCAAGGTTGTCTTTTACACGGCGATGGATCTGCAGTTTGCGGAACGCCTCGGCAAGGCATTCGAGGCGAAGTATCCCGGGATTGCGGTGCGCGTGGAGCGGTCCGGCGCCGAGCGCGTTTTTACCCGCATTGATCAGGAATATTCCTCCAACATCCACACCGTGGACATCGTCAACACCTCCGATCACGCGCATTGCATCATCTGGAAACGCAATGCTTGGCTCGCGCCCTACATGCCGGAAGAGGTCGTGCAGCATTACGACAGTCGCTATTACGATCCCGAGGGGCTGCATGTAACGACACGCATTCTGATCTCTCCCATCGCCTACAATACCAACCTGGTGAAGAAGGAAGATGCGCCGAAGGGCTTCAACGACCTGCTCGATCCGAAATGGAAGGGCAAACTGGTCAAGGCGCATCCGGCCTATAGCGGCACGATCATGAATTCGACGTTCGAGACCGCACGCGATCTGGGTTGGGACTATTTCGTGAAGCTAGCGGCGCAGAACGTCATGCAGGTCCAGTCGGCGACCGATACGCCGAAGAGAATTGCGCTCGGCGAACGCGCGGTTATGGTGGACGGCGCGGGATACCTTGTCATCCGCAACAAGGAGGCAGGCCAACCGGTCGAGATAATTTATCCCGAAGAAGGCACGCCGCTCGCCGGCGGTCCAAGTGCGGTCTTCAAGGCTGCTCCCAATCCGAACGCTGCTCGCCTGTTTCAGAGCTGGATGCACTCGCGCGAGGGCCAGCAGCTAATCGTCGACGACGCCCGCCAGTATTCGCCACACGCCCAGACCGTGGAAAAGCCCGGCGTCCGCAAGCTCGGCGACATCAAGCTGATGAAGGAGGATCCGGAAGGCGTCCTGGCGCAAGCGGAAGCGGTCAAGAAGCGATACGCAGAGATCTTCAAAGTGTGACGACAATCATCATTTCAGGAATGCCGACCGCACCTAACAGACATTACCAACCGTAGCCGCGAGTGTCCGCTTTTGACCCAAAGCGGACACTTTGCTTTTGACCCACAGGCGATTTTTTTAGGCTTCCTGCGGTGTTTTTAGTCCCCGCGCCACCTGTTAGCCAGGATAGAACTGCCTTAGTCAACGGATGAGTGGGTTGGAGTATCCCGCAACCAATTTGATCAGCTCAGCCTGACGGGAGGTACCAGTTTTTTCGAACAGATGCTTGAGATGTGTTCTTGTCGTTGCCTCGGAAATCCCGAGCACTTCAGCGACTTCAGGTACACCGCCGATTTCAATGATCGCGAATAGGACACGAAGCTCTGCGGGCGTCAGTTTGAATTCTTTGACAATCGCCTCCGGTGGAGACAAATCAAGTGCAGCCTTGTGCACGAAGACGGTCGCCACTGCACAATAGGAGACACCGGCTTTCCGCCGCGCACCAGACGTGAGTGGCAGCACATTAATCACATAGGATTCGCCCTCGCGTGCTTTCAAAGGGACGGCAATGCCCTGGCGACCCAACGCCGGGTCGCCTCTTTCGGCAGCAGCGAAGCTTTCCAACAAGGCTTGATTGGCGACTGGGTCAATTGCGCCGAGATGACCGCCGACTGCACGCAACGCTTTTGCCTCTGCTAACATAGAATGACCGCTCGCATTGGCATGGACGATCCGGCCGGATGCATCGACCAGAAACATTCCCGCGCTGAGCGTATCGAGGCTATCCGCGAGCGCTGCGGCCTCTACCTTCTTAAGGTCGATTACTTTGCTGATGAGAACGGAACGACGGATGTGCGGAATCAGGCGTGTCATGCGCTGTCTGGCGCGCTCATCGACGACTCCGTCGCTGTGGCGGCGGATTACCTGAAAAAGCGAGCAACTTGTGGCGGATTTCTCAAGGATGGCGAACATGTCATCTATAATTTGTTGGGGGGCCATCCACTCAATGCAGAACCGTGTGCGGCGCACTTCTTCTCGCGGGACGATTTCGATAAGCTGGTGAACCTCCTCGACATTAAAGAAAATTGCACCTGGAAACATCGGATTTATTTTTGCGTATTTGTCGATATAGAGCTGAGTGAAACTGGGGTCGTCGCCCCAGGTGAAATATCTATTCGCTGTTTTACGAACGGAGTCCTGAGCAAAAAGATGCGCCGAACTGCAATGCAGAAATTGGCAAACCTGCTTGAAAACGGGCGGCCACAGCGCGGGATCGAGCGACGCATCGTAAATATCGCCAACTAGATTCGAAAACTCTTCCAGTTCCGACATCGCCGCCATCCCTTGAGAGCGGCACAACGATATAGTCAAAACGTTACTTTTAAAATCAATCAGTAATTCAATGGGTTGTTGTCCTCACTCATTTGGGGGAGGCGCGCGGAATTTTTATCCTCTCAAATTCGTAGGCTTGGAAAAATTGCGGTTGGCCGCAACTGCGTCCGCCAGACCGGAAGGCGGAAAACCATGTCGACAGATCCAGTGGTGTTGGTGGAAGCCAATCTTTTCGGCCAAATCGGAGAATGCAAATGACCGACATCATCTGTCGCGCGGAGATTTCCGGCCTGTTCGTTCGCGTGGCCGCTTTGATTAAAGCCTTGGCCGCGCATTGCAGCGCGCTTGCCGCGGGCTGCAGCGAGGGCTGGCAAATCGCCACCCGTTACCACGACTTGTCACGGCTTTCCGGCGCCGAGCTCGCAAGACGCGGCCTCACGCGTCAATCGATCGCGCGCGTTGCCTTGGGCCTTCAATGTTCCGCAATTTGCGAGATTTCAGTGCGGCCGCGAGGCGCGGTGACGGCAGCGCCACATCGCGTGCGAGGCCCAGCGCCATAAGCGCGCGAATCGTTAGCCATGTAATATCTGGCTCCCGCCAGTCGAGACCATGTCGGGCGGAGCGAGGATCTGCATGATGGTTGTTGTGCCAACCTTCGCCGTTGGCAATAATTCCGACGAAGATGTTGTTACGGCTGTTATCCGGCGTGTCGTAATTGCGATAACCCCACAGATGTGTGATCGAATTGACCGACCACGTGATGTGCCATACCGCGACGGTCCTTACCGCAACGCCCCACACCAAAAGGCTTAAGCCGAATTGGATGGCATCCGCTGTCGTGCCACCCGTGAGGTTGACCGAAACAAAGCCCGCCACGAAAAAGGCCGCCCAAGAAATCGTTACGACTTTGAACCAGTTGTCGGACTTTTCCAGCCATACGTAGAACGGGTCTTTGAGTAAATCTTTGGAATATCGGCGGACCGTCGACCTGGTATCGCTGTTATCACTTTTAATAATCAGCCAGCCGAGATGACCCCACAGAAAACTCGTCAGCGGGCTGTGGGGGTCCGGCTCTTTGTCGGCCTCATGATGATGCTGGCGATGCCACGTTACCCACACTGTCGGGGACTCCTCCGCACAACATACGCCTAGAATGGCAGAAGCACGTTCCATCCATTTTGGGCAAGTAAAGCCGCGATGGGTCAAAAGCCGATGGTAGCCGATATTCATACCCAGCGTGCCGAATACATAGAGGCCGAGGATCGCGAGCACGACCCCTGTCCAGCTGAAAAACCAAGGCAAACAGGCGAGAAGCGCTGCGATATGAACGACAATAATCGGGCCGGCGTATTGCCATTTGATACGCCACGCGCGAGGCGAAGCCAAAATATCTGCCTCATTCATAAGTGAACCCACAATTGCACCATGACACCGGGTCTCCTTTGCGACGATGTTCAATCCCATGGCGCCAGTCAAATGTTCGTTTTGAGACAAGAGCGGGCATGGTGCGGCGCAGGCCGCGCCGAAGCTAAAACTTTTTGATGAACTAGCGCAGCGACGCCGTCGCCTGCATCGTGAAAATCTCGGCGGTCGATCGCGTTGTAAACGTCGTGGTGGCCAGGAACACCACTGCCGGGCCGTTAAACCGGCTGGCCAGCATGCCGATCTGCGGATCAGGCGAGAACGTCATCGCCACCGACTGCGATGGTTTGTACAGGAGTTCTTGCAACGGTCGCATGTCGGCGGCGCCAATTCGCGTTGCGGTCATGTAAGTGCTGAAGCTCGGTGTGTGCATTGCCGCGCGCAGCCAGGGGCTGTCGACCGTGCGTTGGGGGCTCGCCGCAACCGGTGACAAAGGCGGCTTCTCCACGACAGTGGTGTTGCCCTGGGCCGGCATGACGTTGGCTTCCGTCGGCGTATTCGGCAAACGCGAACCCATCGGGCGGACCCGGGTGGATGCCTGGGGCGCGGATTCTGCGGCGTAAGCCAAGGCCGTGCTGCCGGTGTTGCTCGGTTCGGTGCTGGCGGTCTCATACGTCGCCTGCGGGGCAATTGGCGCCGGCAAATCCGGGCCGTTCTGGACCGTTCCTCGCCAGTAGCCGCGGTTGTCAAACAGGTTGCCACCCATTGCCGCGGTTACGATGGGAGGTGCGATCGGCCTGGGCGCAGCGGCGGCGACCGCGAACGGCTTCGGACGGGCCGTCGGCAGCGGCACGATCCGTTCGATCGTCACAGGGGTGGTCTTGGGCGGGGTCAGGCTCGCGACGGCCATCGGCGTGCGCGCGCGTTTTGGCGTCGGCTCTTCGCTAATCTCGTCTTCGTCCTTCGTGCCGCCGCCGAACAGCCGTGCGAACAGGCTACGCTTTGGCCGGCCCATTGTACCCTCGGCGCTCGCTGTATCTACGCCTGCCTCACGCGCGGCTTCGAGCGATAATTCCGATGGCCTGCCACCGCGACGTTCGACTTCTGCGAGCGCAAGGGCGTAGCCGCGCAACGGCTGGCCGTCGGCGGGAATATGGACGGTGCGGCCGTCAGGGAAAACCTTGACCAATTGGTCGTGCGTCATGCGCGGCCAGTGGCGGACCGTTCCGGTATCCATGTGCACAAAGGGCGAGCCTGAGGTCGGATAAAAACCGACGCCGCCGCGCTGCAAACGCAAACCGACTTCACGGATTTTTTCCAGCGGCACGCCCGGAATGAAAAAATCCATCGCCTGGCCGTTGATGTGCTGGCTGCTCTGCGCGACGCCGCTCGAGCGGGCACGCAACATTGAATTGGTGTCTGGCGAGCGATAGCCGCAAACGACGTCGATTGGCTGCGTCGCGCCGACTTCGCGGTAGGCCTCCCACAACAGATCGAACAAATGTGGATCCATGTGAGTTTCTTGTTCTTTGCGCCAGTCGCGCATGAACCAATCGAGCTTCTTCAGCGCGGCCTCGTCGTAACGGCCGTTGCGCTTGAAGGTGATGGTGATGTCTTCGCCGGTGTGCAGATGATGGAAGGAGAGGGTGCGCGTGTCGCCTTCGGCGCTGGCGTTTTGTAGCGCGTTGTTGGCGCCAAGCATGAAGAGCCCGGCCAGGCCCAGTCGGGCGCCGGCGCGTGCAAAAGTCACAACGAGAGAGCGCTCGCGCGACGCGTCAATAGGCACAGTATCGTCCCGTGAAGAGATCCGTCCCACGTCGCCGCCACGTCCCCTGGGTCACCATGACGGCAACCCCGTGAGTGTTATCGGGATCGGTTAATGTGAGCTTAGCGCCCGGTCCCCCGTCCGGCTCTCCAGTATCCGGGGAATTGGGCCGAAAACTGGGCAGTTCTGGAAGCTCGAGGGGGAAATTTGCCGTGCCAAAACGGGATGGGCCGGGGGTTTAACCCCGGCCCAGGCGGTAATTCGGGCTCGCGGCCTCGATTGATTCGATTATTCCGCCGTTACATCCGCTTCGAGGCCAAGGCCTTCCAGCTTGCGGTAAAGGGTCGATCGCCCGATTCTGAGCCTCCGGGCGACCTCGGACATTTGCCCACGATAGTGCGAAAGGGCAAAACGGATGGCGTCGCGCTCGATATCCTCGAGCGGGCGGACATCGCCCCGCGGGTCGGTTAACGGCAGGGTGTGCACTGCCGCCTTGTGCCGGCCAACGGCGGTGTCGGGTTCCGGCCAAGACGCCACCATAGCCGGTGACGGTTCGATCAACGGCTGGGCAGCAATCTCATCGGAGGAAAATTGCGCCGCAATTTGCGGGAACTCGTTGACGCCAATTTCGTCGGCATCGGCGAGCACCACCGCGCGGAAGATCGCATTTTCGAGCTGGCGAACATTGCCTGGCCAATGGTAGGCGGCAAGCAGTCCCAGCGCTTCGCCACTGATGCCGGGAACGCGTTTGCCTTCTTCCGCCGCGAAGCGGGTGAGGAAATGACGCGCAAGCTCCGGAATATCGTCACGGCGTGCGCGAAGCGGCGGCACCGATAGCGGGAACACGTGAAGACGATAGAACAGGTCCTCGCGAAAACGTCCGGCCTTCACGTCTGCGATCAGATCGCGATTGGTCGCCGAGGTGATACGCACATCGACTTTAATCGACTTGCGTCCACCGACCGGTTCGATTTCGCCTTCCTGGAGCGCGCGCAACAGTTTGACCTGTGCGGGTACGGGCAATTCGCCAACCTCGTCGAGAAACAACGTGCCGCCGTCGGCCTCCACGAATTTTCCGATGTGCTTTTCGGTCGCGCCGGTGAAGGCGCCTTTCTCGTGCCCGAAGAGAATTGACTCCACGAGGTTTTCGGGCAGGGCGCCGCAATTGACCGCCACGAACGGTTTCGCACGCCGCCCACCGCTGCCGTGGATCGCGTGTGCGATGAGTTCCTTGCCG
>DATFVF010000030.1:0-4078 GCA_035260465.1 Pseudolabrys sp. | reverse complement strand
TGATCGAGAATTTCTTCGGCAAGCTAAAGGAATTCAAACGCATCGCAATGCGAAGTGACAAGACAGACGGCAGTTTCGAAGCGATGATTTACCTCGCCACCGCCGTCATCCACTCCAGATGAATCTCAACAGACCCTAGATAGTTTCTACCCACCACGGTGCTTTTCCCCACGCGCGAGTGACCAACCCCAACTACATCACGCGGGAACCGAAATTTCGTTCCGTTGGAACTGTACAAAATTGGACATAGGCGTTTTGGCGCAACACTGCGGCGTCCAGCGTAATTGTAGGGCGGATTAGCGCTGGCGTAATCCGCCGTTACGCCGGCCGAGATGGCGGATTACGCCTTCGGCTCAATCCGCCCTACGACTCCCCGCCCTACGGACATGCGCGCACAGGCTAAATTGTTGAGCTGGATCAATGTGATTTGCCCTGTCCAGTCCCGTCTGCAAAAATATTTCCGTTCCCTCTTTATCCAAATCACCTCTATATCCGCACCCGTCCCACCCCCCAGAGGGGCGTATCGCGATCGTCACGGACGCGGGGCGGGATGCGGTGGACGCGGCAGCGTTGGGCGCGCGAGGTGATCGCAGGGTGGGTTTCGGCCTGTGAGCGATCAAGGCGCGCTGACGAGAGATGTTTGCTGCGGACGGCGAAGTCGTGTGGTCCTGACGCCTCGACGCTGGCGTCAAGTCCAGCGGAGGTTTTGTTAGCCCGACCGGGTACTGACAAAACCATATCCGCTGGGCGACGGTGACAAAAAAGCCCGATCACCGGGGAGAGCACGAAGCAAACCGTTAAAACCATTGTGTGCGGGAATGCCGGGTTGTTCTGGTGTACCTGTGGTGACTACTCGTGTGCTTTCTACCTTTGCACACGAGGCTGCGGGTGCATTGGGCGCCCGGCATTCCCCACGCCCTCGCATGTCGAGGCGGATGGTTGACGTACGACTCGGGCGCATCGCGCCGCGGGAATGCGAAGCTGCGTCTGGAATTCAGTGTTTGAAATTGAAGCGGTAGCCATCATCACCATACCCGTCATTCCGGGCTCGTGCTACGCGCGCCCCGGAATGACGAGTGGTGGCTCCGTGGCTCACCCCGCCTTCTGATAGCCCGCCAAAAACATCTGCGTCGCGCTTTCGACCACCTGCGCGATGCGCTCGGCGGAAGGCGGCGGAGCGGCCTGGAAAATGAAGGGGAGAAACAGCGAGGCCTGGCACATATTCATGAATTGCGAGGCCGCCAATTGGCGGTCGGGAATTGCAACATCGTTCTTCTTTACCCGCACGTCGAGATAGGCGGCGAGGCGGTTGATGGTGTTTTCCAGCACATGCTCATAATAACGCCGGCCGACATCCGGCATCCGCTCGGCAATCGACATCACGGTGCGGATCGCCGATCCGCCGCCCGGCCGGCACAACAGCTGGATATAGGCCTGGCCGAATTCGCGCAGCGTCGTCGCGACGTCGCGCTCGGGGTCGAAATTGAAATTAACCTTCTTCTGGTCGAGCATTTCCTGCTCGACGATGGCTTCGAACAGCCGGCTCTTGTCGGCGAAATAAACGTAGAGCGTCCCCTTGGAGACGCCGGCGGCGCGGGCGATCTCGCCCATGCTGGCGCCGTCAAAGCCCAAATCCATGAAGACTTTGCTGGCGCCGGCCAGAATTTGCCGGCGTTTGGCGCTGTCCTCATCGACGAGATGGAGAGGTGTGCGATCGGTTGCAACCATTGGTTTAGCTTTTCCGGAAAGATTCCCGTCCTGAAAACGCCACGGAACGAAATGACCGTCTATGTTCGATACACAACAATATATCTTGACCGAACCGTTCGGTCAATGCTAATTTCAAACTTGCGAAGTGGTAGGCGTGTCCTTTGCCGTGCCTGTATCGCGCTATTGTCATGAGGAGGCCGTGATGGCCGCAGCGAGAGACCAGGCCGCACGCATCCTTCGCACCGAGCCGGATAAGGCGGAAGGCGAAGCCGCGCGCGACACTTCCGCCGCTCTCGCCGACCAGCTTCGTTCACATGTGTCGGATGAAACGGTCGCGCGCCGCCCGGTGGAGACGCCGGCCAAGCCTTCGATCGAAAAGCCAGCGATCGAGAAACCGCCCTCCGCACCCGCTGTGTCAGCCGCGCCGAAATCCGGCAAACGCAAACTGGTCCTGATGGGCATCGTGACCTTGCTCGCGCTCGCCGCGGCAAGCTACGGCGTACATTATATTCTGGTCGGACGGTTTTACGTCTCCACCGACGACGCCTATGTGCGCGCCAACAACACCACGCTTGGCGCGCGGGTGTCGGGCCACATCGCCGCAATCCTTCCCGGCGACAATACCGTGGTTCGCACCGGCGACGTGATCTTTCGGATCGACGACGGCGATTACCGCATCGCGGTGGATGCCGCGCGCACCAAGATCGCAACCCAACAGGCCACCATCGACCGCATCGGCCATCAGGTCACCGCGCTGGAAAGCGCGGTCGAGCAGGCTCAAGCGCAAATTGTCTCGGCGGAAGCCGGCTTGAAGCGGGCAGGCCTCGATTTCGACCGTCAGCAAGCATTGAGCACCAAGGGATTTGCTTCGCACGCGACCTATGAGGTGTCCGAAGCCACGCGTGACCAGGGCGTGGCGGCGCTGAAGGCGGCGCAGGCGGCCTTTGACGCGGCACGCGACAATGTCGAAGTGACAAAAGCGCAGCAGGCGGAGGCCCGCGCCCAGCTGGCGGAACTGGAGACGTCGCTGGCCAAGGCCCAGCGCGATCTCGATTTCACCTTCGTGCGCGCGCCGGTTGACGGCACCTTCTCCAACCGTCTGGTCAATACCGGCGACTTTGTCGTGGTGGGGCAGCGGCTCGGCAATGTCGTGCCGCTCGACGATGTCTTCATCGACGCCAATTTCAAGGAAACCCAGCTCAAGCGGATTCGTCCGGGCCAACCGGTGACGATCTCGGTCGACGCCTACGGCCATCGCAAGTTCGCCGGCATCGTCGACAGCATCTCGCCCGCGGCCGGCTCCGTGTTCACGCTGTTGCCGCCGGATAACGCCACCGGCAATTTTACCAAGATCGTGCAGCGGCTGCCGGTTCGCGTGAAAGTGCCGAAGGATGTCGCCAGGCAAAACCTGTTGCGCGCGGGCATGTCGGTTTATGCCACCGTCGATACCAGCAACGGCGCCGCGGACGCCGACAGCGACGCCGACCTCGACGCGCCGACCATGATCCATCCGCAATAATTTTTGCGGATCGGGCGAGGGCGCCCGATTCCGAGCACGTCCCGAGCTGAAGCAGATTATGGCCGACGCCACCACAGCCCCACCGGGCATGATGAACGCCGCAGTGCCGTCCGAGCGCATCCCGCCGCGCCGGCTGATTGCGTTCCTCATCATGGTGTTCGGGATGTTCATGTCGATCCTGGACATCCAGATCGTCTCGGCGTCGCTCACCGATATCCAGGCCGGCCTGTCGGCGAGCTCAACCGAGGTATCCTGGGTTCAGACCTCGTATCTGATCGCGGAAGTGATCGCGATCCCGTTGTCCGGATTCCTGTCGCGCGCCTTCGGCACGCGCTTGTTGTTTGCGATTTCCGCCTCCGGCTTCACGGTCGCGAGCTTCCTGTGCGGTTTCGCCTCCTCGATCGAGCAGATGATCCTTTGGCGCGCGATCCAGGGATTTCTGGGCGCCGGCATGATCCCGACGGTGTTTGCGTCGGCCTATACGGTGTTTCCGCGCTCGAAATTCCACATCGTCGGCCCGATCATCGGCCTGGTCGCGACGCTGGCGCCGACCATCGGCCCGACGGTCGGCGGCGTCATCACCGACTGGATGTCGTGGCATTGGCTGTTCTTCATCAACGTTGTCCCCGGCATCGGCATCACCATCGGCGTGCTGGCGCTGGTCGATTTCGATCAACCGAATTTCAGACTGCTCGAGCGCTTCGACTGGTTCGGCCTGATCGCGATGGCGGGGTTTTTGGGCGCGCTCGAATATGTGCTCGAGGAAGGGCCGCAATACGAGTGGCTGCAGGATACTTCAGTGGCGGTCTGCGCTGCGGTTTGCGCGGTCTCCGCGATCGCCTTTTTCTG
>DATFVF010000029.1:0-4505 GCA_035260465.1 Pseudolabrys sp. | reverse complement strand
CGAATCATTCACAAGAATGAATCAGACCGCAGTCGCCCCTGTCAATTTCAAATCTGTCCGATCTTGCAGTTTTCCATGCCCTGAGCGATTCTCCCGCAACAACCGAGCGCTTCAATTTTGCGCCGGAAAGTAGCTAGGGCTTAGCGCCGTGAGCGGCTTGCGGCGCTAAGCCCTTGAAAGCATTGGAGCGGGCGAAGGGATTCGAACCCTCGACCCCGACCTTGGCAAGGTCGTGCTCCTGCTTCGACGCCTTGCCGCACGCTACTGCTGTCTATAAAGAGGTCCCGGGGGTCGGAACGGTGCAACACGATTTACAACACGAACCGAAAAAGTGACCGGGCTAAAAACGCAAAAAGTACCAGTTTTATTGGCTAAGTTGCGGGCGTCGTATAGTGGTAATACAGCAGCTTCCCAACCTGCGCGCTCTGCTGGCACAGCAAGGAGCGCATCGCCTTCATTCGACATTAGGTCTTGATTGCTCTCGCGTTCCACCGGGCGAGCAAGCAAGCCGCGCGGACAGGATCATGATCCGGCCGGGAAGTGTCGAGGGCCTGATTTAGTCGGCGTTCGCGGCGACGCGCGTTAGCCTTTGGGCTCTGATCATACCGCCTATGAACCTCGCGGCCCTTTGGGCCGTTTCATTTTGCGTAGCTAGTGCAGAAGTCGTTCCACGCAAGCGTCATCGGTATCCGCACGGTGTAAAGCTCGGCGGGCGGGAGGCTGTAGGCCTGTATGACGGCATCGCCAACGGAGTGACCTAAAGCCATCTCTCGCAATTCGACGGGATAGCCTGCCTTCAAACTCCAATCACCACGGAAACAGGTTCGGAAACCGTGCACGGTGTACCCATCATCCGGGCGAAGCTCCGAAAGCTTCTCGATCAAGGCATCGTGCGCAAGCTCGCCAAAAATCCGGCCGGCCTTCTTTGGTCTGCCTAAAAGCGCCAACGCTTGCGGTGACAGCGGCACGCGGTGTTCAATGCCCTCTTTCATTCTTTCCGGCGGGATGATCCAGAGCTTGTTAGCGACGTCGATCTCGCGCCAGTCTGCATCGCGAGTTTCTGCCGTGCGGGTCATCGTCAGAATAAGAAACGCCAGCGCCCGCGCTTCGTCCGAACCATCGTCGACGAGCTCCGCGAAAAATGCCGGAAGGTCGCCGCTCCGCATCGCCTTATGAGGTTTGCTTTTGGGCGCGTTCGGCACCAAATGCTTTATCACTTCCTTTCGCGCCGGGTTCGGGCCATCGTTGCGGAGACCTTTCGCCACGGCAAAACTGATCAACTGCATTATTCTCATTCTGTATTTATCGGCGCTGGCGAGCGCGTGGCCCCAACGTTTTTGCAATTCGGTTTCGACGTTCGTTTGGTCGATATCATCAACCCAACGAAGGCCAAGCGCGCCGGTTTTGAGCTTGCGATACTTCGCGGGCTCGCTGCTCTTGGCTTTCCATTGGGGCGCGTTGACGGTCAAAAAGGATTCGACGACATCGGCGAAGCGCTGACGCTTCACGGCGGCGGCCTTGGGCTCGTGCGCGGGTTCAGCGGATGCCCTGACAGCGGCACCGCGGCGTTCGATACGGCCCGCGCGCCGCGCCGCTGCAAAGTCTTCCCGCGCTCGCCTAGCGGCTGCCGGGCTCATGTCGGCGGCACTGCCCAGTGACCGGGTCCGCATTGATTGACCTTCGCGGTAGTGATAGAGCCACAGCGCCGAACCGCCGCGCACATACAGGAACAGCGAATTTCCGTCCGGCAGTTTTTGCGTGATGCCGCTGGCGACGGCGGCGGCAACATCGGTAGGCTTCAAACGGGGCATGTGGGAAACTCCAAATGTACAAACAACTGTACAAACATATCGCGGCACAGCCCGGCAGACAATGGCCTGCCATGGCAGAACAGGCCCTAAAGAAACCCTTGGTAAATGGCACGTTGGGGCGTGACATGGCACAACATGGCAAAACCCCAAAACGTCTATGATAGCCACTCGCCCCGACAAAGGCATTTTCGCAAGATCACGAGCGGATTCCGTCACAATCCGTCCCCGCTCGCTTTGAGAACGTTCCAGGAGAGATCGAATGACCAACGGCAACGGCGCGCCTCCCGAGGCGGCCCCTCCCCAGCTGAACGTGCTGGCGCAGTACACCAAGGACCTGTCGTTCGAAAATCCGAACGCGCCGTCCTCGCTGGCGCCGCAAGGGCAGCAGCCTGCGATCAATATCCAGATCAATGTCAGCGCCAACAATGTCGCCGAAAACGAATTCGAAGTGACGCTTTCGGTCGAGGGCAAGGCGGAAAATGCCGGCAAGGTGATGTTCAGCTTCGACCTGGCCTATGCCGGGGTGTTCCGTATCGTGAACGTGCCGAAGGAAAATCTGCACCCGCTGATCATGATCGAATGTCCGCGGCTGTTGTTCCCGTTCGCGCGCGAGATCATCGCGACTTCGGTGCGCGACGGTGGCTTTCCACCGCTGATGCTGGACCCCGTGGATTTCGTCAGCCTTTACCGCCAGAACATGGAGCGGCAGGCCGCCGCCCAAGGCGCGCAACCCGGGCAGGTCAAGCCGAGCTGACCCAACGAGCTGAACCGGGTAGCGTCCTAAGCGGTTACGCGTCGGCTCGCTGATCCGAAGCCCAAAATTCGTTCCAGATCGGCTTTTCGCCCAACGTGGCGACAAAGGCGCGGTGTGCCACGAGATCTTCCTCGGTGACCCGCGGCGCCAGCGGTATCTCGCGCTGCCGCCGCGGCATGTCGCCAAAGCCGCCGACGCGGATGTCATGCGATTCGGTAGCCAGAATCAATTGCGACTGCCGGGCGCCGATCAGGTCGATATAGACCTCAGCCAAAAGCTCGGCGTCGAGCAACGCGCCGTGTTTGGTGCGGTGCGAGTTGTCGATCGCATAGCGCGAGCAGAGATCATCGAGGCGGTTGGAGACGCCGGGATGCTTGCGACGCGCTAGGAGTAGCGTGTCGACCAGCCGCTCGCGCGGGACCGGCGGACGCTTGAGGCGGTCAAGCTCGGCGTTGATGAAGCTGATATCGAACGAGGCGTTGTGGATCACCAGCGGCGCATCGCCGATGAATTCCAGGAAATCCTCGGCCACCTCGGAAAATAGCGGCTTGTCGGCGAGGAATTCGCTGGAAAGCCCGTGTACGGCAAAGGCTTCCGCCGCCATCGCGCGCTCGGGATTGAGGTACTGGTGGAACGTCTGCCCGGTCGGCATCCGATTAAAAATCTCGACACAGCCGATTTCGACCAGCCGGTCGCCCCGCAGCGGATCAAGGCCGGTGGTTTCGGTATCCAGAACGATTTCGCGCATGAATGACTGACCGCCTGGAGCATCGAAAAAGATGAGAGCGGCGAATCAGGTCCGTCGCTGCGGCATCTTAACAGCCTGTTCCAGGATGTCCCTGATTCGGGCCCGCACCGGGTCGAGGCCGTCGGAGGTATCCACCACGAAATCTGCGCGCTTGCGCTTTTCGGCATCGGACAGTTGCCGCGCCAGGATGGCGTCGAGCTTCTCTAAGGTCATATTATCGCGGGCGAGAATCCGCTCACGCTGAATTTCCGGTGTGGTTGTGACCACCACCACCGCATCGACGCGTTTCTCGCCTCCAGTCTCATACAATAGCGGCACGTCGACGACGGCAACAGGTGCGCCGGACCGCTCGGCATCCACCAGGAATTTTTGGCGCGAGGCGCCGAGCATCGGATGCACGATCGCTTCGAGCTGCCTGATCGCCAGGGGATCGTGCACCACGCGCGCGGAAAGCTTGTTGCGGTCGACCTTACCGCCGACAGTCGTACCAGGAAACGCCGCCTCGACGGCAGGCGCCGCCTCGCCTTCGTAAATTTTGTGAACGGCCGCGTCGGCATCGTAAACGGGAACGCCGGCCTCCGCGAACAGCTTTGCGGTGGTCGACTTCCCCATCCCGATCGAGCCGGTCAGTCCAAGGATGATCACTTTTGCATCGCCATTCTCCGCGGTCACAGGAATTGCGTTCATACGCCGAGCAGCCGCTCGCTGCGCAGGAATGCTAGTAACTGCAGCAGCGGCAGGCCGAGAATGGTAAAATGGTCGCCTTCGATACGCTCGAACAGATGCACGCCGAGCCCTTCGAGCTGGTAAGCGCCGACGCTTGACGTAACGGCCTCGCCGGCTTCGTGGAGATACGCGCTGATCTCGGCCTCGCCCAGCTGCCGCATGGTCATTCGCGCGATGGTGACGGCTTCGAACAATATCTTTTCGTCGCGCGCCACGGCAACGGCAGAGTGGAGTTCGTGGCAGTGGCCGGCCAGTGCACGGAGTTGCTCCTTGGCCTGCGCGCGGTCGGCCGGCTTATTGAAGATCCGAAACCCGAGCGCCAGGGTTTGATCCGCGCCGACGACCAATTTGCCGGGCTGCAGGGCTGACACCGACAGCGCCTTCTCGCGGGCCAGAAGGGCTGCGATCTCGCCGGGCGCGGAGAGGCGCGAGGCTTGCTGCACCGCCCGTTCGTCGATATCGGCGG
>DATFVF010000028.1:0-21028 GCA_035260465.1 Pseudolabrys sp. | reverse complement strand
CTCGAGGCCTCGCGCGACTATATCTTCTCCAAGGCTGGCGTTCCGCAGAACTTGTTCAGCAGCCAGTAAGGCGACTGGAATCCAGCAGGACAGGGGCGGCGCGAGCCGCCCCTTTTCGTTGGCGGCGCCAACTGCGCGTATCTAAGCTTCATAAATAGTTCGCGATCAAGTCGCGGAAGACGATAGGTCGTCGATTAAAAAATGTATGCGGCCGTCGAACCGGCACGCGTACGGCGACGCTGTGCGTTGTCACAACCACGTCATTCCCTCGCAACAACTTTACAGCCCTATTCGCTCCATCGGCGGGAATTCCGCAAACGCGTAGGTGAGGAACGCCGACGATCACAGGAGAGAGCGATGATTCAATTGCGAACTGGTTTGTGCGCTTTGGCTTTTGGCGCTGCCGTTGCCACCGGCGCATCGGTTGCCGCGAACGCGACGTGTCAACTGCAATCGCCGGGCGGCAACATCAAGCGAGCTGTCCATATCGTATTCGACAATGTGCATCTCAGGCGCGACAACCCGAATGTTCCGTCCGACCTCGAGCAGATGCCAAACCTGCTTAACTTCATCCTCGACAATGGCACGATCAGCGGAAATCATCACACGCCGCTGATTTCCCACACGGCGACCGATATCCTCACCGCTCAGACCGGCGTCTACGGCGATCGCATGGGAATTCCAGTCGCAAACAGTTACGGCTTCTTCCGTAACGATGGCAGCGTTGGCTTCAGCAGTTCATTCCTGTACTGGACCGCTCTTGCGGCTGACGGCAAACCGCAGATGGTCAACGAAAACGGCAAGACTGCGCCGGCGCCATGGGCGGCATTTACGCGTGTCGGGTGCGACGTCGGCGGTTTCTCAGTCGCAAATATCGAATTCGAGAGCGTGCCGGCCGACGTTAATACCGTGTTTGGTGCGGGGTCGCCCGAAGGCATCGAGGCGAACAACGCTGCAGTGCGCGACAAGGCGAACGCTGACTTCCTAGGCATCGCCATTCATTGCGCGCCGAGCAGTCCACTCTGCAACAACAGCCACGGTCGGGACGACCTTCTGCCGGATGAGCCAGGTGGCTACCTCGGCTTCAAGGCGCTGTTCGGTAATCTCCATGTCCAGCCCGTAATCTCGCCCAGCGGGCCCGTGAAGGATCTCGACGGCAACGTCATCCAGACCGCGCAGGGTAATCCTGGCTTCCCCAACATCTTCAATCCGACCGCGACACAATCGCTTGGCTACGCGGCAACGATGCTGGAAGCGGGCGTTCAGGTCGTCTACGTCTACATCGCCGATGCGCACGATAACCGCAGTGGCTCGGGCACCTTCGGCCCCGGAGAAGCTGGCTATGTTGCGCAGCTTCAGCAATACGATGCTGCTTTCGGCAAGTTCTTCGCACGCCTGGCGGCACACGGGATCACCAAGGATAACACGTTGTTTGTTGTCGTCCCTGATGAAAACGATCATTTTGTTGGCGGCACCCCGACTCCCGCGAATTGCGATGGCATTCACGTGCCCTGTACCTATGCGGTCGGACAGAAGGGCGAAATCACCGCCGTGCTGAACCGCCTGCTGATCACGCAGCGGGGCAACACGACGATGTTCTCTGTGCATAACGACGACGCGCCAACTGTTTATGTCAACGGCAGCCCCGCGCAGACCGACTTGGTGACCCGTAAACTCCAGCACGACATGGATGCGCTGGTCGCGACTAATCCGATGACGGGTAACATGGACAAGCTCTCGAAGCTGCTTGCCGATCAGGCGGAGATGAAGCTCCTCCATATGGTTACCTCGAGTCCGGCGCGTACGCCGACCTTCACGATGTTTGGCGATGACAACTACTTTTTCCAGAACGGCAGCTCAACCAGCTGTGCGCAGGCATCAGACTGCGTCTTCGTGACGTCCGGTTTTGCGTGGAACCACGGTGATTTCCAGCGTGACATAACCCGCAGCTGGTTCGCTTTGGTGGGGCCCGGCGTACGGCGGCTGGGCCGACACGACGCCGTGTTTTCGGATCACACAGATGTCCGTCCGACGATGATGGCGTTGCTTGGTTTAAAGGACGACTACGTCCACGACGGCCGCGTGCTCGCGGAATGGATGGAAACGCCGGCTTTGCCGCAGGGCATTCGTCAACGGAGCGAGGACTTCATTGAACTTGCCGAGGCCTACAAACAGCTCAACGCACCGCTCGGGTTGTTGGGCCGCAAAAGCATGGTCTACGCCAACCGCTCTGTGACGTCCGACGATGCCACGTACATGCGTTACCTGGTCAAGATCGGCGACATCACCGCTCAGCGTGATTCCCTCGCCGCTCAAATCAAGGCCGCTCTCAATGGCGCGGCCTTCAATCATCAACCGGTCGGCGAGGGCAGTGAAGACGGCCTCAGCCACCGCGCAAGAGCACTGATTGACCGCGTTGAGGATCTGGCTGAACCAAAGGACGATCATGGCCACGGGCGCTTTGGTGAGTGACGGTACGCCACTGGTCTCGAATTAAATTGAAACGGAGCCCGCCGGTTATACCGGCGGGCATGTCCGTTAATGACCCAAAGCGGACATAAGGCGTTAGTCGACCCAAGCGAATTTCGATGCCGTCTTTCCTAAGCTCGCGATACGGACAGCGACTGGAAACGGGCGCCGCAGTCAGCGAGGCAAGCGGAAAACGCGTGCGAGATCGGCGCGTTTCGGCGCGCACGCCAAATTTGTTTGCCTACCTAACAAAATCAGGTGGGTACAAGTTTGCGCGTCATGCGGCCGTTACATCTCTGTTACAGGACAAAACTACCGTCCCCGCCGGTCGCACTTCAGCGGCGCCCACGTCAACCTCGCAGCGTCCCGCGAGGTTTCTGTCTTCTCCGTCCATCCTCGTGTCTTGGGAGCGAACACAATGAAGCACAGTCTTAAATTCGGTTGCCTTGCCGCCACCTTTTTGATCGCAACGGCCGGTGCGTTGGCGGAAGATCGCGACGACGGTCATGTTCACACGGCGACGCCGATCAAGCACCTTGTCGTCATCTTCCAGGAAAACGTTTCATTCGACCACTATTTCGGCACCTATCCGATCGCGCTAAATCTCCCAGGTGAGACGCCGTTCAAGGCGTCGCCGCACACGCCGAAGAGCATCAACACGCTCATCACGCCGCTCGATCCGACCCGTCATTTTGCGCCGCTCGCGGGCCTCGACCTGCTCAACCATAATCCGAACGGCCCGGGCGGCAGCGGCGCCGCGATCAACGGCGCTGCGGCCTCGAATCCGTTCCGCCTCTCGGCCGCACAGGCGCTGACCGCGGACCAGGGACACAACGAAAGTCCTGAAGAGAGCGCCTATCACAACGGACTGATGGACCTGTTCCCCGCTTTTGTCGGGACGGCCGGACCACCGCCAGCCGGGATCGGCTCCAAAGCGCTGGTGATGGCCTACTACGACGGCAACACCGTCACGGCTTTGTGGAACTACGCCCAACACTTCGCTCTGAACGACAACAATTATACGACCCAGTTCGGCCCCTCGACGCCGGGCGCGCTTAACCTGATCTCGGGCCAGACCAGCGGCTTCGACGCGACGCTGAACGTTCTCGGCCCGACCAACAACCTCTTGCACGCGACCCACGAAGCGTTCAGCGATGCCGCCCACACGCCCAGCAGCCTGACGGAAATCGGCGACGGCGATCCGCTACTCGACGTCTGCTCTAATCCGGCCATCGACCAAGTAACGATGCACGGCAAGAACATCGGCGATCTGCTCAACGCCAAAGGCATCACCTGGGGCTCATTCATGGGCGGGTTCGACCTGAGTATCAAGAACCCGAACGGTACGACGGGATGTGCGCGTGAGACCAATCCGACAGCTCCCGGAACGCCGGCCTTCACCTCGGTCGACTACATCCCGCATCATGCGTGGTTCCAGTACTACGTATCGACGCGTAATCCGACTCACGCCCGTCCAAGCTCGGCGGCCGCGATCGGTCACAGCCTGATTCCGCACACGCACACTCCGGATCCGGCGAACCACCAATACGACATCAACGATTTCTACGCGGCGCTCAACGCCGACAATTTGCCGGCGGTGAGCTTCCTGAAGGCTCCGGCCTTTCAGGACGGCCATGCCGGCTACTCCGACCCGCTCGACGAGCAGAATTTTATCGTCCACGTGATCAATACCTTGCAAAAGAGCAAGGAGTGGTCGGAGACTGCTGTGGTCATCCTCTATGACGACTCGGATGGTTGGTACGACCATCAGATGCCGCCAATCGTAAATTCGTCGTTTAACCCCACCGTGGACACGCTCAACGGTCCGGGCCTTTGCAATAGCGGTACTCAGCAAGGCGGCGCTACGCCGGCCACTCCGCTCAACGGCGCCTTCGGTCAGCCGGCATGGGGCCGCTGCGGTTACGGCACCCGTATGCCGCTCTTGGTCGTGTCACCCTTTGCGAGGAAAAATTTCATCGACCACACCTTGACTGACCAAAGCTCGGTGCTGCGGTTTGTCGAGGACAATTGGCTCGGCGGAGAGCGCATCCAGCCGGGCGGTTCATTCGACACCATTGCGGGACCGTTGAACAACATGTTCGACTTCCAGCAGCGGGATGAAGAGCCGCGCAAGCTGTTTCTCGACGAGGCAAGTGGTGCGGTGGTCAAGGCGGTCGCCTCACATGATGATGATCAGGATAGCGATGATCGACACTGAGCGATCGATATGACCGGTCCCACCCGCATCGCGGCCACGGTGCGGGTGGACCAAAGTTATCCGCGTGAGCGGGCGAATTTTCACAACGCGCGTTCAGCGACCGTTCGCTGCAGAAACGCGACGGATCACGTCAATCGCTGTGAGTGGCGTGGTGGAATTTGCCGATTTACCTGGCGCCGACGGGATCATCGGCTGGCGTAGCGGACACGCGGAAATCGATTAGCCGACCCGGCTTGCGGTACATCCTTCGAAACATTTTCGCGGGCTGAAAGTTAGGCACGCGACTGCCATGGCCCAGGTAGTCGTAGAATTTTTTAGCGTCCCCATCCCTGATCATTAGATTTTTATACTGCTGCCCGGCCCCAAACGCCGAGATCGCGGAATGGTTCCGGACCCGTTGCACAAATTTCCCGTTCGACTTTTCCGAGTAAAGCTCACACAATATTTTTTTGAGGCTGTTTTGCATTCTGTGGGCGGAGGATGCGCTGTGTCTTTGTACCGGTTTTATATTTTCGAAAAAGAAGGCCACATCATCGCGCAGCCACCAGCAATCTACGAATTGCCGAATGACGCTGCGGCATTACAGCAAGCCAAAAAGATTATTGACGACCGTGCCATCGAGATTTGGCGATACACGAGCAAAATCGGTCGTCTCAATCCCCGTCGCTCGAGCAAAATTGCGCGCAATGTCGGCGCGGAAACTCAAGCCTAATGCACGGCTCTCCACTCCGCGAGTGATTGCCGTCCTATGCTAATGCCATTTGAAACATTGCATTCGTAGTCAAACACCCGACTACGCAACCCCGACCGGATCTGCTAGTCGTATTGCTTATACTGGCAACGGCCAGCTGGCCCTGTACGTCAGAATGAGATGAAGTCTATTCAAAAGAACACGAACTAAAGCCGCCCAGATTGGCGGTCTCAGATTTTCAGTAGCCACGATACGGCCTGCAGCCTCCATCCTGAAACCAATAAGGCGGGCAGCCGCGACGCCCTACGTGATAGCCCCCACCGTAGTCTGGGCCGGGGCCATAACCGAAACCGTAACCGGGGCCATAGCCGGGGCCGTAAGCAAAACCCTCACCGGGGCCGTAATTGTAAACATAACCGAAGCCGTAGCCGGGGCCGTAGGCGGGACCGAAGCCGTAACCGGTCTCCCAACACTGGCGATGCTCGCAGCCGTAGGGTCCGCAGCGCCGTACCAGACTGCAGACAAAGGCAACATTTTCAGCCGGGCCTGCTTTATCGGCGACGGCTCTAAGTTCGACTCGAACGGGCGCGGTCATCGACTGGGCGCTCGGCATCACGAAAAACCCGGTCAGCGTGACGGTGAGAACAAAGCCAGTCAAAACCAGCCTACGCATATTGCTCTCCTGTTTCACGTTGAGGGTACGCTGCTCCTCGCGGGCTGAATAGCGCCTAAATGGGGCTTATATTGCCTTTGGTCCCATCGGCATGGTGTTCGTGACCTCCCAGCCGCTATGCACAAAACTTATGGTGGTCACGCCGTCGCCTTTTATAATATCCCACCTCAGCTTCGTGCCCTTCCATTCCGATTGATCGGCGTGGCGGCTCATGATCACGCAGCAGCTTGGATCGAGTTTGTCGACATCTTGTGGCAAAGGTTGATTGTGACAAACAATTTACCGTATCTAATCGCATGGCAAAATTAAAACGCGAATTATCGTCTGTCACCCGACTCGTACCGCTTACGAGCGAGGAATTTGCCTCGTTGAATGAAGTAGGCAAAAGACCGGTGCAGCGCACGATCCCGAATGAGCACCGAGACCGCCTAGTCGCGGCTGGGTGCATTCGCGAAGTTGTGCGTCGTTCCGGTAGTGTTAGCGCACTTCCACTGACCGGCCAGGGAAGACGGCACTAGAGTCCGGCAAATAGGCCCTCTCGGCCAAGCGCTTGGCCCGGCCAATTTTGTAAATATTGAGTCTATTACTTAAACGGCCAGAGACGCCCGTGAGGCTATAAAGACGCAAAGCGTCAATCGTAATCTCAACTGGAGCGCGCCGTACCATGCTAGCCGCCGAACACGAAGAAGCTGAAGTTTTGCGCCGAGCGCGCTTGAAAGCTTACGCACCGCAACGCACTGCTCACCCTGGTCTTCGCTGGTTTTTCGAACTGCTCGGGCGACGTGCATCAGACGAAATCGCGCCGCGGTCGTTCCAGAAGCCGATCAGGTAATTCGATCGGCGTAGAAGTAGCCCTCTGCTTCCTGCGCCGTGCAAGCAGCGTGGGTGAAATCGGACTTGTCGGCGTTGCGGGCTGCCACCGCCAACGCCGTCTATCACGCCACTGGAATACGTGTGCGCGACCTTCCAATTACAATCGACAAATTGCACCGGTGATTTCGCCTACGAGCGGGGCCGTTATGTCCGCTATTGGCACGTAGCGGACATCCCTTTTTTGACCAAATCGATATTTGGTTTTGAAACTCAGAAAGCGTCATGATTTTTACATCGGGGCGTCATTCTACTGAGTCAGTTTGGAAGTTCCGGAGAGCAAGCCACGTGACCTGGCTCACAATCCAAAATCTCAGCGCGTGGCATCGGTCTCTACAATGGAGACTGGTCATGCCTAAAGGCTTCGTCACCGGGCTAGACTCCTCAGATCGGCAAGGCACAGAGGCGCCAGACCGCGAAGAATGGGCAATCGCGGTGATCTGGCTTGCCGTCTGCGTGGTCGCGCTCGGGTCGCCTATGGTTTCGAAAGCAATTGAATTTGCCGACCGTGAACGTCAGCTTCTGGCCCACAGCGAACATCGAGCACGCTGCCTGAGCTACTAGGCTTTGGTGGTGCCGCTTTTGGGGTAGGAGCGGACATCAACTTTTGAGGCCGTCATGTTCGCCAATGACCCAAAAGCGACATTGGCTCTGCACTACCGCAATGATTTTAATGCAGGATTTGGAATTGATGGCCGGCTAGTTTGGTCTAGCCGATTTTTTGCTAACGAAGGTTGCGGTTGGCGGCACGTGGGCGGTCTTTAGAGCCTGCCTGCCCTTGTCGGTAATGAGAACCTTTGCTTCACGCATAGGTGAGCCATTGCTCCTACGGACCAAGCCCCTCGCTATCGCTTCCTCCCAGACTGGCAGACGTGGGCACGAAGTACGCCATGCATCGATAACGTCTCCGTACGTTCGTGGGGTCGCTGCAATCCAATCAAGGAACTGCAGCGTGAGATAGCGAACTGATTCTTCTTCCCTCGACATCAGGAATAAATATACCCGAAATCAGCTCGGCGCTACACCAATATCCGCTTTTGTCGTGCTCATGAGCGAACGTGGTGGGCAATTCGCGACCGATGGCTTCAACACTCTGCGCCGGGTGCTAGTCACCTTCGCCTGGATTTGGCGAGAAATATTTAAGCTTATCCGGCTTTCCTTCCCATTCTTTGGAATCTGCGGGAGGGTCGCGCTTGACCGTTATATTGGGCCAAGTTTTTGCGTAGTCGGCGTTGAGCTTGAGCCACTTCTCGGCCCCGGCCTCGGTGTCAGGCTTGATCGCCTCCACCGGACATTCCGGCTCACAGACCCCGCAATCAATACATTCATCGGGATGAATGACGAGCATATTTTCGCCCTCGTAGAAACAATCAACGGGGCATACCTCGACACAATCCATTAGCTTGCACTTAATGCAGCTTTCGTTGACGGTATATGTCAAATGTCATCCTCCCTCAGGGAAGCGTATCAGGTTTCCACCGAGGCGACAGGTTTTCATCGATTCTTGTGTGTGATACCGCCGCAGGTTCAGCTCGTGATTTTAGGTGGATCATTATTTAGATTCGGGAACCACCTGGAAGATCCCGGCTAAAGGGAAGGCCGCATCATGACTGAGTATGTCGTCGGCTTAAGGCACGGGAAACGATCAGAAGTTCTGACAATCGAGGCCGAGGATGCGTTAATTGCTGCGCTCAAGGTCAAACATAACCACCCCGAAGCCTTAATTTCCTACGTTCGCAAGTCTAATCGGCGCGGTGATCGTCGCAATCCTCATCGGAAGGAATGAAGCTCGCCGATCGTGTTGCAGGACATGAGTCCGCTTCTGGCACGCGGACTTCGGCTCTTGCGACTGCTGCGGCTGGCGCTTTCGCAATGTATCAATTAGCCTAGGCGAAAAGTGTGAGCGGGAGCGGGCAATGCAGGCTATGACACCGGGACTCACTAAGGCCAATTCGGGTCTCGACGGAATAGTTTGGAATATTTTGGGACAAACCTACGTTCCCAAGCAACTTACTGATGCCTCGTTCGCCTGGCACGCGTTGCTTCCGCCGACCACTTTTGTGCCGCCTCATATCCACCCTACGCAAGATGAATTCGTCTACATGCTTGAGGGGCGCATGGATGCGTTGATCGACGGTGAGGAAGTCGCTGCTACCGCCGGCGACTTGATCAGGTTGCCCATGGGAGTCCCGCACGGACTGTTCAATAAGTCCGACCAGGTCCTCAAATGTCTTTTCTGGGTGACGCCGACGCGCAAGCTTTACGATCTGTTTTGGGCAATTCACTCTATGAAAGAGCAGAATCCGCCCGACGTCGTTGCGCTGTCCGCCAAGTACGAAGTCAACTTCCTACCACCGCCTCCGGGTGCCTAGGCGACCTTATCCGCCTTGTTGACCTGCTCCTTAGCAAACCCCGCCTTGGCAGCGTAGCCGCGTACGATCGCCTTGCGCTCATCATAAGACAGTACGCTGTCGATATTGTCGAAGCCGTCGGGCGCGCGCTGTTCGACAGCATCGATCACGCCTTCCGGACCTCCAGAGCGGTTCGACTGCACGATCTGTGCCGTCATCGGCAGCCGCTCGCGCTCATAGGCCCACAGTGCCTGTCCAACATGATCGGCCTCGCGTAGCCGGTCTGCGAGGCAGCGTGCGTCGAGGATCGCCTGCGAGGCGCCGTTCGAGCCAACCGGATACATTGGATGCGCGGCGTCACCGAGCAATGTCACGCGGCCGTGCGACCAGTGCGGCAGCGGATCTCGGTCGCACATTGGATATTCCCAAAACTCCGGTGTCGATTCGATCAGCGCCTTGGCGTCGACGAATGGAATACGGAAGCGTTGCACGTGTGGCATCAGGTCTTCTAACCTGCCCGTACGCGACCAGTCTTCCTTGCGCGGTGGTGCGCCACCTTCGCCGATTTTCACCAGCACGGCCCAGTTGGTGAGTAACTTGCCCTCGCAGGCAGCTTCTCCAATCGGGTATATGACCAGCTTGCCGGCCATGCCGCCAGCGATGACCATCGAGCGCCCCGTCAGAAATTTCGGCCAATCGATTGCGCCGCGCCAGAGCATCGAGCCGTTCCAGCGTGCCGGGCCCTCTTTCGGGTAAAGCGTTTCGCGCACGATCGAGTGAATGCCGTCTGCGCCAACCAGAATGTCGCCACGCGCCGTTGTGCGGTGCGAGCCGTCACGGCCAAAGAAATAACACGTAACGCCACCTTCGTCCTGAGTGAACGAGCCGAGCCGGTGGCCAGTGTGGGTGCGGAATTCGCCGAGACGCGCGCGCGCTGTTTGGTAGATCACCGATTGCAAGCGGCCGCGGTGGATCGAGAATTGCGGGTATTCGAAGCCGGCATCAGTGCCCCGTGGCTCGTGCCAGATCTCTTGCCCGATGCGGTTCATATAGAAAAGTTCGTGGGTCCGGATTCCGACCTGATCGAGCTTCGAGAGCAGCCCGAGCTGCGCCAGCTCTTTGATCGCATGGGGCAGTGTGTTAATGCCTACACCGAGCTCGCGCACCGCGTCGGCTTGCTCGAAAACCTCGCAGTCGATTCCACGCGCCTGCAACATGAGCGCCGTGGTAAGCCCACCGATGCCGCCGCCGACGATGATCGCCTTCATAGCTTACGTCCGACGCTAACTATTGCCGGCATAATGCGGCCTGCCGGCCGCCGAGGCAATCGGGTCGCACCGCGGCAGCGATTGACTCTCGTCAGCTTTATTGGACCAATAGGCGGGATAAACGCGGTGTTTTGGAGGAGTTCGATCATGCGGGCTATCGTATGCAGATTGGCGGCTGCCGCGGCACTTGTATTCGTCGCGAACGCAGCGGCGGCACAGGACAAGATCCGCATTGGCCTCATCTACACGCTATCGGGTCCGCCATCCACGCTCGGCCAACAGTCGAAGAACGGCTTCGAGCTCGCGCTGAAGGACCTCGGCGGTAAAATGGGTGGAAAAGAGGTCGAGCTCGTCGTCGCCGACGATGAACTCAAGCCCGATGTCGCGATCCAGAAAGTACGCGGCATGATCGAGCGTGACAACGTTGATTTTGTGGTTGGTCCGATCTTCTCGAACGTCCTCGTCGCGATCCACAAACCGGTGATCGACGCCGGCAAGATTCTAATCAGTACCAATGCGGGCGCGTCGTCGTTCGCCGGTGCGGCCTGCAGTCCTAATTTCTTCGTGACGTCGTATCAGAACGACCAGATTTACGAGGCCATTGGCGAGGCCACCAACAAACTTGGCTACAAGCGCGTCTATGCCTTGGTGCCAAACTATCCAGCTGGCAAGGATGCGATTAACGGATTCAAGCGCACCTACAAAGGCGAAATCGTCGAGGAATCGTTGGTGCCGCTCAACACCACCGACTTCGGGCCGGAGGTCTCGAAAATCTCGGCATCGAAGTCCGACGCACTTTTCACCTTTATGCCGGGCGGGCTCGGCATTAATCTCCTCAACTCGTTCATCCAATCCGGACTCAAGGACAAGATCCCGGTAATCTCTGCATTCACCGCCGACGAGGCGACGCTGCCGGTGTTGAAGGACAATGCGATTGGTGTCTATGGCGTGCTGACCTGGGCGCCGAACATGGACAACCCGGCTAACAAGAAATTCGTCTCCGAATACGAAGCGGCCTACAAAGCGGTACCCGCATCCTACGCTATGCAGGCTTATGATACGGCGATGCTGATCAACAGCGCAGTGGTCGCAGTGAAGGGTAACCTCGCCGATCAGAATGCGGTCCGCGCCGCACTCAAGAAGGCCGCCTTTACCTCGGTGCGCGGGCCATTCAAGTTCAACGTCAATGGCTATCCGATTGAGGACTTCTACCTCACCAAGGTCGCCAAGCGCGCCGATGGTAAGTACGAGACGCAGATCGTCGAGAAGATCTTCTCGAACCATGCCGACGGTTACGCCAAGGATTGCAAGACGCAGTAGCCCAGCTTTTCGCGGGCGGAGGGCCCCTGCTTTTTCACGAAAAATTGCTTTAGGTTTAAAAATTATAGGCTTATAGTAATATGACTGATATTGCCGCATAAGGATCGGATTAGCCCATGCGCGCGGTTTGTCTCGGCGGTGGTCCCGGCGGTCTCTACTTCGCGATCTCTTTGAAGCGGCGGGATCCCAGGCACGAAGTCGTCGTCATTGAGCGCAACCGGCCGGACGACACTTTCGGCTGGGGCGTGGTGCTGTCGGACGAGACGCTGGCTAATCTCGAGGCCAACGATCCGGAAAGCGCGGCGCGCGTTCGCGAGTCTTTCGTTTATTGGGACGATATCGCGGTGCATTATCGCGATAAAACCGTGCGCTCGCGTGGTCACGGCTTTTCAGGCATCGGCCGCAAACGGCTGTTGAACATCCTCCAAGAGCGTGCGCTCTCTCTCGGAGTCAAACTCGAATTTGAGATGGAAGCCAAAGATGTCTCCGCTTACGCCGATTACGATCTGATCGTCGGTGCTGACGGCGCGAATTCGCGGGTGCGCGCGGCTCACACCGATGTGTTTAAGCCCGACATCGAAGTACGCGCCTGCAAGTACATTTGGCTTGGTACGCACCAGAAATTCGACGACGCCTTCACTTTCATCTTCGAGCAGACCGAGCACGGCTGGATCTGGGCGCACGCCTATCAGTTCGATACCAATACAGCGACATTTATCGTCGAATGCTCGGAGGAGACCTGGCGCCGCGCCGGATTTGACCGGATGAGCTCCGAGGAGACGATTGCCACCTGCGAGCGAATTTTCTCCCGCAATCTCGGGCGCCACAAATTGATGTCGAATGCGCGCCATCTGCGTGGCTCGGCCTGGCTTAACTTTAACCGGATCCTTTGCGAGCGGTGGAGTTGTCAGAACATCGTTTTGCTTGGCGATGCCGCCGCCACCGCGCATTTCTCGGTTGGCTCTGGCTCGAAACTTGCGCTCGAAAGCGCCATCACCTTGGCGGAATATTTGCACAGTGAGCCGACGATGGAGAGTGCCTTTCTTCGCTATGAAAGCGAGCGGCGGCTTGAGGTTTTGCGGCTGCAAAGCGCGGCGCGCAATTCGACGGAGTGGTTTGAGGACGTCGAGCGTTACCTCAAGCTCGATCCCGTTCAGTTCAACTATTCGCTGCTCACGCGCTCGCAACGTATCAGCCATGAGAACCTGCGTGAGCGCGACGAAATTTGGCTCGCTGATGCGGAGCGCTGGTTCGAGCGCCAAGCGACCGGCCGCGAGGCGCAAGCGACACGGGCACCGATGTTCGTGCCTTTCCGCGTGCGCGGTGTCGAATTGAAGAACCGCGTCGTGGTGTCGCCGATGGCTCAGTACCGCGCGGTAGACGGCCTGCCGACCGACTGGCATTTCGTGCATTACGCCGAGCGTGCCAAAGGTGGGGCAGGGCTGGTCTTTACCGAGATGACTTGCGTGTCGCCGGAAGGCCGTATCACGCCTGGCTGCACCGGGCTTTATCGCCCCGAGCATGAAGCTGCGTGGAATCGGATCGTCGATTTTGTCCACGCCGAGACCGACGCCAAGATAGCGATTCAGCTTGGCCATTCCGGGCCCAAAGGCTCGACCCAACTCGGTTGGGAAACGATGGATGCGCCGCTGATGTCCGATAATTGGGCGTTAATGGCGCCGTCGGCGGTGCCGTGGAGCGCGGACAACCAGATGCCGCGAGAGATGACGCGCTTTGACATGGATGCCGTTCGCGACCAGTTCGTGCGCTCAGCGCAGATGGCGCAGCGTATCGGCTTCGACTGGCTCGAGCTTCATTATGCGCACGGCTACCTGATGTCGGCCTTCATTACGCCGCTCACCAATAAGCGTACAGACGATTATGGCGGTAGCCTTGAGAACCGAATGCGGTTTCCGCTCGAGGTATTCCGCGCGGTGCGCGCGGTATGGCCAGACGAGAAGCCGATTTCGGTGCGCATCTCGGCCAACGATTGGATGCCGAACGGTATTTCACCGCAAGATGCGGTCGAAGTTGCGCGCATTCTGACCGATGCCGGCGTTGATATGATCGACGTTTCCGCCGGGCAGACGACGAAACAGGCGAAGCCGGTCTATGGGCGCATGTTCCAGACGCCGTTCTCTGACCGTATCCGCAACGAGGCCGGCATCGCGACGCTCGCAGTCGGCAACATTTACGACGCCGACCATGTCAATTCGATTCTAATGGCCGGTCGTGCCGATCTGGTGTGCCTGGCGCGGCCTCACCTCGCCAATCCGTACTGGACCCTGCATGCGGCAGCCGGTCTCGGTTACGAGGGCACAACCTGGCCGAAGCCTTATTGGGCTGGCCGCGATCAATTGCATCGATTGAAGTCGCGACCTGACGTGACGACGGGGAAGGTGTGATGGGCGCGCTTGACGGCTTACACGCATTGGTCACCGGGGGCGGCAGTGGCATCGGTGCTGCGATTGCGCGGGCACTAGCGAAGGAGGGCGCGGCCGTTTCCCTTGTCGGACGACGCAAGGCGCCGCTCGACAAGGTTGCAAAGCCTTTGCTGAAGACCACAGTGATCATCGCCGATGTGACGAATGCTGCAGATTGCGCGGCGATGGTGGAGGCCGCGCGCGCGGCGCATGGGCCGATCGATATTGTCGTCGCTAATGCTGGGGCCGCCGAAAGCGCACCGGCCGCGAAAATTTCAGCCGAGCATTGGCAACGCATGATCGGCATCAACCTGACCGGCGCGTTTCAGACGGTACAGGCGGCGCTGAGTGACGTTATGCGCAAAGGTAATGGGACTCGGCGAATAGTGTTCACTGCCTCGACCGCGGGGCTGAAGGGTTATCCCTTTGTGGCCGCCTATTGCGCCGCCAAGCATGGCGTCGTGGGTCTCGCGCGCGCTTTGGCCGAAGAACTTAAGCCGACAGGGGTGACCGTGAATGCAGTGTGCCCTGGCTTTACCGATACGCCGCTTTTGGCCGCTTCGGCGGTTGCGATTGCAAGCAAGACCGGTCGCACCGTGGCCGAGGCGCGCGCTGCGCTCGCCAAAGACAATGCTGATGGCCAGCTGATTTCACCGGAAGATGTCGCCGCCAAAGTGCTGTGGCTGTGTTCACCGGCGGCCGCTTCGATCAATGGAGAAGCCATTGTCATCGCTGGGGGCACGGTATGACAATTTCCGTTAAGACAAAACCGCGTCAAACGGGGCCGTCGCTGAGCAAACAACGGTTGCGACTGTGGGTGCGCATTTTGCGTATTGCTCGCGCGATCGAGGCTGAGGTGCGCGATCGGTTGCGCGTCGAGTTCAAGGTCACGCTGCCGCAGTTCGATGTCATGGCGGCACTCGAGAGGAAACCCGACGGCATGACAATGACCGAGCTGTCGCGCTTCCTGATGGTGTCGAATGGCAATGTTACCGGTATCATCGATCGGCTGGTGTCGGACAAGCTTGTCGCGCGCCAGGCCCCGGCTGATGACCGCCGTGCGATCATCGTGCGGTTAACACCGCGCGGCCTAAAAGAGTTCACCGCAATGGCCAAGGCGCACCAGGCCTGGGTTGACGGGTTGCTGTCAGAATTCGATGCGGCGGGGGCGGACACGCTGATCCGGCATCTCGACGGATTGTCCAGCCGCATTCGCAACGGAGGATCGCGCGCATGAATATGAGCGACTTCAAGCCGAAGTATTTTAACTGGCGTGCGCAGAACGGAGTCGGCGTGATCACGCTAAAGGGTACCGAGCGGAAGAACCCGATCACCTTTGATAGTTATGCGGAGCTCGGCCAGACCTTCCGTGATCTTTCGAGGGCCGCTGATATCAAGACCATTATATTGGGCTCGAACGGAGGCAATTTCTGCTCGGGCGGCGATGTTCACGACATTATAGGACCGCTGTTAAAGCGCGATATGAAAGGGCTTCTCGATTTTACACGTATGACCGGTGAGCTCGTGAAGGCGATGCGCGCTTGCCCGCAACCGATAATCGCGGCGATTGACGGTGTCTGCGTTGGTGCAGGCGCCATGATCGCGCTGTTCTGCGATATCCGTTTGGGTACGCCGCAAGCCAAAACTGCATTCTTGTTCGCACGTGTCGGCCTTGCCGGCTGCGACATGGGCGCCTGCGCCCTGCTGCCACGCGTTATCGGTCACGGCCGCGCGTCGGAGCTACTCTATACAGGCCGCGTCATGACAGCGGAGGAGGGCGAGAGGTGGGGCTTTTTTAATCGCATTGTCGGTGCGGAGAAGCTCGAGGCGGACGCGATGACGTTAGCGCAACAACTCGCCACCGGACCAACTTTCGCGCACGGAATGACGAAGACCATGCTTCACCACGAATTCGCGATGCCGCTCGACGCCGCCGTCGACGCCGAGGCGCTCGCGCAGGCGGTCTGCATGCAGACGCAAGACTTTCACCGTGCCTATGAAGCATTTGTGGCCAAGCAGAAGCCGCAATTCGCCGGAAATTGAACGATGCTCGACCGCAGTTTCCTGCATTGGCCGTTTCTCGAGGAGCGCCACCGCGCGCTTGCCGAGCGGCTGGAATCCTGGGCCGCGCATCATTGTGCGCATGTCGATCATCGCGACGTTGATGCCGCTTGCCGCGAACTGGTGCAAAAGCTCGGGCACGATGGTTGGCTCAAACACAGCGCGCCGGGCGACGATCCGTCGGAAAAAATTGATGTCCGCACGCTGGCTTTGATCCGCGAGACGCTGGCGCGCCATTCCGGCCTCGCCGATTTCGCCTTCGCAATGCAGGGGCTCGGCGCCGGACCGATTTCGCTGTTCGGCACCGCTTCTCAAAAGGGCGAATGGCTCCCAAAGACCCGCCGCGGCGCGGCGATCGCAGCATTTGCGCTATCAGAACCAGCTGCCGGCTCCGACGTCGCCAATATTTCAACCACGGCTCGACGAGACCGCGACGGCTATGTCCTCGATGGCGAGAAAACCTGGATATCGAACGGTGGTATTGCCGATCTTTACGTCGTGTTTGCCCGAACCGGCGAGGTCCCGGGCGCGAAAGGCCTATCGGCGTTTATCGTGCGCGGCGACAACCCGGGCCTCTCGATTGTTGAGCGTATCGAAACAATCGCGCCGCATCCTCTTGCGCGCGTTACGTTGAAAAACTGCCAGGTTGATGCTGGTGATATCATAGGGGCGGCGGGCGACGGCTTTAAGATCGCGATGGCGACGCTCGACGTATTCCGTACTTCAGTCGGCGCCGCCGCCCTCGGCTTCGCGCGCCGCGCACTCGCCGAAACGCTAAAGCGCGCGGCAAGCCGCAAGTTGTTTGATGCGCCTATGTCAGAATTGCAGATGGTGCAGGGCCACATCGCCGATATGGCGCTTGAGATCGACGCGGCGGCGCTGCTCGTCTATCGCGCCGCGTGGACCAAAGACATGGGCGCAGCGCGCGTAACGCGAGAAGCGGCGATGGCCAAGCTTTATGCAACCGAAGCAGCACAGCGCGTGATCGATGCCGCGGTGCAAATTCATGGCGGCGATGGCGTGCGCGCCGGCCATCCGGTGGAGACGCTTTACCGCGAAATTCGGGCGTTGCGCATTTACGAGGGTGCTTCCGACGTCCAGAAGATCGTCATCGCTCGATCCGTGCTTTCATCTGCCGCAGGCCGCTGACATGACTCGACACATCAAGCTTGGCCCATCTGCGCACGTCGATACTTTCGCCCGCGACAACCTTCCGCCGTTCGATCAATGGCCGGACATCTTGCTGGACCGGCCGGAATTTCAGTATCCGGAGCGCTTGAATGTCGCGGTCGAATTGACGGACCGCATGGTCGAGCGCGGCTTCGGCGACCACATCGCGCTGATCGGCAATGGTCGTCGACGCACCTACAAAGAGCTTACCGATTGGTCGAGCCGGCTGGCGCATGCGCTCGTCGAGAACTACGGGGTTAAACCGGGCAACCGCATCTTGATTCGCTCCGGCAATAACCCGGCACTGGTCGCGGCTTGGCTCGCCGCTACCAAGGCAGGTGCGGTCGTCGTTAACACGATGCCAATGCTGCGCGCCGGCGAGCTCGGCAAGATCGTCGATAAAGCCGAGATTGCGCTGGCATTGAGCGATAGCCGCATCGCCGACGAGTTAGTCGCCTGCGCCAAAGCAAGCAAATTCCTCAAGCAGGTGGTCAATTTCGACGGCACGTCCAATCACGACGCCGAGCTTGACCGCGTCGCGCTCGACAAGCCGGTTAAGTTCGACGCGGTGGAGACCGGACGCGACGATGTGGCGTTGCTCGGCTTCACCTCCGGTACGACCGGAGAACCCAAGGCGACGATGCATTTCCATCGCGACCTGCTGATCGTCGCTGATGGGTACGCTAAAGAGGTTCTCAACGTTAAGCCGGAGGACGTGTTCGTCGGCTCGCCACCGTTGGCCTTCACCTTCGGCCTCGGCGGCTTGGCAATTTTCCCGCTTCGCTTCGGTGCCACCGCGACGCTGCTCGAAAACGCGTCGCCGGCCAACATGGTGCAGATCATTGAGACCTATAAGGCAACGATCTCATTCACCGCGCCGACCGCGTATCGCGCGATGATGGCGGCGATGGACCAGGGCGCCAATCTGTCGTCTTTGCGGATCGCCGTGTCAGCCGGCGAGACCTTGCCTGCGCCGGTGTTCGAGGAGTGGACCCGCCGGACCGGAAAGCCGATTCTCGACGGCATAGGTTCGACTGAGATGCTGCACATATTCATCACCAGCCGCGTCGGTGACGCGTTGCCCGGCGCGACCGGGCGGCCGGTTGCAGGTTATGAAGCCAAGATCGTCGATGCCGCCATGAACGACGTGCCTGCCGGCACGGTCGGCCGGCTGGCAGTGCGCGGCCCGACGGGCTGCCGCTATCTCTCCGACCAGCGGCAGAAGGACTATGTCAACGATGGCTGGAATCTCACCGGTGACGCCTTTATCCGGGATGAAGATGGGCGATTCCACTTCGCTGCACGCAACGACGATATGATCGTCTCTGCGGGCTACAACATTGCCGGGCCGGAGGTGGAGGCAGCGTTATTATCACATCCGGATGTTGCGGAATGCGCCGTGATCGGCGCCACCGATATCGAGCGAGGGCAGATCGTATCGGCCTTCGTCGTACTCAAGGCCGGGGTCGCGGCTGATGATTTGCGCATCAAGATCTTGCAGGACCACGTCAAGGCAACCATCGCGCCCTATAAGTACCCGCGCCTTGTAAAATTCATTGACGCCTTGCCGAAGACGCAGACCGGGAAAATTCAACGATTCAAATTACGAGAACACGCATCATGAGCAAAAGCTCGTTTGAAATTGTGCAGCCGAAGCATTGGCCGGCGCCAAAAGGCTATGCCAACGGCATCGCCGCGCAAGGTCGACAGGTTTTCATTGCCGGCCAGGTTGGCTGGAATGCGCAGGCGCAATTCGAGAGCGACGATTTCGTCGTTCAGGTCGAGCAGGCGCTGAAAAATATCGTCGAGGTCCTCGCGGCGGCCGGCGGAGAGCCGCGGCATCTCGTTCGCCTTAACTGGTACGTCACCAACAAAACCGACTATGCCACGCGTCAGCGCGAAATTGGAGACGTGTACCGTCGGACGATCGGTCGGCATTTTCCGGCGATGACGCTGTTGGTGGTTGCTGGACTGCTAGAGCCGCACGCTAAGGTCGAAATCGAAGGGACGGCGGTTATCGCGGACTAGCTAATGTGACACAAGCGACGGCGCGAATGGAATGAGGCGAACACAGCCTGCTTCTAATTATGAACCAAATTACTGATCGGGCCCGCGATCGCAATGTTTGTCACCCTTCACAACGCCCTTGGTTGAGCCGGATATTTACAAATTGCCAGTCAATTGCAGGATCACTCTTAAAACGGCATCGGTGGCTCGTGAAATAACATGTGACACAAAGCCAAGGTCCACGCCCAATTGCGCACCCACCAGAGGCAAGACAATGAGCAGCCCTATCAGAATCATCATCCCGTAAGGCTCAAGACGGGCCAGTTGTTTGGCCAATATGTTCGGAAGCAAACCGACCGCAATACGCCCGCCGTCAAGTGGCGGCAGCGGGAACAGATTGAAGACCGCCAGAATGACATTGATGATGAGGGCGTTCTTGAGATTTTGCGCAGCCCACTGAACTACGGTGCTTGGCAGATACACGACCAGATGAAAGCTTAAGGCAGCGACAATTGCTAACCCGATATTCATTGCAGGCCCCGCGGCCGCGACCAGTACCATGCCAATGCGGGAATTACGCAATGCCCGAAAATTCACCGGCACGGGCTTGGCGTATCCAAACAAGAATGGCGAGCGTGCCAGCAGCAAGAGTGCCGGCAGAACAATTGTGCCAAATGGATCGATATGCCGGAGCGGATTGAGGCTGACCCGACCAAGGCGTGAGGCCGTGTCATCACCGAGAAAACGGGCTACATATCCGTGCGCTGCTTCGTGAAAGGTGATGGCAATAAGGACTGGGAGGAGCCAGATTGAAACGTTGTAGATCTGGTCCATACGAAATCATCCGAGCACAGTTGGAGCCCTGCTGTCGCTCCGACAAAAACGATCTAATCGATGAAGACATATCGTTATGTCGACTTAATGACTTGAACGGCGCGGCTGCGTTGGATCAGTGGTGTCCTTCTTTTCAAGCAAAAAGCCGCCGAGGTTTGCAAGAACGTCAGCCATGAGAGTGGATTGTTCCTCAGGCGGAGCCATTAAAATTAAGTCGGCAAGGACTTCCGTCACCTTCCCGGCAATTTCTGCAAGATTGACTTCTCGATTTTGTAGTTGGCTCTCCAACAATTCGTGAATATCACAGTGCAAACAATCGGACATATTTGGACTCCTTGGTCCAACTGGCTATCGCGCTATCATTTCGATTGGTCAATGCCCATGATTCTGCAATTGCTGATGCGTCTGCTGGCCTGGCGCTTAAGTTCAGGCCGGTTGTGCTTCAAGCTCCTCGCCAACGGAGATCGGGTGGGCCATAGCCTCGTGCAGTTTATCCGCGTCGAGCTCGCCCTCCCATCGGCTGATGACCACCGTTGCAACGCCATTACCGACTAGATTGGTCAGCGCCCGACATTCGCTCATAAACTTATCGACGCCGAGTAAAATGGCCAGCGACTGGATCGGGATATCAGGCACAATCGCGAGCGTCGCTGCGAGCGTCACGAATCCTGCG
>DATFVF010000027.1:0-14056 GCA_035260465.1 Pseudolabrys sp. | reverse complement strand
CCGGTCTTCGGCGTCCCGATGAATACGTACGCGCTAGATGGCAAGGATTCTCTGCTCTCGATCATGCAGATGCCGGGCGGCATTCCCGTGGGCACGCTCGCGATCGGCAAGGCGGGCGCCATCAACGCTGCCCTGCTAGCTGCCGCCGTGCTGGCGCTGTCGGATGCCAAACTCGCCAAGCGGCTGGATGCCTGGCGCGCGCGCCAGACCAGAGCCGTTGCAAAGCGCCCAAAAGATTGAGCATGCTCCGTTTGCGCTGGACCCACACTCCGCTCATTTCCGTGCAAGCGGGAATCCAGGGCCAAGACAATCATGTTCAAACATTCTGGGTCCCCGCTTTCGCGGGGACGAGCGGACGAGAACCTATGCCAATTAATACCAGCAGAATGCCGTGCTGAAGCCCGGCGCGACCATCGGCATTCTCGGCGGTGGTCAGCTCGCGCGCATGCTCGCACTCGCGGCGGCGCGGCTCGGGTTGCGGTGTCACGTCTATTCGCCCGAAAAGAACTCCTGCGCTTTCGATGTGGTCCATGCGGGCACCTGCGCGGCCTACGAAGACGAAATGTCGCTCGGCCGCTTTGCCGGCGCTGTCGACGTGATCACCTACGAATTCGAGAATGTGCCGGCCAAGACGGCGGCATTCCTCGCAAAACGCAGGCCGGTCATGCCAGACCCGCAAGTGCTCGAGACAACACAAGACCGGCTCATCGAGAAGAATTTCGTCAGCGCGCTGAAGATAGCGACCGCGCCCTATGCGCCGGTCCACAGCGCCTCGCAATTGGCCGATGCGGTAAAAGTGGTTGGCTTGCCAGCTGTGCTGAAAACACGCCAACTTGGCTATGACGGCAAGGGCCAGGCAAAGATTGCCAAAGGCGGCGATGCCGTCGCGGCCTGGCGATCCGTGCACAATGCGCCATGCATCCTTGAAGGCTTCATCGATTTCGAGCGGGAAGTTTCAGTAGTCGCCGCGCGTGGACGCGATGGCAAGGTCGAATGTTTTGAAATCACCGAAAACGAACACCGCGACCACATTTTGAAAGTTTCGCGCCTGCCGGCAAAAGTTCCACCAGCACTCGCCAACCAAGCCCGGCAGATCGCGACCCGTATCGCAAAGGCCTTCGACTATGTCGGCGTCCTGGCCGTGGAAATGTTCGTCATGCGCAAAGGCCAGCGGC
The DNA here is from genome assembly GCA_035260465.1 of Pseudolabrys sp. Lineage (GTDB taxonomy): Bacteria > Pseudomonadota > Alphaproteobacteria > Rhizobiales > Xanthobacteraceae > Pseudolabrys. The sequence continues at coordinate 12,881 of DATFVF010000027.1, read as the reverse complement.
GGGTTCTGCTGGTGAACGAGATCGCACCACGCGTGCACAATTCCGGTCATTGGACAATCGACGGCGCAACGGTCTCGCAATTTGAACAGCACATCCGCGCGGTTGCAGGCTGGCCGCTCGGCAAGCCCGTGCGGCTCGGCCGGCGCCTGGAAATGGTGAACTTGATCGGAGAGGAAGTGAACGACGCCGCGCGATGGCTCACTGTTCCAGGAACCTCGGTACACATCTACGGCAAGGGCGAGGCACGGCCCCACCGCAAGATGGGGCATGTGACGCGGGTATGGACGCGGTGATGGCTGGCAACAGCTAACCCCTCGCCCTATATGAAATTTGGCCGTGCGGCAGGCACTTCGGCTGCCTTCCAATGGACTCTTAACGCCTTTTCTGCTAGAGCCGCCCGACTCAAAGCCCCCGTTTTCGGGGCTTTTGCCTTAACCCGACGGACCAATAACGAAGGAGCAAGCGTGCAAGTTCTCGTTCGCGACAACAATGTTGACCAGGCCCTGAAGGCGCTCAAGAAGAAGATGCAGCGCGAGGGCATATTCCGCGAGATGAAGCTTCGCGGACATTACGAAAAACCATCGGAGAAGAAGGCGCGGGAAAAGGCGGAAGCGATCCGCCGGGCCCGCAAGCTGGCGCGCAAGAAGATGCAGCGCGAAGGCCTGCTCCCGATGAAGCCCCGCGTCGTTCCCGGCGCCAGTGGCGCTGGCGCTGGTGGCCCCGGTGGTGGTGGCCGCGGCCGTGGCGGCCCACCGCGTTTCGGCTGATCGCGGTTTCGCGTCTACGATTTCGGAGTTGATGGTGGCGCGGGCCTCATTTGCCCGCGCTATTGTTTTTCAGAGCCATTTTTCCAAATAAATGAACGACAAAGCCGCGCTAAAGTGCGGCCGCTCCATTCAAATCCATCGGCGCAACTGTTTGTTATTTTTGTTGGCGTATCCGTCGTGGCGGATACGCGGGCAAAAGCCGTTGCCCCTGTCCCTGCAGGAGGCACGTCGGTGGCACGCGTCGATTTCGATCAATATGCCGGTCAGTATGAGGCGATCCTCGCCGCACAGACGAATTTCTTCGACGGCGACAGCAACTATTTCGCCCGCTACAAAATCGAGTTGGCACAACAAATCGTCGGTCGCGTCGACACGGTCCTGGATTTCGGCTGCGGCATCGGCCGCAGCATGCCCCACCTGCGCGAGATTTTTTCCGGCGCCGACATTGTCGGCTGCGATCCTTCGGCCGAAAGCCTTGCGATCGCACGCGAGCAAAATCCGACCTGCCGCTTCATGTCGACGGACGACCTCGGCCCGGATTCAAAATTCGACCTGGTGATTGCGTCCTGCGTCTTTCACCATATCCCGCCGCAGGATCGGCAGATGGCCATACGCTATTGCTACAGCCGCCTGAAAGAAGGCGGTCATTTCATTATCTTCGAACACAATCCGATCAATCCGGTCACTCGCCGGCTGGTCAAGAATTGCCCGTTTGACGCCGATGCCGTGCTGCTGAGCATGCGGGAGACGGTCGCCCGCATGCGCAATGAGCATCTCAACGTCGATGAATCCAGCTATTGCCTTTTTTTCCCGCAACCGCTCGCGGCGCTTCGCCCGTTCGAGAAATATCTCCGGTGGCTGCCGATGGGCGGACAATATTTCGTCTGCGCCTCAAATCCACCGCCCGATTCAAGCCGCGCCGCCTAAGTCATCCCTCGCCTTCACGCTCGGCAAGAAACTTTTTCACCACCGCTGCTGCGCCATAGTCATCAAGATTGACATGGCCACCAAGCGGGAAACGCACCATGCGCTTGGGCTGATTTGCCAGCGCAAACAATTTTTCGCCGAATGCGATGGGCACGATATTGTCGCGCTCGCCATGGAGCACCAGCAGCGGCACCTTGATGCGCGTAATGCGCTGGTCTGATCGGAACGAATCCTTGATCAACCAGCGCACGGGTGCGAACGGATAAGCAGCCGCACCGACTTCGGAGATGGATGTATAGGGCGCGTCGAGAATAAGCGCGCCAATCTCGCGCTCGGCGGCAAGCGCAACTGCAACACCGGTCCCGAGTGACTCGCCGAACAGCACGATGCGCCCGGCCGGGAAACGCGCACGCACAAAATCGTAGGCGGCCATTGCATCGCGGATCAGGCCGGATTCGCTGGGATTGCCGGTGGATCCGCAGTAGCCGCGGTAGCACAACGCTAAAAGGCCGGTGCCGTCGGCGGTGAGCCAGGTCAAACGCCCGACGCGCGCGGCAAGGCCCTCGGCATTGCCCTGAAAATATATGACAACCGGTTTGGTGCCGCGCGGGGGCACGTACCACGCGACCAGCGTCTCACCGTCCGAGCTGGTGAGCGTTATCTCCTCGGCATGCGGCAAGCCAGCACCAGCCGGCGATGTGCGCGTGGGATCGGGGAAATACATCAGGCTGCGCTGAAAGACATACATCAGCGTCAGCAATCCGCCGTAGCAGAGCACAGCGAGGACGAGAATCCATTTCAACGCGGTCATGCTGTCTCATAACACGAGATTCTTCCGTCAGGCTTGCTGCCGCCGTCCGATCCTCATAGCCTCATGACAACCGTCAGGGAGGTCGCTATGCCGCGCTTGCGTTACATCGAGGAGAACGAGAAGACCCCGCATACGCGGGAGTTGATCGAGTCGGCCAAGAAGACCGGCGCGCCCGACCCGCGGGTCGTCAGCATCATGACACGCAGCGAGATCGGCACCGGTTGGGTCGAGTACTGGAACAAGGTGCTCTACAAGGGCCTGCTGCCTCACAAGCTCAAGGAAATGTGTCGCATCAAGATTTCGGTCGCGCACCAGTGCGGTTACTGCTCGACCGTGCGCTCCAACGTCGCCAGGGCCGAAGGTTTGACCGAGGAAATGATCAGCGATCTGTTCACGTATCAGACCAGCAAGCATTTCACGCCACGCGAGAAGGCAGCGCTACGCTACGCCGACCTCTTCAAACAGGGCGAGCATGCCATCGACAAGGATGAGGTCTATCGGGATTTGTCCGAGCATTTCACCGACGAAGAGATCATCGAACTCGGCCTGCTCTGCGCGCAGACCGACGGCGTCGGCAAGCTTGTGAAATCTCTCAATGTGCTGAGCTGGGAAGAGGCCTGCGAACTTAATCCCAAGCTCACGCAAGGAACGGCGCAGGTGGCTGCGGAATAGTGAATATCCGGCAGGCAACGGCAGGCGACGACGACGCCATCTGGCGCATTCTTGAACCAACTTTCCGCGCCGGCGAAACTTATCCCATCCCGCGCGATATTTCCCGCACCGACGCGATTGGCTATTGGCGATCGCGTGGCCACACGGTGTTCGTGGCCGATGATAACGGATCCATCCTTGGCACTTACTATCTCCGGGCCAACAACCGTGGCGGCGGAGCGCACGTAGCCAATTGCGGCTACGTTGTCGCGCCGGATGTCTTCGGCCGCGGCGTAGCACGGGCCATGGGCATGCATTCGCTGGACGAGGCGCGGGCGCGCGGCTTTGGGGCCATGCAGTTCAACTTCGTGATCGCGTCGAATGAGCGTGCGGTGCGGCTTTGGCAGAGCCTGGGATTTGCCATCGCCGGACGCCTACCGGAAGTCTTCGATCACCCCCGGCTGGGCCGCGTCGACGCTTACGTCATGCTCCGACGCCTTTGATCCGGCCTAAACCCCGGCCTCGGCCGGGATTTGTTAAGGCTAGCGGACAAATGGCGAAAAAATTTGAGCCGAACCAGGCAACTATTTGATGGCAGAGGAGTTGTTGCTGCGAGTCGATGCCGTTGCCCGGCCCGCGAGGGGGGCCGTATTTGTATTGCGTTGCGGGAAGTTGGCTGGGAATGAACGAACCAATCGGGTTTCTTGAAAACGAACTAGAGCGGGCGGTCATGGCTTTTGGCCGGATGCCGGCCGCCGATAATGTCGTACCCATCGTCGATACCTTGCGTTCGCAGGCGACGGTGCGCGAACGCCGCTTCCGCGAACTTCTGGATGCGCTGCCGGCGGCTATCTACACGACCGATGCGGCCGGGCGGATCACCTACTATAACGACGGCGCCGCCAAGCTTTGGGGCCATCGGCCGCAGCTCGGCACGAGCGAATGGTGCGGATCCTGGAAATTGTTCTGGCCAGATGGCACGCCCCTCCGACATGACGAGGGCCCGATGGCCATTGCACTGAAGGAAGACCGGGCGGTGCGCGGCATGGAAGCCGCTGCCGAACGTCCCGACGGCACACGCGTGCCGTTTATCCCTTACCCGACACCGCTGCATGATGAATCCGGCACGCTCGTTGGGGCGGTGAATATGCTGGTCGACATTACCGACCGAAAGCGATCCGAGGAACAACAGGCGCTCCTGGTGCGGGAGTTACATCACCGCGTAAAAAATACGCTCGCCACGGTGCAGGCGATCATGGGCTCTACCGCGCGCGCGGTCGATAACATGGAGGATTTCAAAACCGCCCTGTTCGGCCGTATCCAATCGCTTGCCAAGACGCATCTGCTGCTCGCCGACCACGAACGCGCCGTCGAATTTGGTGATATCCTGCGAAGTGAACTCGGTGCCTTCGACGACGGAACCGGGTGTATCGCGCTGCGCGGACCGGAAGTGACGTTGTCATCACAAGTCGCTGTATCGCTCGGCATGACAATCCACGAGCTCACGGCGAACGCCGCAAAATATGGCGCCCTGTCGGTCTATGGCGGCAAGGTGGAGGTGACATGGAACGTCACAATTGATGCCGTACATCGCACACTCGCCTTCGACTGGGTGGAAAGCGGTGGTCCGCCGGTGAAGAAACCAACGCGGCAAGGTTTTGGCTCGCGGCTTTTGGCGTTCGTCCTGCCGGGGCAGATTCAGGCCAAGACACGCGTCGAATATGCGCGCGAAGGCGTGCGCGTGCATTGCGCTTTGCCGCTCCCGGTCGATGTAACGGGTGAACCTGGCACTAAGCTCTGACGGCTGACCCTTCCGCTGTCCCGCGATTCGCTGATAGTGTCCCGCGCGGAACCGGGGATATGCATTCAGATTCGGCTTTGGCAGCAGCGGCGCGGGGCCGCGCTCGTGATGTTGCGTGGACCGCCCCTGAGGCGGGCCGTCTCGCTTATATCGACGGCATGCGGGCCATCGCCATCGTGGCGATCATCGCTTTCCACGCCCGCATCCCTGGTTTTCAGGGCGGGTTTGTCGGCGTCGATATCTTTTTCGTTATCTCCGGATTTCTGATCACCCATCAAATCGTCGAACAGACGCTGGCAGGCCGTTTCTCGACGCACGATTTTTATGCGCGTCGGATCCTGCGCATCTTGCCGCCGCTGCTGCTCGTGACATGTGTCACGCTCGCCATTGCGCCGCTATTTCCGCTGCTGCCGCGAGAGATGCGTGAACTCGCGAATTCGGCTGCTGCCACCGCTGCAATGGCATCGAATTATTACTTTACCTCCGGTACCGAATATTTTGCGGTTCGATCGGAAGTGATACCGCTGCTGCACACGTGGTCGCTGGGGGTCGAGGAGCAATATTATCTGCTGGCGCCCGCCATCATCGGCGTGGTCATTGCGGCCGCCGGGCGCCGCAAATGGCACCCCAATGTCGCGTTGCTGGTTGCCGGTGCAGCGGTCATCGCCGGCTCATACCTCGTCCTGGCAATCCTGACCAAGACCGATCATCGCCTGGCGTTTTTCTCAATCATGTCGCGCGCGTGGCAATTTTCGCTGGGCGGAATGCTCGCAACGGCCGTCATCGGCGGCAACATGGTGCCCGCACGATATCGTGCAGCGTTAGGAATCGTCGGCTTCCTCGCCATCGTCGCTTCGATCTCTTTGTTTGACGCACATATCGCCTATCCGGGCTTGGCCGCGGGATGCCTGCCGACGATCGGCGCGTTGCTTCTGCTGGCGTCCGGGCTTGGCAACGAACGCGCACCACTGATGCTAATCCTGGCCAGCCGGCCGGTCGTCACAATCGGCGTGCTGTCCTACAGCTGGTATTTGTGGCATTGGCCGTTGACCGCACTCGCTCGAACGCTGCCGGTCGCGCATGGCAGCCATTGGAAAGATATCGCTGCATCCAGCGTGGCGCTCATCTTGTCCGTTCCGACTTATCTGTTCCTCGAGCAGCCGATGAAAAGTTTGCGGCGGTCGGACATCACGCGCCGGTTTGGGGGACGCATCGTCCTTGCGGGGCTTGCCGGTTCCGCGGTCGTCGCGATTGTTGCGCTGGTCCTCGCCCGCAGCCCGCTATTCGTAGGAAACGTGCAAAGCATCGATTTGGCGGGGGTGCCGTCTCAGCCGTTGAACGGCTGCCGGACCAGCAATGCCGTGGCGGACTTCGAATACGTCAAGCCTTGCCTTGTCGGCGTCACCGACGAGCCGAACGTCGTTGTTTGGGGCGACTCGCACGCACTGATGCTGGCGCCCGTTGCGGAATGGGCGGCGCAAGCCGCACACGGCGCCGCGATAATATTGGGCAAGACCTCATGTCCGCCGCTGCTGGGAGTCGAAGTCGATTTCTTTGTCGCGCGCACGTGTGCCGCAAGCAATGACGAGCTTCTTCGATGGTTCCAGAAACAGCAAAGCCAGAAGATCACCGGCGTGGTCTTCGGGGCACGGTGGCTGCTTTACAGCGGCCATGACACGCCGGCAGGCGATGCCGAGCTGCCCCGGCTGCTGTGGCGCGACAGCGATCGCGCCAGTAGCGGATATGTCGACATTCTCGACCGCGGCCTAACCGACATGCTGAAGGCGATCTCGCCGGCGCAACGCGTGCTCATCGTCGGCCCGGTACCGGAGCTCGAACATCCGCCGGCCGATTGCCTGATGCGGGCACAGATCAGCGGAGAACCCCGCGAATCCTGTCTGCTCGACCGGCGCATGGTGGAACAGCGGCGCACCGAAGCAATGACCGTGCTCAAACACGTTGCGGCCGCGTTTTCGAACGTCAGATTGATCGATCCGCTGGATGCGTTCTGCGACCGTGACAAGTGCGCACCCTTTAGCCCTCAGGGCGTCTATTATCTCGACACAGATCACCTTACCCCGCTCGGCGCCGAGTTGCTTTATCGCCGTTTCGAACGTGATTTCCTCTGGGTCTTCGGTAAAGCCGGGGAAAAATGACGTGAAATGGCTTTTCCGTGCGCATTGCGGCGCCTGCGGAAACCCCGAATTAATGTAAGCGGAACTGCACGCGGAGTTGTGATCAACGATCGCCGCGCAGCGGCGTTATAGTCTTTATCAATGGCTCATGACGTGACGTGATCAAGAGCCGGTAAAGCAGAGTCCCGACTCTGAGCGCCACGCCACCCGAGCCACAAGCCTCGGGAGGTGAAGTTATGGCTTATTCAAATATTCTGGTTGGTGCAGGCGTTCGCCCCGCGGTACCCGTCGTCCGAAGCATCGGCGTGGCCGACTTGCGCGATGCCCTAGTCAAAGGCGTCAATGATTTCTACGCAATGCCGACTCATGCGATGTTCCTCTGCATTATCTACCCGATCGTCGGCTTTGTGCTGGCACGTCTCGCGTTCGGCTATTCCATTCTCCCACTGCTCTATCCGCTTGTGAGCGGGTTTGCTCTGGTTGGCCCAATCGCAGCGCTCGGCATTTACGAGCTAAGCCGGCGCAAGGAAGCGGGACTCGAAACGTCCGCAACGCACGCCTTCGATGTGTTTGAATCGTCGTCGATCGGCGCGATCGCCGCGCTCGGCCTTCTCCTCCTGGCTATTTTCGTGATCTGGGTTGCGGCCGCGAACGCCATCTACATCGCCAATTTCGGGTATGCACCGCGGCCATCGATCGAAGCGTTCTTAAACGAAGTTCTCACGACCCGCGCGGGGTGGAATCTGATCATCCTCGGCAACGGCGTCGGTCTCCTGTTCGCGATTCTGGTACTCACGATCAGCGTCGTGTCGTTTCCGTTGCTGATCGACCGCGATGTCGGGGCGGCGGTCGCGCTTTTGACGTCGATCCGTGCCGTCGCTCGCAACCCATTGACGATGGCCGTGTGGGGCCTGATTGTGGGTGCCCTGCTGATCATCGGCTCTCTGCCATTCTTTCTCGGCTTGACCGTGGTGATACCGGTGCTCGGCCACGCGACCTGGCACCTCTATCGCAAAGTCATCGAACCGCAGATGGCCCCGCCGCCGACACACCCGGAACACGGCAAGGAACGCCGTTACGCGGCCGACTTCCCGGCCGTGCTGTTTCCGTGGACGAAGTAAAGGCCGCCACACGCTAGCTGCGAAGCTGGTGCGCTACTAATCGGTTTGTGATGCCAGGCGTTACGCGACAGCCGCGTAGCGCCTGGCCAGCATTGCGCGCTCGAATTTGCGCGGCGTCATCGGCTTGGCGAACATGTGGCCTTGCAGCAAGTCGAAGCCGAGATCGCGCACAACGAGAAAATCGGATTGCGTCTCGACGCCCTCGGCTACGGACCTGGATCCCGTATCGCGTGCGATAGCGATAATTTCCGCACAATGCGCCTGTTTAATGCGGTCATCGGCGCAACCGCAAATATATTTCCGATCGACCTTCATCTCGACCACAGGCAGCTCACGCGAGCCCGCAATGGACGCGCCTTGTGCATCAATGTCGTTAATGGCGATCCCGATATTGCGCGAGGCAAGCTGAGCGGCGATGCGCCGCACGAGCTCCTGTTCATTGACAAGATCCACACAATCAAGCGCGATCAAAAAGCCGCTTTTCCGGACCTTTTCGGGAAGGTGCTCCATCATCCGGTCGATGAACCGCATGTCGCCCAACGCGAGCAGCGGCAGGCGGATCGAGATTTGAACCTGATGATTGGCGGCGGCAAATTGCATCGAATCCGCCAAAGCCCGCGCGATCACAAACTGCGATAAACCATGGAGGTAGGGGTCGTTGACCGCCGGGATAAAATAGGCCGGCGGCACGACGCCCCAGGTCGGATGGCGAACGCGCACGAGCGCCTCCGCACCGCCCGGCACCAGCGACCGCGGGCTGATCTTCGATTGATACCAGAGTTCGAGCCAGCCGTTGCACAACGCCTCGTCGATATCGACCGGGAGCGGCGGCGCCGGTTGCACCGGCAAGAAGCAGGCGAGATTTGCATGAAGGTCACGATCGCGAAACGGCGTTCCGAGTGGCGGCAGCATGGCCAACCCGGCTTGCGCACCAAATTCATGCGCGCGGATGAGAGTCCCCGAACTGCGGCCACCGAATAACATGACCATGCCGCCATAGCTCTGCGCCTGAAGCGTCCGCAGGAGCATTTGAACCTCGGTTCCGCCTCCGAGCGGTCCGAGCACAATCAAGTCGGGTCGAAAATCGCGGAGTGCCGCCCTGATCTCGAGGGTGCCGGCTTCGCGTGCGATGAAACCGAGTTCATCAAACATCTCGGCCAGAAAGCTCCGCACATGAGTTTTATTCTCAACAACGCATGCCCCCTTGGCGGTATTGGCCTGCGTCCGAATTGAATGATCTCGCCCCGTTTCTGGTCGCTGTTGTCCCCGATCATGGTGCGGTCCCTCCCCGGAATACTGATGGAGCACTTGGCGGGTCGCATATGACAGTTATCGGCGCGGGGCCGTCTACACTCCGCACTGCGCAATCCTCAGACGACTCCTCTCGCGGTTAACGAGATCGTCGTGCGGATTTTCAAATTTGAGTCAGATGTTAGAAGTCAGCGCGTCTGCGAGCGTTCGGTCACATCGCCTTCACAATGCTCTCTGTCATTTTCTTGGCGTCGCCAAGAAGCATCATCGTGTTGTCGCGATAGAACAAGGGATTGTCGATTCCAGCATAGCCGGATGCGAGCGAGCGCTTGATGAACATCACGGTGCCCGCTTTCCAGACCTGCAGCACCGGCATGCCGTAAATCGGTGAGCTTTTGTCGTCCTCTGCCGCTGGATTCGTGACGTCGTTTGCACCGATGACGAAAGCGACATCGGCTTGCGCGAACTCGGAATTGATATCCTCAAGCTCGAACACTTCGTCGTAAGGCACATTCGCCTCAGCAAGCAGCACATTCATATGGCCGGGCATTCGGCCCGCGACCGGATGAATAGCGTATTTGACCTCAACGCCTTCTTTCTTCAGCTTGTCGGCCATTTCGCGCAGCGCATGTTGAGCCTGCGCCACCGCCATGCCGTAACCTGGCACGATGATGATTTTCGAGGAATTCTTCATGATGTAAGCGGCGTCCTCGGCCGAACCAAGCTTGACCGGCCGCTGCTCGGCGCCCGTACCTGGCCCCGCAGTTTCGCCGCCGAATCCGCCAAGAATGACGGAGACGAACGAGCGGTTCATGCCTTTGCACATAATGTAGGACAGGATCGCACCCGAGGAGCCGACCAGCGCTCCGGTGATGATCAGCGCCGAATTTCCGAGCGTGAAGCCGATGCCGGCTGCCGCCCATCCCGAGTACGAATTGAGCATCGAGATGACGACCGGCATATCGGCGCCGCCAATCGGGATGATGATCAGGATGCCGAGCGTCAGCGACAGCGCGACGACGATCCAGAAGTCCATCGCGGTTTGCGAGACGAAGAAGCCGTAGACAAAGAAGATCAGCCCGGCGGCGAGCGCGAGGTTGATAATGTGGCGCCCGGGCAGTGTGATCGGCTTTCCGCTCATGCGGCCGGAAAGTTTCAAGAATGCGATCACCGAACCGGTGAACGTGACCGCGCCGATGGCGACGCCGAGCGACATTTCGATCAGGCTCGCCTGATGGATATGGCCTTCGCTGCCGATGTCGAACGCCGCCGGTGCATAGAAAGCGCCGGCCGCCACCAACACCGCCGCCATGCCGACCAGCGAATGGAATGCAGCAACCAGCTCCGGCATGGACGTCATGGGCACGCGGCGCGCGATCACCGCGCCAATGCCGCCGCCGACCGCGATACCGCCGATGACCAGCCCCCAGGCGACCTGACTGGCCGGCGGATGCGCGCCGAGCGTCGTCAGCACAGCGATCGTCATGCCTATCATGCCGAACAGGTTGCCGCGCCTGCTTGAATCCGGGCTCGACAGGCCGCGCAGCGCCAAAATGAACAGGACGCCGGCGACCAGATAGAGCAGCGCGACGAGGTTCGGGCTCATGCGGCGCTCATTTCTTTTTCTTCTGGTACATCGCCAACATTCGCTGGGTGACCAGGAAGCCGCCAAAGATGTTCACGGAAGCAAAGACCAGAGCGACGAAGCCGAGCGCGCGCGCCAAGAACGGGCCATTGTCGTTCGCGACCAGCGCGACACCGACCGCCAGCAATGCGCCGACCACGATCACTGAGGAAATCGCGTTGGTCACCGACATCAGCGGCGTATGCAGCGCCGGCGTCACCGACCAGACCACGTAATAGCCGACGGCCACCGCCAGCACGAAAATCGACAGTCTGAAGACGAAGGGATCGACCGCGGTTGCCACCTGTTCCATGTAGGATCTCCCTAGGCCGCTGTCTTGGGCTGAAAGTTTGGATGGACTACCGCGCCGTTGTGCGTGAGCAGCGTCGCCTTGACCAGCTCGTCGTCCCAGTTGACCGCGAGCTTTTTCTCTTTCTTGTCGATCAAGGTCTCGACGAAGGTGAGCAGGTTCTTGGCGTAAAGCGCCGATGCTGACGCCGCGAGCCGGCCTGCCACGTTGAGATGGCCGACGATCTTGACGCCGCCAACTTGCGCTACCTCGCCGGGCTTGGCGCCTTCAACGTTCCCGCCGCGTTCGACCGCGAGATCGATGATCACGGAGCCGGGCCGCATCGACGCCACCATTTCTTTCGAAATCAGCCGCGGCGCCGGCCTTCCGGGGATCAGCGCGGTGGTAATGACGATATCCTGCTTCTTGATGTGCTCGGCGGTGAGCGCGGCTTGCTTTGCCTGGTATTCCTTCGACATCTCCTTGGCATAGCCGCCCGCTGTCTGCGCGTTCTTGAACTCCTCATCCTCGACCGCAAGAAATTTTGCGCCGAGGCTTTCGACTTGCTCTTTTGTCGCAGGACGCACGTCGGTGGCGGTGACGATGGCGCCGAGGCGCCGCGCCGTCGCGATAGCCTGCAGGCCGGCAACGCCGACGCCCATGATGAACACTTTCGCGGCGGGCACGGTGCCAGCCGCGGTCATCATCATCGGCAGCGCACGGCCATACTCCTCAGCGGCGTCGATCACCGCACGGTAGCCCGCGAGATTGGCCTGGCTGGAGAGAACGTCCATCGACTGCGCGCGGGTGATGCGCGGCATCAGCTCCATTGCAAAGGCGTCGATGCCGGCATCGGCTATTTGCTTGAGCGCGGCCTCATTGCCGTAAGGATCCATAATGGCAATGACCAGCGCACCTTTCTTGTAGGTGCCCAGCTCATTAGGCCCGGGCCGGCGCACTTTCAGAACAATATCGGCATCCTTCGTGACAGCATCGGCGACCTGCGCGCCAGCCGCCTCGAACTCGGCATCCGGGATGCCGGACGCGATGCCGGCGCCGCGCGCAACCGCGACGTCGGCGCCGAACGATTTGAGCTTCTTGATCGTGTCAGGAGTAGCGCCAACGCGCGGTTCACCGGCGTCGGTTTCACGCGGCACGGCAATTCGCATTGTCGCCTCCCCGCCTGTCCGTGAAATACGTCAGTGCGGCGACAGTCCGGTGAAGCCGAAAATCAGAAAACAGATGACGAAGGCGACATAACTCGGGGTCGTCGCTCCGCTGAGCAGACCCGGAATTGCGCCCAGCAAGCCGATGACGAAAATCGACGCCGCGAGGAACCAGTGGCCCATGACGCCGCCGGTCGCCAGGCCGAAGAGGATCGTCACCACATAGAGGATGCCGACCAGGGTAAAGTGGATGAAGCGCTCGTAGCTTTGCTCGTGCGCGGGATAGTCGTTGCCGGTGGCGGTGGCGTATTCGACGGTGCCGTGGTCGGCCATGGGAA
>DATFVF010000026.1:0-6853 GCA_035260465.1 Pseudolabrys sp. | reverse complement strand
CGACGACTTCCTTTTTCCCCGCCAGGCTTACGCGGCGATCGTCCGTTCGCCGCATGCCCATGCACGCATCGTCCGCATCGAAAGGGCCGCAGCTGACAACATGCCCGGCGTTCTCGGCGTGTTTACGGGCGCCGATTGTCTCGCAGACAAACTTGGCGCAATCCAACACGACCCCCTCCCCAAGACAAAATTCGACATGAAATTGCACGGGCCGGGAGGGACCGAAATCTTCATAGGACCGCATCTGCTTCTCCCAGCCGACAAAGCACGGCACGTGGGCGAAGCCGTCGCAATGGTTGTTGCGGAAACTCAGGCACAAGCGCTGGACGCTGCTGAAGCGGTCGTCGTCGATTACGAAGTTCTGCCCAGCATTACGCATTCCGAGGACGCCATGAAGCCTGGCGCGCCGAAGGTGTGGGAAGAGGTTCGCGACAATATCCTCGTCGACACGCAATTTGGAGACGCCGCCGAGACCGAGCGGGTTCTCACAGATGCTCCGTACGTCGTTTCAATGGATTTCCATATCGACCGCGTGACCGGGGTGCCGATGGAGCCGCGCGCTGCGGTGGCACAATATGACGAAGCGAAAGGGCGCTACACAATTTATGCTGGAAGCGGCGGCGCAGTGCGACAGAAGCGCGAGCTTGCGTCCGTGCTAGGCGTCGACCCCGAGAACATCCGCGTGCTGTCTTATGATGTCGGCGGAAATTTCGGCACCCGCAACCGTGTATATGTTGAGTTCGGTCTCATATTGTGGGCAGCACGCAAACTTGGCCGCCCGGTCAAGTACACGGCCACACGCTCGGAATGCTTCGTCAGCGATTACCAAGGCCGCGACCTCGTAGCGAAGTTTGAACTCGCTCTCGATGAACGTGGGCGCTTCCTGGCGCTGCGCGCAACCAACATCAGCAATGCAGGGGCGCGCTGCGTTTCGCTATCACCCCTGAGTAAAGGGGCCGGATTGATTACGGGCAGCTATGATATCCCCGTTGCTTCACTTCGCGCGGTTTCCGTCTTCACCAATACCGTCCCGACTCAGGCCTATCGCAGTTCCGGCCGTCCCGAAGTCACCTTTGCAATTGAACGCCTGATCGACAGCGCCGCCAAAAGGCTCGGTATTGACCGCGTCAGCTTACGCCGCCGCAATTTGGTGCAGATAAAGGCCATGCCCTATCGAAACGCCGTCGGTATGCTCTACGACAGCGGGCGCTACGAGGAAAATATGGACCTCGCGATGCGTCTCGCCGACTGGGATGGATTCAAGGCCCGCAGGCGCGACGCCAAAAAACGCGGAAAACTCTTGGGGCTTGGCCTCGCCAATTATGTCGAATCCTCAATCGGTGCGCCGAAGGAGCAAACCCGCATTAAAATATCGGATCACCGTGTTGAGGTTATCATCGGTACCCAGCCGGCCGGCCAAGGCCACCAAACGAGCTTTGCGCAAGTGGTCGCGGATCTCATCAATGTACCGGTCGAGACCGTGCACATCATTCTTGGCGACACGGATGTTGTGAAGGCCGGCGGTGGCACACATTCTGGCCGCTCCATGCGCCACGCAGCGACAGTATTTTCTCTTGCCGCAACCGAGCTCATTGCCAAAGGCAAGCGCGCTACCGCAGTGATTTTAGACGCGCCGCCGGATCGAGTCGATTTTAACGACGGCCGCTTTATGACGAGAGACAGCAATCGCAGCTTCGATTTTTTCGAGCTGGCACAGGAAATGACCCGCCACAAAATGCCGGAGGATCTTGCTGCCGGGCTTGCGGTCATCACCGATAACGAAATGCATGAGCCGGTTTTTCCGAATGGCTCCGCCATTTGCGAAATTGAGATTGACCCGGAAACTTGCGGCCTGCGGCTCGCCCGCTACACGTCGGTCGACGACGTGGGACGCTGCATCAATCCACTAATTGTCGATGGCCAAACCCATGGCGCAATCGTACAGGGCATCGGCCAGGCGTTATGGGAACAGTGCGTCGTTGACGGGGCGGGCCAGCCTTTGTGCGGCTCATTCATGGACTACGGAATGCCGCGTTCCGACCGATTACCATCGTTCGTCACGAAGATCGTCGAAGTACTGTCACCGACCAATCCGCTCGGCATCAAAGCGGGGGGCGAAGGCGGGACCACGGCGGCACCTGCCGCGATTGTGAGTGCGATCGCCGACGCCCTGGCGCCATATGGCATCGACGACATCAAAATGCCGGTGACGCCGTATCGCATCTGGGAGGCGATCCAAGGCCGAAAGACGCCATCGTCAGGTTAAAAGCTGCCTTGCAACGGGAGCTGGATGCCTTCAGGCTATACGAATAAAAAATCGGGGAGCGGAATCACCAAAATGAGATTCATCGGACTTTGTTTCTTCACTCTGTTGCTCGCGCTGAACGTTCGACCCGTCCTTGCGCAAACGCTTGCCGGCAAGACCGTCAGGATTATCGTTCCCTATGCTGCAGGCGGTACCGGCGACGTGGTGGCGCGTGTTGTCGGACAAGCGATAACTCAGAAAACGGGCCAATCAATCGTTGTCGAAGACCGACCGGGCGCAAGCTCAATCGTCGGGACCGAATTCGTATCGCGCGCGACGCCCGACGGTACAACGATCCTGCTCGTTGAAAACCCTTTCATTCTGAGCTCGATCCTTTTTTCCGGCCACTACGATGCGGTCAGCAATTTCGAGCCGCTTTGCTATATCGCTGCGACTCCGGCGGTGCTTGCTGTCAGCAGCAAATCGGATATTCAAAATCTGGCTGATTTTCTGAAGTTGGCGCAAACCAAGCCCGGTGCGGTGTCATACGGCAGCACAGGCCCGGCCTCGATCGTTCACATCGCAGGTGAGCTTCTCAAGCGCGATGCCAAGGTCGACATGACTTACGTGCCGTATCCGGGTTCTCCACCAGCGATGAACGCTGCGCTCGCTGGAACGATTACGGCGGTGATTGCCAATTATTCCGATCTTAAGGGACAGATCGACTCGGGCGCGCTGCGGCCAATCGCCGTGCCCGCGAAAAAACGCGTTCCGCCGTTACCGAATGTCCCAACCTTGGCTGAGAGTGGCTTCAACGATCTCGACGCGGCCGTGTGGTTCGGTTTTGTTGCCCCGGCAAAGACGCCGAAAGATACGCTCGCCCAGCTTTCGCAATCCATTTCCGATGCCGTCGCAACGGCCGACGTCGCCGACAGGCTTAAAGGCCAGGGGATGTTCATCAATCTCTTTTGCGGCGCCGAATTTGCAAAATTCCTAGCCGAACAGAAAGACACATACACAAAATTCACGCGAGAGTTCGATATCAAGCCTTAAAGCAGATCCCGGTGAAGCAGCGCAGTTCGCGCCACGCTCTGTTCGGCTTTCCTTTCGAAACTGCTCAACGCCGCCAACTGTCGAGCTATGCGCCGGCCGCAAGCCGGCATCACCCGATCAGATAGCACCCATCATATATTTTCGTTAGTCCGCGCTGGTTGCGTGATTTAGCAATGGCCTCTTCTTGGCCATTCGCCACAATGCACGACGTTCGGAAAAAATCGGATTCGAAGAAGAACGAGGTGGTGAAAGCGCACTGTCTCGGAGCTGTCGTTATGATCGCTGCGGCGACCGGATTTCTGGCGCTCGTCTTCATTCTCAATCGGGCCTTTGACTTCAGCCGGTTCGCATATTGAGGAACGCGCACTTTGTGGCTGGGGCAGCGGAGCACATAGCCTCCGGCTATGTCCTCGGCCGCCCCTGAAATTACAGACTAACACCAGCATTGGCTTGCCCAGGGCGCTGTAAGCTCTAATTATACTGTGCACCCCGGCTTGCCCATGCACGAAAACGCCTCAGCATTTCAATTGGTCCTCAGCGGCGATCCTACGCTGTTTGCCATCGTTCGGTTATCGCTCTTGGTAAGCTTGAGCGCGACCCTGCTTGCGGCGGTGATCGGCGTGCCTGCGGGCGCATTTTTGGCCCTTACCCACTTTCGAGCGCGCGAAGTCGTGATCGTGATCCTCAACGCGCTGATGGGCCTCCCGCCGGTCGTTGTCGGGTTGGCAGTTTTCCTGTTGCTATCGCGCTCGGGCCCGCTTGGCGAATGGGGACTGCTGTTCACGCCCAAGGCCATGGTTATCGTGCAGACGATTCTCGTGGCTCCGATCATCGCGGCGCTGTCGCGCCAAACGATCGAGGACTTATGGGTCGAATATCGCGACGAGCTTGCGGCCATGAACATCGGCCCGGCGCGACGCGTGGCAACCCTTGTCTGGGATGCGCGCTTTAGCCTGGTCACTGCATTGCTTGCAGGTTTTGGGCGGGCGGCGGCAGAAGTCGGCGCCATCATTATTGTGGGCGGCAATATTGATGGCTTCACGCGCACGATGACGACCGCAATCGCCCTGGAAACCTCGAAAGGCGACCTGCCGCTCGCCATCGGTCTCGGTATCATCCTGATTTTCATTGTGTTTTTCATCAACGCGCTGGCATGGGGCATGCGCCGCGCCGGTGAACGCTACGCGGGATGATCATGCGAGCACCCGTATCCGAGTTGCCTTTAATGCTCGTAGAAGCCCGGATCGTCGGCCGCGACGTCACGATCCTCGACGATATAACACTGACGATCGCAGCGGGGCCGCCGACGGTCCTCATCGGTCCGAACGGCAGCGGCAAGACGACGCTCCTGCGCGCCGCCATGGGCCTTATTCCGCTCTCTGGCGGCCGCGTGACCTGGGGCGGACAGGAGATCGCGGCGCCGACCAAGGGCGCGATCGTGTTCCAGCGCCCCACCATGCTCAGGCGCACGGCGGCCGCAAATGTCCACTTTGCGCTCGCTGCCGCCGGAGTCCCGCGCGCGCAGCGCCATGACGACAGCGCCGCCCTCCTCGCGCTCGTCGGCCTCGACAAACTCGGCGACCGGCCCGCGCGGCGGCTTTCTGGCGGCGAGCAGCAACGGCTCGCGCTGGCGCGCGCCCTTGCGCGCGACTCCGCCGTGCTGTTCCTCGACGAGCCGTCCGCCAGCCTCGATCCGTACGCGACCAAGGCGATTGAGGATATCGTGCACTCGGTGAGTGCGCGCGGTGTTAAGGTGATCATGGCAACGCATGACCTCGGCCAGGCGAGACGGCTTGCCGGCGACATCGTGTTGCTCAATCGCGGTCGGCTCGTCGAAAATACGCCGGCGGCAGAATTCTTTGCAGCCCCACGAACGGACGTGGCGCGCAAATTTATCGCAGGTGAATTGCTCGTCTAGAAGAACAAACGAAGGAGGATCTCAGTGAAGTATCGTGCGCTCGCAGCGGCTATCGCAGCCGGAACACTTTTGCTCGGGGCGCCCGCTTGCGCTCAGGACAAATCAATCGTGGTCGCCTCGACCACATCCACGCAGGATTCCGGGCTGTTTGAATATCTGTTGCCGATTTTCAAGCAGAAGACCGGCATCACGGTGAAAGTCGTCGCGCAGGGCACCGGACAGGCGCTCGATACGGGGCGGCGCGGCGACGCCGACGTCGTGTTCGTCCACGCCAAGTCGGCGGAAGAGAGGTTCCTCGCCGAAGGTGAAGGCGTGAAGCGTTTTGCCGTAATGTACAACGACTTCGTGCTGATCGGACCAAAGAGCGACCCCGCCGGAATCAAAGGCATGAAGGACGTCGCCAAGGCGATGCAGATCATCAAGGACAAGCAAGCGTCCTTTATTTCGCGTGGCGACCGCTCCGGTACGCACATCGCCGAACTTACGCTCTGGAACAAGGACGCCGGCATCGACATCGAGAAGGACAAAGGCGCCTGGTACAAATCGATCGGCCAAGGCATGGGCGCGGCGCTCAATACGGCGGGCGCCAGCAATGCATACGTGCTGTCCGACCGCGGCACCTGGATTCATTTCAAGAACAAAGGCGATCTGCAAATCCTGGTCGAGGGCGATAAGCGCATGTTCAACCAGTATGGCGTCATACTGGTGAACCCGGCCAAGCACCCCAACGTCCAAAAAGAGCTGGGGCAGGAGTTTATCGACTGGCTGGTGTCGCCCGAAGGCCAGAAAACAATCGCAAACTACAAGATCGAGGGTGAGCAACTGTTCTATCCGAACGCCAGTGACCCTAACGCGTGAGACAGCGCTGCGATGACGGAGCTTGCCGGCTGGCGCAGCCGTGCAGACGACCTCCTGCTCTGCCCGTTTGCGCCGGGAGCTCGACGACGATGAAAAGTGATGCGTCCGGGTTTCCGCAGAACTTCCTCATTGCGGTTCTTTCTGCATTCGCGTTGTCCGTCCTCGCTGCTCCGGCCTGTGCACAGGACACGATCAAAGTTGCGGTCGGCCAGATCGACGCCTGGTCCAATCAGGTACCGACGCTAGGCATGAAAGCCGGAATTTTTCAGAAGCACGGCATCGTCTTGGAAAATTACGGCACCCAGGGCGCCGGCGAGACGCTGCAGGCGGTGATCTCAGGCAGCGCCGATATCGGCATCGGCGTCGGCACTCCCGGCGCCATGCGTGCTTTCTCAAAGGGCGCACCGGTGCGCGTCTTGGCCGCAGGCTATACCGGTGTGGAAGACATCTATTGGTTTGTACCCGTCAATTCGCCGATCAAGAGCGTAAAAGACATAAGCGACAAGCATACGATCGCCTATTCGACCAACGGTTCGACTTCCGACAGCGTATTGCGCGCGCTGATCAATCATTACGGTCTCAAGGCGAAGCCGACCCAGACCGGAGGGCCGCCCGCGACCTTCACGATGACAATGTCGGGACAGATCGACATCGGCTGGTCGGTAGCGCCGTTTGGCCTGAAGGAATTGCAAGCCAAGACCATCCGCGTGCTGATGCGCGGTAGCGACGTGCCGTCCATGCGCAATCAGACGGTGCGGGTCGAGATCGTCAACGCCAGC
>DATFVF010000025.1:0-5081 GCA_035260465.1 Pseudolabrys sp. | reverse complement strand
CGAGGAGATGCGTTACCACGCCGCGACCGGCATTTACCCCATTATGCACGTGATAGCGATGCGCCGAGCCGTATTCGAACGATATCCTTGGACCGCGATGAACCTGTTTAAGGCTTTCGATGACGCCAAGCGTCGCAGCCTTGAGCGTATCCAAGATTTGACGGCGTCGCGCATTCCCGTGCCTTGGGCGGCTGCGATCGCTAGCGAGTGGGGCGATAATTTTGGCGACGACCCGTTTCCTTACGGCCTGGAAGAAAACCGCAAGACGCTAGAGGCGTTCTGCCGCTTTGCGCACGATCAGGGCGTAACAGAAAAGCGGCTTACGCCCGACGATCTATTTCCAAAGGAAGTGCGCAGCAGCGTGCGTGTTTAATCTTTGGCGCGCTCGGCATAGGAGCCGTCGGAGGTGCTCACCACGACGCGGGTACCAACGGTAATGTGGGTCGGCACCATCGTGCGCACGCCGTTCGACAGCTTTGCCGGCTTGAACGAGCCGGAAGCGGTCTGTCCTTTCATCGCCGGTTCGGTATCCACGATTTCGAGCGTCACTTTCTGCGGTAGCTCGATAGCAACTGGTACGCCTTCGTGCACGCTCAGGTTCACCACCATGCCTTCCTGCAAGTAGACCGTCTGATCGCCGATCACATCGGCCGGCACTTGCACCTGATCGAAATTCTCCTGATTCATAAAGTGAAAGCCGTCATCATCCTGATAGAGGTAGCTGAATTCATGGTCCTCAACGTGGGCGCGTTCTACCTGGTCGGTTGTCTTGTAGCGCATCTGGGTCTTCACGCCGTCGGAAATGCGGCGCATATCGACCTGGGTCGTCGGCGTGCCCTTGCCGGGATGAAAATTTTCCGCATTAAGGACGACATAGAGCTTGCCATCGAGATCGACGATGTTGCCCTTGCGGAGCGATGAAGCGATGACTTTCACGGTAACGATCCTTGACTTGTGGGCGGCGGCAGGCCGCGGTTTCGGGGCGCACCATAGCGATCTTCTCGCCCGATGCCAGCCTTTCCAGCTGGTCGTCCGACCGAGGTAGATGTGCCAAAAAGCCCACCGTTCTGGAACGCCGGCTCCCACGCCGCCCGCAGGCCTTACCTCCTTGCGCGCGGTCGTATCACCGCAGCCTTGCGGGCTTGGTTCGCGAAGCGTGACTTTGTGGAGGTTGAAACGGCAGCTCTTCAGGTCTCCCCCGGCAACGAGACCCACCTGCATGCCTTCGCTACCGAACTCGTCGGACTAGGTGGGGAACACCGCCAAGTTTATCTTCGAACCTCGCCGGAATTTGCCTGCAAGAAACTTTTAGCGGCGGGCGAGACACGTATTGTCGATTTCGCACGCGTATTTCGCGACCGGGAGCGTGGCCCGTTGCATCATCCAGAGTTCACCATGTTGGAATGGTACAGGGCGAACGAAAATTATGAGACGCTGATGGACGATTGTGCGGCGCTGCTGGCCGAGGCGGCACGCGCCGTTGGCAAAAAGGAATTCACATTTCGCGGCAAGACAATCGATCCTTATGCGCCGCCGGAACGTGTCTCGGTTGCGGAGGCCTTCGCGCGGCATGCCGGGGTCGATCTCCTGGCGACCGTAAGCGGAAATAGGGGCGAGCGGGATGCGCTTGCTGCTGAGGCCGCCAAAGCCGGTGTCGCTACCGCCAAAGACGATACCTGGGGCGACATTTTCAGCCGTATCCTAGCCGAGCGCGTCGATCCGCACCTCGGCATTGGTCTGGCGACCATATTATATGAGTATCCTCTGCCGCTGGCGGCTTTGGCACGAGCAAAGCCCCGAAACGAAAAGGTCGCGGAACGGTTCGAGCTGTATGCATGCGGTGTTGAGCTCGCAAATGCGTTCGCTGAACTCACGGACGCTGTCGAGCAACGAGCTCGTTTCGAGGTCGCGATGGCGGAAAAACAGCGGATCCATGGCGAACGCTATCCGGTCGATGAAGATTTCCTCGATGCATTGACGCAGATGCCGCCGGCGAGCGGTATTGCACTTGGTTTCGATCGGCTGGTGATGCTCGCGAGCGGTGCACAACATATTGGCCAGGTGATCTGGACGCCCGTTGTCGAACCGTAACCGGATTTGAACAGGGACAAACGATGACAACTCTACGCACGCCTGCCCAATTGTGTGACCGGGGGTTGATACCGCCAGACCGCAAGGCGGCATTGGATAATGTTGCCGCTCGCTACGCGATAGCGTTGCCGGAGGCATTGGCACAGTTGATCGACGCTAGTGATCCCAATGACCCCATAGCCCGGCAATTTGTCCCGGATGCGGCGGAACTCGAACTTCAGCCGGGGGAAGTCGCCGATCCGATCGGTGACGAAGCGCACAGCCCGGTGGAGGGTATTGTCCATCGCTACCCGGACCGGGTGCTGCTTAAGGTCACTCACATCTGTGCGGTCTATTGTCGGTTTTGCTTTCGCCGGGAAATGATTGGTCCTGGCAAGCCGATTGCACTTACGGCGAGAGCGCTGAAAGACGCGCTCGACTATATCCGGAGCCATCCGGAGATTTGGGAAGTAATCCTCACCGGTGGCGATCCGCTCGTGCTGTCCTCGCGGCGGCTACGTATCGTGATGAAGGCCCTTTCCGATATCGATCACGTCAAAGTCGTGCGGATTCATACACGGGTTCCCATTGCCGATCCCGAGCGGATCACATCCGGGCTGGTGCGCGCACTAAAGATCAGGGGCAAGCCGACGTATGTCGCCGTGCATGTCAACCATCCGCGTGAACTCAGCGCGCCTGCGCGCGCGGCCTGCGCACGCTTGGTCGATGCCGGCATTCCATTGATTTCGCAGACCGTCCTGCTGAGGGCCGTCAATGACACTCCGGAAGTTATGAGCGAACTTATGCGGGCCTTGGTCGAATGCCGGATTAAGCCGTACTACTTGCACCACGGAGATCTCGCCCCCGGCACCGCTCACCTGCGGACGGATATTGCTGCGGGGCAGGACCTGGTGCGCAGCATGCGCGGTCAAATCTCCGGGCTATGCCAGCCGACCTATGTGCTTGATATTCCGGGCGGCTACGGGAAGTCGCCGATCGGTCCGAATTACATTCAGCGCACAAGTTCGGACAAGGTCGTCGTCGAGGATTTTCGTGGACGGAGGCACAACTACCCGTTGGCCAGTGGTGGGTTTCGATAGCGATCGACGCGTCGTGGGCTAATGCCGAATCGCCAGCAAGTCGAGCAGCGCCGCCGCGACTGCGAGGCTCGCGAACCCGATGAACACCACAGCGACCACGACGTGCCAAATAAAGGCCACGTCACGCCGGAGCGCTGCCACCACATTCTTGCTGTTGATCATCGCCTGACGCTCCGCGGAGAGCTAGCTGCAGGACAGCTAACTGTAGCCGCTAAGGAATCATCCGGCTCATAATTTGTATGTTAAAAAACGCGTGATGAGCGCCGCATCCTCGCATAGCAGCCATGACCACTACGCGAGTAGTGGCGCGCCCTGGGGGCTTCGAGTTCCCGTACCGCCGCGGAACAACATTAAGGCGATATTTACTCGTCTTTGCCAGTTCACAGAAACCATTGCGCCGCAACCGCTTTGAGCATTGCGGTTCATATCAGAGTTTATCGTTGGCGGTGGCGATCATCTCGACCCGACCGCCGCGCGGTGCCAGCGATGGCGGCAGGGAACGCACCCGCGGGTCGAGCTCGACTAAGCGACAAAAGGGTTCCTCCGCGCGGTTCTATCCCGAACCAAAAACCTCTGGATTTTGGAAACGATTCTGGGACGCGTCTTCGCCGCCGTGCATCTGCGAATCAAACATTGACTGTCCTGAAAGCCGCGCTCATCGGACCTGGTGCGATGGTCGTGTGGCGTCCGGCGCGGAACGCCAGATTCGTATTAGGCCAAATCATTGTCGCTTTTACCCAAGTTTTTGAAAGCCGTTTCCGCCAAGTTGTCGTTCACGCCGTGGTCTAATGAGGAAATTGTGATGAACAAAATCTTATTAGCTGCAGTGCTGGTTGCAGTCGGCGCCGGTCCGCTCGTTTCAACAGCGCGAGCTAGCACCGTTATTCCATACCCCAATAAAGGCATTGAAAATTCTGGGACCTATACTTTCACCGCAATAAATGACGGTCCGGTCACCGCTTATTTTGCCGGGTCGGCCGCC
The DNA here is from genome assembly GCA_035260465.1 of Pseudolabrys sp. Taxonomy (GTDB): domain Bacteria; phylum Pseudomonadota; class Alphaproteobacteria; order Rhizobiales; family Xanthobacteraceae; genus Pseudolabrys. Next base: position 929 of record DATFVF010000025.1, on the reverse strand, counting down.
GGCTTCTCAGAAGTGCTCGGCATGACTGTGAACGGTATCCCGACTGGGATTACCGGGTTGAATGATCACAGCTCCCATATCGGGGACTCTCTTGTTCTCGGCAATGTCCATGCCGGTGATACGATCGTGTTTTTCGATCAAGTGTCTCCGCTTAACACAGGCGACATTTGGTATTCCGACCCTGCATTGAACGGAGGCGACGGACAGCACGTCTACTCCACTTTTTACGATGGCTTGAGCGACTCGATTCTCCACGTACCTGCCGGCGTGATACCTGCCGGCGTGTACGTGGGATTCGAAGATCTGAAAAAAGGACCCAGCAACTTTGACTATTTAGATGACACCTTCGTAGTCACGAATGTGTCCTCCACAACAGATGTGACGCCACTGCCGGCCACACTCCCGCTCTTCGCTACCGGTCTCGGCGGATTGGCCCTGCTTAGCTGGCGTAGGAAGCGGCTCAAATATCCACCATGAAAGGTTTGTAGGTAATCACCTATTTTGTCGCCGGCATTCCTGCGACGACGTTACCGGATGCGCGCCTGCCGACGTGGGTAACTTACGCGAATTTTCGGGACTGCATTCAGGCTGGATTGATTATCACTGATGGGCGACCGGGAGTTTGGTTCAACTGCAATCCGTATGGGGCACCACAGCGATAATGACGGTGGTCGAGCGCCCGCGAAAGCAAATGCCGCTATTGGCACTTAGCGGACATGGCGACGACGCTGTCTGATGTCCGCTATTGCGGGCTAAGCGGACGCTGAGAAGGTTGACCCTCGTTTGGCGTATCCTCGCGAAAGGACGCGAGTATAAACACGCGGATTGCTGAGGATAGATTGCTCTGCTGCCGCGCTTGGTCGATACCTGCCACCAACTCTGATAGCGTCGCTTGGCGGGCGCGCGCGATTTTTTTCAGATCACTCCAG
>DATFVF010000024.1:0-2751 GCA_035260465.1 Pseudolabrys sp. | reverse complement strand
CGAGATCGCTGTCGTGCTTGTCGCCGCGCTCGACGAGGTCGACAAACCGAGCGAGCTTGCCGCGTTTCTCCGATGCGCGATAGACGGCACGCCGGCGGCTTGCTGTCGCTTCGCCCGCGAGCTTGATGAGCAAGCAAATCTCGATCCCGCCGTCCGGGCGAAGATCCGTCTGTATTTGCGCAAATGCCCGCCAGCAGTAGATCGTAAGTGACGGGCGCAGCCCTTTTTTACAAGATGCTCCGTTCCCGCGTTTTACAGCGCATGGCCCTGAAAATCTGTAAAAAGGAAGCGCAAGCCCTTGAAATGTATAGAGCGTCCTCTTTCAGAACGATTCAGATCTGGCCCAAGGACTTGCCTGGCCCTGTGCGGCAGGGTGAGCGTGGGGGAGAACCGACTGACGGCGCGCGAGGCGGTTTGGAGAACCCTCCGATGAAATGCCGCGAGTTCATCACGCTCATTGGGTGCGCGGCGGCGTGGCCCTTGTCGGCGCACGCGCAGCAGCCGGCGACGCTGGTGATCGGATTCCTCAACAGCGCGTTGGCCGATCTCTACGCCGATGCCGCGCGCGCATTCCGGCACGGGCTGAGTGAGGCCGGCTACGTCGAGGCCCAGAACGTGGCGATCGAATACCGCTGGGCGGACGTCATCAGGATCGACTGCCGGCACTTGCCGCAGATCGCCTTGTCCGGGCGTTGCAGCGTTTCCGTCGAGGGCGTTCCAACATCGAATAAGCTTCTTCGGGGTGCCTCAAGTGTTTTATCAGACGATGATAATCGGTCGGCTCCCTCTATACAGCGGAAAGTAGCGAATCCGGAACAGTCTACTCGTAACTCGGGGAAAATTGGGCCGAACGAACGGGGGCGAAAAATAAGGTGCGCAGCAAACAAATGTTGTGATCGAGGCGGAAAAGATCGGTCGTCCTATTGGAGCTGTGGCTTAACACTCCGTAATTCAGTGGCGGCCAAGCCTCTCGGCTCCACGCGGGTTGCCGCGTGCGAGGAAAGCGTACCAACGCTGTTTGGCGGCGTCGTTTCGCTCGTGCTTATAAATGCGTTCGCAATGAGCTGAACAAAAGCGAGTGTGAACCCACCAGCGGCCATTCCACCAATTGCGGGTGCGGACACCTAATCCCAGCCTTCCGTGGCACTGGGCGCATCTTTTCACGGCTGCTTCCCATGTCCTTGGATGCCGCGCCTTTGCAGCATTCGGTACCCGTTGGTCTCCTGTTTGAGACGTGGCGTTCAAAGCTGAAGGATGGCTTGACTTGCTATTTTTTGGACAACGACTTGCATTTTTTGGATGGGAGAACGCAATTCGGCGGCTCTACGATGGCGCGTCCCCACAAGCGGCCCTAAGAGCCGAGGATGCCGCTTCCTTGCTGATCTCGCTTCACACGCGACGCCAAAATCCGCGCGAATCGGCGAGACTGGCGCGGCGCGCGATAAAGTCAGAGGCGGCCCCCTGGCACGCCAGAACTCGCCGGTTCCGACTCACGATTGGTGCGGAAAAAATAGGTGCTCGGGAGTTCGGGGTCGACTAATTCCAAAATTTACGCCTGGTTCCGCAGACGGAACTTAGATAAACAACCCACGGGCGGCTTGCGTGGTGGAATCCCCGGCGGCTTTGCGGCATATGCCGGGGACCCGGACGGTACCGGACGGACATCCGTAGGCCGCCCACCTCGTTAGACGTCCGACAGTCAAGTTTAGTTCATCAGCCGTCCGACGGGAGCAGCGTGCCGGACTATCGCTTCGGCCGATGTGATGGTCATCACAAAATGGTCGATTGCGATTGAGCAGTGATTCCAACCAAGCTTGGGCACGCGCAAGCGGGCCCGGATTGGGTTTTGCAATCACAGCGGCGCTCGCGTGCAAGCTCGGCCTCGAAGGCATTGTCTCGAAGCGCAAGGACGCCGCTCACCGTTCCGGCCGCTCCCTGATTGGCTCAAAATGAAAAACTCGGATGCGCCGGCTGTGATGCGTGAAGTGACATTGGCCGACGCTTGCACCTCTTCGGGTGCGAGCGCGGTTTTGTCAGGTCCAACTGTCGAGCCGGGCGCGGAAGCGCGGATTTGACATGGCGCAATATCTCGGCGGTCGGTGGCGCTGGAAGTCGAGGAAGCCGGGCGCTGAGTAGGCGCTGCACGAACGCTTCCGACACATCAAGCTGCGCAGCGGTCCCGACGGTATCGACATCGTGACCCGGCATTGCGTAAAATCGGAACTGCCAAACCCGTTACGTCAAGCGCGGAAGCGTGATGGGCGTTTGCTCTGCAGATCGATATCGGGAAGCGCCTGCGGGCAACCTTGATCGGTCAATGCCGGCCTGCCGCCATCACGCGCGCTCGTCACGTGGCCGATGCAGCGCACATTGGTAATCAGCCTGCTTTTCAAGGGCCTGAAATTTGCGGCATTGACACTGAAGTGGATGCCACTGAGAGGGATTTGACGCCGCGCACCATCAGCAATTGTTTGAGACATTTAGAAATCAAACGTCCAAACGCTCGGTAGTGGTCCAGTTAGCTTCGCCACATTCTAGACCGCGGTAGTGGGCTCCTTTGATTGGGGCTAAGCTTGGTGAGCAATTTTATACAGACCGTTCCGGTCAACGAGCGCATCCTTCCCGAATCGCTCAGGTCCGCCGCAAGCCTGGGTGCCGTGGGGTTCGGCCGGCTCGGACGTGGTGGAACAGATTCTACACCCTGTCCGGCCGGCCACCTTTTTCCGAAATCGGTTGATTGTCGCAGTGGCC
>DATFVF010000023.1:0-12298 GCA_035260465.1 Pseudolabrys sp. | reverse complement strand
TGCGTCGCCTGCGCAAATTTGCGCGCACCGGGGCTCCCGAAGAACTCGATCTCGACGGCACTATTAAAGGTACCGCGCACAAGGGCTATCTCGACATCCAGATGCGGCCCGAGCGGCACAACGCCGTGAAGGTGTTGCTGTTCTTCGACATCGGCGGTTCGATGGACTGGCACATCAAGGCGACCGAGGAACTGTTTTCGGCGGCACGCAGCGAATTCAAGCACATGGAGCATTTTTATTTCCACAATTGCCTGTATGAGCGCGTGTGGAAGGAAAACCGGCGGCGGTTCCAGGCGACCACTGCGACCTGGGACGTGTTGCATACCTACCCGCACGATTACAAAGTGGTGTTCGTCGGCGACGCCTCAATGTCGCCTTACGAGATCGCTGCCCAAGGCGGCTCAGTCGAGCACTACAATGACGAACCCGGCGCCCAATGGCTCGAGCGCGTGACGCGCACCTATCCGGCCTGTGTGTGGCTCAATCCCGTACCGGAGAAGGAATGGCCGTTCACCCATTCAATTGGCATGGTGCATCAGTTGATGAGCGGACGAATGTATCCTCTCACGCTTGATGGGCTTGACCGCGCAACGCGGGAGCTCGCGCGCTAGCGAAAGACAAGCGGGTGGCGGAAAGCAGCAACGCGGACTTTGAGGCCCGGCGTTGCAGAAGCGTTCGTTAAATCAGGCAGTCTAGGCGGCGTTTGCGGCCCGCAAGCGTGTCGGGTCGGCCGGACCAGATTGCTCGCGCTGGAGTGCCATCGCCTCGCGCATAAGCCGTGCGAAATCCTTCCGGGCCGTCTCCAAAGCACCTTCGACCACCGAGCACTGCATCTGCTCGCGGCGCAGCGAAGCACCGAGATCCTCGATTCTTTGTTCGGCGACCTGTTTTTCGGCCGCGCGCGCCGCTTCTACCGCCGCGAGCTGTTCGCTCAATGCTGCGATCGCATCCTCGGCACGCACCAGCGCGGCTTCTTTGGCGGTATAGGCGCGCGTGAGGGCGGCGCTACGCTCCATGAGAGTGGCTCGCGATTGGTCCACCTCTTTGAACTCAGATTCGCGTTGCATTCGTTCGGTCTCGAGATCGGCTATACGCGCCTGCAAGGAGTCACGCTCGAGCGATAATTCGCCGCTGCGTCGGTCGTAAGTGCGGATTTCGTCGGCGCGGGCGAGCAAATGCTCGCGCGCTTCGCCCAGGAGTTTCTCGCTCGCCGCCGCGCGCGCCTGCAACGCGTCAAATCGCATGCGTTGCGTTGTGACCTCATGCTCATGACGCTCTTTTGCCTCGTCGAGCGCATTAGCGATCCGCGCCCGCTCGGTGCTAAGCTCAGCGAAATTGCCTTCGACATGGCGCAGCCGCCCTAATGTCGCCGTCAGGCTTGCCTCGGTTTCCGCAAGTTTGCGGGAAACGCGCGCTGCCTCCGCGCTCATTTTGTCGAGCGAGATTTGCTGGGAGCGTTTTTCGTCCTCAATCATCAATAGGCGCTGACGCGCCGCGTTGAGTTCGGATTCGAGAGATGCAACACGTTTGTCAGCGGTGGACAGACGTTCGTCGAGACGGCGATTTTCCTCGCGAAGCGCCTTGCCTTCACCGGTTTCCTGCGCGAGCCGTGCCTCTAAATCGACAATCTGCGCGCGTCGGGCCGCAATATCGATGGCGATTTCGGCTCTTGTTGCTTCAAGCGAGCGAAGCAGGTTCTGTGTGGTTGTGAGTTCCTGGCGCAGCGCCTGACATTCTTTTTCTGAAAAGTTCGCTTTTTTCTCCAGCTCGGCTACCTCGTTGCGAAGTTTGCCGTAGGCCGTGCGGGTATTGTTGAGCACCGTCTGAAGGCCGATCTTCTCGGATTTCTCAGCTTCGAAAGCGCGCAGCGCTTTGCTCACGGGATCGACGAGTTTTCCGACCGCGCTTTTGATGGTGTCGAGCTCGCCGATCTTGGCATTGGCATCGAGCAGCAAGTTGCGCAGCGACTCGTTCTCGCCGCCGAGTTGGGCACCGAGCGCCGAAAACAGTTCTTCGTCGAGTTCGAGCGGATTGTCGGGTAAAGCGGCGTTGCGCGCCGTTGGCTCAGCCATTCTGTCGTAAAGGCCGGCCTTGCGGGCGAAAAAGCCCCCGAATTTGCTCATTGACGTGATCCCCATTGCGCCGATTCGCCCGGCCCGAAGCGACGCCGAATCACTGTTAATCAATCCTAACGGAATATGAATCGCGGTGGGTAAACGAAAGGTTAACAGATACCCGTCGCGGTCAAAAAGCGGTCATTTTTCAAATAGTTGAGGCGAGGGCCGGAGCCGGGCCGCCGCGAGAATTCAAGGCGACCGAAGGTCAGCCAGACCGCAGTTGTCCACCGCGTGCCGGCCCCGAGCGTCTCGGCCGTCAATAGGCTGAATCCGCGCTGTGAATAACTAGAACCGGCTCAAAAGTACGCCCGGCTCGGGATACGAACGAATTCCGGCGCGCTGATACTGATGCCGGCGCGGTTTTTAGACACGTTTGGCAATAAACAAGCCTTCGCACAGACGGAACGTAAGTTCAGCTGCCGTTCCCTGTGGCTCCAAAGTCGCTTCTACCTCTGGGGTCACTTCGGTCAGCATTGCGCGCAGGAGCGCCTGCATGGTGGCGTCGTAGCGCGCGGCCCAGCTCTTGAATTCCATCGTTTTGTAAATCTGCTCATCGTGCGTCGTCTGCAGACGGGCAACGTCAAGCGCATGACGCCATTCGTCCATTGTCCAGGCGCGCAAATGGCTCGGATCGCGCAAACGTTCGAAGGCGTTCACATAGTCGCCGACGCTCCCCGCCGGCACGACGTTGTCGACCAGCGCGAATAGGCCTGCTGGCTTCAGCACGCGTCGCACCTCCGCGAGAAACTCCGGTATCGAGTCGAAGTGATGTGGTGCGATGCGACAGGTGACGAGATCGAAGCTTTCGTCCTCGAAGGGCAGCGCTTCAGCCTTGGCGTAGGTTGTGCGCAGATTGGCGAGGCCGCGTTTGCCAGCTTCGGCCTTCACCATGTCGAGCATTTCCTGGGTGATGTCGGTCGCCCACACGCGCGCAACATGTGGCGCGAAGGTATAGGCGACGTGACCGCCCCCGGTGGCAACGTCGAGGACGCGCCAGTCCTTTTTAGGGGATGTCAGTTCGACCAACCGCTCCAGGCTCTTGCCCTTTGCGTGCGGTTTGCTGGTGAGATAGTGGGAGGCGGTTTTGCCGAATTGCTCCTGGACAGCGGTTTTGCTCATGGGATGTCCGATCCGTTTGACCTGCGCAATTATACATCAGGCAAAAGAAAACCCTGCATCTTTCGATGCAGGGCTGTATTGCGATAGTCCCTCGCGGGAGCGTGCCTTATTGCACAATCATCCAGGTGAAGACGTAGGCCTGGAGCATAACCAGGACGCCGACGAGGCACGCGAGCGCAATCGAGTGCTTGAACACAAATCGCAAAATCGTGCCTTCGTGTCCAAACCAATTGGTGGCAGTCGAGGCAACGACGATTGACTGCGCGTCGATCATTTTGCCCATGACGCCGCCAGACGAGTTGGCGGCCGCCATCAAGATCGGCGACAGGCCCAATTGCTGGGCCGTGATCTTCTGCAAGTTGCCGAACAGGATGTTTGACGCCGTATCGGAGCCGGTAAGGGCGACACCGAGCCAGCCAAGCAGGGTGCCGAAGAAGGGATAGAGCACACCGGCGCCGGCGAAAGCGAGGCCAAGCGTGGCGTCGATTCCCGAAAGACGTGTGAGTGTGCCGATCGCGAGCATCGCCGAGATTGTGATGAGCGAGTACGCGCAGATCCTGATGGTCTTGCCGTATTCGATGACCAGCTTAGCCGGCGAAAATCCCATCAGGAAGCCAGAGATAATCGCCGCGATCAGCATGCCTGAGCCGGTGTATGACAACCATGTGAAAGCGAATACGGCGCCTTCCTTCGTTGGCGTCGCCACGACCGGCGCGACTTTATTGATCATGTTGTGGAGTCCGGGAACCGGAAAATTCCACGTCGCATAGGCATTGAGGATGGCTTTGACCGCGTTGGTACCCCAAAGCAACAGGATCACACAGACGATGATCCAGGGGAGCAGCGATGCCCATACTTCCGCGGTGCTCGGCTCCCTTGACGATTTCGCCGGCTTCTTGCTCATCGTCGCGGCTGAATCGTCGTGGCTGCGCAGGGCAGGCGAGGTCCACAACACCTTTGGCTTCCAAACCTTCAGGAAGCCGATGAGGCAAGCCATCGATATGAGCGAAGCGCCAATATCGACAATCCATGGATTGATGAAGTTGGAGATCACGAATTGCGGGATTGCGAAAGATACGCCGGTCACAAGGATTGCCGGCCAAATGTCCTTCATGCCCTTCCATCCGGCGAAGGCCCAGATCAGCCAGAACGGAACGATCAGGGAGAAGAAAGGCAATTGTCGTCCGACCATAGCGCCCAGCAGGAACGGATCAATACCTGTGACGCTCGAAAGGCCAGCGATTGGCGTGCCCAGCGCGCCGTAAGCAACCGGCGCAGTGTTGGCGATCAACGAAAGTCCGGATGCTGCGAGCGGCGAGAAGCCCAATCCGATCAGAATTGCGCCGGTGACGGCGACTGGCGTGCCAAAGCCGGACGCGCCCTCAAAGAACGCGCCAAACGAGAAGGCAATGAGCAGCAGTTGCAGGCGACGATCTTCGGTGACTCCACCGATAGTGGTCTGAAGCGTTTCGAACGCGCCCTTCTCGACCGTCAGCCGATAAAGGAAAATAACGTTGAGGACGATCCAGCCGATTGGGAAGAACCCCGTGACTGCGCCGAGTACTGTTGCGCGCAACGACATATCGGCCGGCATCGTGAAGATAACGATGGCAACGAGGTTTGCGACGATGAGCGCAATTATCGCCGCGATGTGAGCCTTTACTTTGTTGGACGCGATCAGGACGAGCAAGGTGACGACTGGCAGCGCCGCTGCGCAGGTCGACAAGAAGGCGTTGTTTAGCGGGTTATAGATTTGATTCCACATGGTGCCTCCCCAGGCGCAAGACGCGGTATTTCTTATTTTTGGTTCATCAGGCGCAGAAGTTTGCCGGCGTACTAAAGAAGCGCCTCATCGGAAAAACAAGTAGTTGGCGCATTAAATCAAATTATAATTGGGCGGTTTGCTACCAAAGTTGTACGCGCGCCACATCGCGTTGCCGCCAGACGTTTATTTGTCAAAGCGGTTTGCTTCATCGTCGTAGCCGTGGCGGTCGCTGTAGAATACCAGTGCCATCAGACCGCCACCCACAAGGAGCGATACCAGAACGCCGCCGCCAATGGCGACATAACCGTACAACGGAATTGCATCGCCCCCGATGTGGGCCCAGGCGGCGGCGGCAAACCATATCGCCAAAGCCAGTAGCGCAAACAACGGCGCGATAATGAGAACCGTCCGCATCAGCGTCATATAGGGGCGGGGCGCCATGTCTGTCATCGCGCTTCGCAATGAACAGACCCGCGAATCCGCTGTCCGCCTTCAGAACCAATGGCTTTAAGTGACGCAGATCCGGGCCCCAGGGTCTACTTACGAGGCCTCGACGTGCTTGCCCTTCCGGCCCTTTGGGGGCGCTTCGTCGTTGGCGGCTTCGGCGGGAGGAACAGGCGCGTCATCGAGCGGCGCACCCCGCCGCAGTGTCGACCGTAGCGCCGCCACTTCGCTCTGGAGGCGAGAGTTGTCCTTGCGCGCCGCTTCTAACGCGCCTTCGACGACCGCTCGCTCCATCCGCTCGCGTTGCAATGCCGAGTTGAGGTCCTCGACCCGCTTTTCAATATTGGTGCGGCTGACCTGGATATCCGCTTCCAGATGTCCATTACGTTCTGTCAGTGCCGCGATCTTTTCCTCCGCGCGCGCCAGCGTCGTTTCGCGGACTTTCAACGTCTTCGTCAATGCACCGTTGCGCTCTGTCAGGGCGATCCGAGCTTGTTCGTGATCCTTGATTTGCCGCTCACGCCCTTCGTGCGACGCTTCGATTTGGGCGAGGCGCTTTTCCGAGTTGTTTCGGGCAATCGTCGCTTCGACCGATTTACGGTCAAAGGCGCGCACTTCTTCGGTTCGGGCTATAAGGTTTTGCCGCGCCTCGGACAGCAGCCGTTCGGCAGTTGCGGCGCGTGACTGCAACGCGTCCAGCCGCATGTTCAAGCTGTTGCGCTCGGCCTGGTGTTGCTCCTTGGCCTCATCAAGCGCAGCGCCCAGCCGTCCACGCTCCGCATAGGCTTCAGCAAAACTTGCTTCGACCTTGCCGAGTTGAGCGCGTGTGGCCGTCAGCGTATTTTCGCTCTCAGTCAATCGGCGCGTTAATCGCGCGGTCTCGTTGAGCGATTGATCGACTGCAATCTGCAAGGAACGCTTTTCGTCTTCTAACAGCGCCAATTTCTCGCGCGCGGCCGCAAGTTCACCCTCAAGCTGGACAATGCGCTTTTCGGCCGCGTCGAGTTGTTCCTGTAGTCCGCGGCGGGTTTCACTCAGCGCACGACGTTGGGTCGTTTCCTGTGCGAGCTGACGATCAAGCTCGGCAATTTGAGCCCGACGAGCATTGATGTCATCACTGAGCTCGAGGCGACTGCTCTCCAGTCCGCGGTTGGCTTCGCGGGACAGCTCGAGGTCTTCGCGAAGTCTTTCTACCTCGGCCTCGAGCGTCGTCGCCTTTCGGTCGACTTGGTAGAACTCCGTTCGGAGTGTCTCATAGGCCGCACGCGCTTCTGCGAGCATTCCAGACAGGCTTAATGTCTGTGACTTTTCCTGCTCGAGTGCGCGCAGTGTACTATTGAATGGCGCAACCAGCTTATCGAAGGCTTCCTTGAGGTCGTCGAGTTCATTGATCTTGCGGCCGGTGTCGGTCAGCAGGTTTCGAAGGACCTCATTTTCCTCGCCCATCCGCGAACCAACATCGGACAAGTTTTCGATGGAGATATGGTCGCCGCCGTTGCCGTTTCTGCTGATCGGCCGGCCCGAAATCTTGTCGACCCCGGCCGCAACGCCCTTTCGGCCAAACAGATCCGACAACTTAGCCATGGCCCCGCCTCCAACCCCAAACGCTACAAAAAGCCCCAAACGGCGCGCTATCAAGGTTAAGGTATTATATACCTTGGGCGTTGGAAACACTCGCAGAGATGGGCTGTGAGTTTCATACACGGCCGCTTCGGCCCTTGGTTAATGGCCGATACCGGAACTGGCGGCGACTGAGGAGAGTGCGTGGCCGACAGCCCCTCAGGTGGCAAAGGAAACTACGCCGCTTACGCCTATCGGCCCTCGGTAATGGGGCCAATACGGGCTTTCAGCCTTTCGGACGATGGGATCGACTGGGATGCTGGCACCAAGTGGGGCCATATTCCATACCGCAATATTCAGCGTTTGCGCCTGTCATATCGGCCGACAAGCATGCAATCGTACCGCTTCGTCACAGAGGTATGGGCAGAAGGTGTGTCCAAATTGGAGATTATCTCCACCTCCTGCAAAAGCATGTTCGAGCAGGAACGGCTGGATCAATCCTATTCAGACTTCGTGCGGGCACTCCATCATCGAATATTGGATGCGCCGACGTCCACGCGCTTCGAACAAGGCAGTAGCCCATTTATCTACTGGCCAGGGTTACTCATTTTTATCTGCGTAGCACTTGGGCTCGCCGGGTTGATTGTCCGTTCCCTGCAAAACGGCGTCCTCAGCGGAGCAGCGCTCACCGGCGCTTTTCTTGCGATGTTTATTTGGTATGGCGGAAATTTTCTTCGCCGCAATCGGCCGGGCGCATATCGCCCCGATGCGCTCCCGAAAGAACTCATACCCCTGCAATGATTGGGAGCGGCAAGCGTTATGAAAATTTGAGAAAAATTCGTGGTCGCCTCGATCTTGGCGCTTTCGGCAATTGCCCCAGCCTCGCCGGTGAAGAGGATATGCTGCTTGAGCGCAGTACTTACAATGCGACCACGAGCGTCCAGCAAGCTCGACACAATCGTGTAAAGGCACACCACGCGGTTGATGCGTTTGCATTTGCGCCTGCAGGGATCGCCGGCCAAAACGGTCAGGATTTCGGCATCGAAAGCCGGCGTTGATCTGTCGGCATATTTGTCGAATCGGAAAGAGGCCGCCGCGAAAGGGGGCCTCTTTCCGCGTTTTGCATTGGCTACTGACGCACAACGAGGACCGAACACTTTGCATAACGCACGACGTGGCCGGCATTGGAGCCAAGAAAATAAGTGCGCATCGCGGGCCGGTGCGAACTCATAACAATGAGGTCGGCGCCGAATGATTTCGCCTCTTCGAGCACCTCGTGGTAGATGCCGCCTTGGCGCACGGTTTCCGAAACACGCGCGGCATCGAGGTCGCATTCGCGCGCAATAATACCAAGTGCTTCTTCAGCCGACTTACGCTGCTGCACATCGAAGTCGGGTGGTACATATTCCGCCAGCATCACTGGCGTCATTGCCAAGACGTTCACCAGGCGCACGGACCCGCCAGATGTCCTCGCCATTTCGATGGCGGTGGTTAGGGCGGGCTTGGCTAGGTCAGTATCGGCAAGATCAACCGGCACCAGAATCTTTCTGTACATGACAGCGCCCCTCGATTTCGCTGTAGGGATGCGATCATGGCACGTTTTTGCATGTAGGTTGAGTGAGAGTTATTGTCTCAACTCGCCGCGGCATCCAGCAATTTTGGGGTTATGAAGCGCTCGAGGCGGCCAGACCGGGCGTGCAACTTACCCCAGTCGTCCGGTGTGAAATTGATGATGACGAGGCCGGAAGTAGGCAGCTTTTCCCGTAGACGCTCGCGCATTTCGATGTCGCCTGAAGCCACAAGCATCAGTGCGAGTTCATGAAGACCCGGATTGTGACCGATAACGAGAAGCGTGCGCGCGGTGGCGGGAGCCTGTCTGACCGCCTCCAGGATGTCATGGGGCGTTGCACCGTAGAGACTGTCGACCATGCCTGCAGTGAGCCGGGGTCGGAATACACCGCTGGCGAATTTCCAGGTCTCCCGCGTGCGCATGGACGGCGACGCTATCACCCAATCGGGGATCAGACCGTGTGAAGCCATATAAGCGCCGATCTTGGCGGCATCCTTACGTCCGCGCTCAATCAACTTGCGAGCACGGTCTTCCATGCCGGGTTCCGAGTGTTCGGCCTTGGCGTGGCGAAATAGCAAAAGGCGGCGCATGGTCATACTATGGATATCGACCGGAGCGGCTAGGCGCAAATAGCGCAGCGGAATCTGATGACTGAAATTGATAGCACAGCGGGGGGCTGGTACGAGGCGACGGGGGTTGCTCGCCCGGACCGCCCGCGCCTGAATCTCGATCTCGATGTCGACGTTTGTGTCATTGGTGCAGGGCTTGCCGGGCTCACCGTCGCGCGCGAGGTCGCGCAGCGAGGGTGGTCGGTCGTAGTGCTGGAGGCAGGTCACGTGGCCTGGGCAGCATCTGGCCGCAATATGGGCTTTGTGCTTCCGGGATTTTCCGAAGATATCGATGACATCATTGAGCGTATTGGGCTCGATCACGCCAAGCAGCTTTGGGCACTATCGGAACAGGGGCTCGAGTACGTCCGCCGTACGATTCTGGATACGCAGATGCCCGGAGTCGATCTGATCAATGGCTGGCTACACGTGTCGAAGACCGACAACACCAGCGAACTGCACGGTGAGGTCGAGCGCATGCGCTGGATCGGTGCTGACGTCGAATTCTGGCCGGCGGCTCGCGTACGCGAACAACTGCATAGCCCGCACTATTTCAACGCGGCGCACTATCGCCAAGCGTTTCACATAGATCCATACAACTATGCGCTCGGTCTTGCGACGCTGGCGGAGAAGGCAGGCGCCCGTATTTTTGAGGAGACGCCGGCGGTTTCGCTCGATCCAGCGGGCGTGCGTAAGCGCATCGTTACTCCTGCCGGCCGCGTACGTGCGGCTCAGGTTGTGCTCGCCGGCAACATCCATCTTGGCGCGCTGATGCCGCAGCTTGCGGCGACGCTTCTACCAGTGACGACATTCGTGATGGTCACTCAACCACTTGGTGACCTATTGCATGAGGTGGTGCGCTATCATGGGGCGGTCAGCGATACCAATCGCGCCGACAATCACTATCGCATCGTCGGAGGGGACCGTCTGCAATGGTCCGGACGAATGCGCGCGTGGGAAGCGGATCCGGGCTTCGTTGGCCGGGGGTTGATCAATGACGTCCGGCGGACTTTTCCCGATCTCGGCAAAGCGGAAATCGCCCATTTGTGGCGTGGAACGCTGGGCCGCACCGTTCACCGAATGCCGCAGATAGGCGAAATCGAACGCGGCGTGTGGCTGGCCAGCGGCTTTGGCGGACACGGGCTTAATACCAGTGCCATGGGCGGCGAGCTCGTTGCGCGCGGCGTCGTCGAAGGCGACGAGAGTTGGCGATTGTTTGCGCCCTACGAATTGGTGTGGGCAGGCGGCGTGCTCGGCCGAATGTTGGCGCAAGGCATTTACTGGGGGACGCGACCGATCGAGCGAATCGAGCAGAGAGTTGCCCGATATCGCGCCGATGCGCGCGCGCGCAAGGACGCGCGTATGGCGCGAAAGGATTCCGTTGCGGCCGAGTAGGACCAGTGGCGCGGGCGCGCCTACCGGCTTTCGCGGCGCGCCATGAACGCGAGCCGCTCAAACAGGTGCACATCCTGTTCGTTCTTTAGCAGAGCGCCATGGAGAGGCGGTATCAGCTTTTTGGGGTCGCGCTCCCGCAAGGTTTCAGGGCCGATATCTTCCGCCATCAACAATTTGAGCCAGTCGAGAAGTTCGGACGTAGACGGCTTTTTCTTCATTCCCGGGACGTCTCGGATTTCATAAAATAGCCGCAACCCTTCTGCTACAAGCCTTTGTTTTATATCAGGAAAATGCACTTGTATAATGGCCCGCATGGTTTCGGCATCGGGAAATCGAATGTAGTGAAAGAAGCAGCGGCGCAAAAAGGCGTCTGGCAATTCCTTCTCGTTATTTGAGGTGATGACAACGATCGGCCGCCGGCGCGCCTTCACGGTCTCGCCGGTTTCGTAAACGAAAAACTCCATCCGATCGAGTTCCTGAAGCAAATCGTTGGGAAACTCGATGTCGGCTTTGTCGATCTCGTCAATCAGCAATACCGGGCGATCATCGGCAACGAATGCATCCCAAAGTTTGCCGCGCTTGATGTAGTTGCGGATGTCCCTAACGCGCTCGTCGCCAAGCTGGCTGTCGCGAAGCCGCGAGACGGCGTCGTATTCGTAAAGGCCCTGCAGTGCTTTGGTGGTGGATTTGATGTGCCATTCGATGAGCGGCGCGCCTATCGCCTTGGCTATTTCGAGCGCCAGGACGGTCTTGCCAGTGCCCGGTTCGCCTTTGACCAGGAGAGGCCGTTCGAGAGTAATCGCGGCATTGACTGCGATTTTTAGATCGTCAGTCGCCACATAGCCTTTGGTGCCATCAAATCGCATGAAATCTCTCGCGAGGCGCCGTGGTGGGACAACTTTCCCGTGACCCCATAAATCTTTCGCCTTGTAGCGGCCGAGTTTGTCTCGTGCAGAAGCTAGCGGCACTTGATGTGAGCCGCTAGCGCTTCGTGGCTCGGGCCAAGTGATTCTTTCTGCTCTGATATTTTCTGCGCGAGTGGCGGTGCGCGGTTCGTCCGAAGTGCTGATACGCAAAAAATTAGGAGAGGTTAACAAACGGCGTGCGGACGCGCGCGAGTTAGAGAGGATTAACTTGTCTATGCAAATCTGCGTCCAGCCATGGTCGGGCGTTTGTCATCCATTCGCGATGGATGAGCCGGCAGGACGAATTTGTCGCACAGGAGTGCGTTTAGATGACTGTTATTTCGTCGCTCACGCCCAATCAGATTGCCGGCCTCTCAACAACCGCCATACAAGGCCTCTCTACTACCGATATCCAGTCTTTGAACACGTCCCAGGTGGCTGCGCTGACAGCCGCCCAGGTCAACGTGCTGAATACGACCGACATCCAAGCGTTTTTTACGACGCAGGTCGCGGCGCTTTCGCCGAGCATCATCAATGCCTTGCTTACACTGCAGATTCAGAATTTCAAAGACACCCAAATCAGCGCGCTCACGGCAACGCAAGTCAGCAAGTTGACTGCGGCAGAAGTCGGGGCGCTGACCACCACCGAATTGCATAACCTGTCGACCACGCAGGCCAACGCGCTGACCGCAACGCAGGTCGGCGCGCTGACCACGACGGTGCTCAACAACCTGACCACCACGCAGATTGCGGCGCTGTCGAGCACCCAGGTCCATGGCCTGACCACCACCCAGCTCAACGGCATCTCGACCACC
>DATFVF010000022.1:0-20852 GCA_035260465.1 Pseudolabrys sp. | reverse complement strand
ACCTGATAGATTGAGGCGTAAGCCCCGGGCTTTCCCGGAAAATGCAGCGGCCGTCCAAGCTCCTTGCTGATAGCGGCGTAAACCGCGATGGCCGGTGCCAGACTCATCGGGGTGCCCGGCGCAAAGCCGCACAGTGTCTGCGGCCGCAGCTCCACCCAGTTCCAGCGCTTGTCGCGCTGGAAGGCGGCGAGCCAATCGCTCTGATCGAAATAATAGTTGGGGCCGGCGTGACGCGGATCGCTTTCGCGCGCCGGCGTCTTGTAGGGCCCGAGATGCGAACCATAGTATTTCGTGCCGGTGACCAGCATCACGCGGAGCAGCGCGGGCGACGCCCGGTCGATCGTCGTGACGGCGTTGACGAGCATGTCGCGGTTCGGAGCGATGTTCGATGCATAGCCCGCGGCAGCGCCGGCCGCGGGCTGAAACGCCGCGTAGAAAATGTGAGTGGCGTCCTTCAATCCGGCAAGCTTTTCCGCCGCATCCTCAGCGTCGAGGAGATCGACAGCGATGTGGCGGTAGCGCGGCGCGGCATCGGCGGCCCGACGCGACAGGCCGACGACGGACCAGTCGCCCTGGTCGAGCAGCCGCGCGACGAAGTAGCGCCCGATCACCCCGAGCGCCCCGACGACGACGGCCTGCTTGTGTTCAGCCATGCGCGCCCGATCCGTCCTCTTCGCCGAGGGGGTTATGAACGGCCTTGCCCCTCACCCTTATTTTTTCGTTTGGCGGCGCGCCCCCGCGCGCCTTTGGGCCACTTGCCCGGCCAGCTGACGATGTATTCCTCGAGCTTCTCGTCCGGCACGTCGGCTTCGCTCGCCGCGACGCGTCCGCGCACCGAGATGCCGGCCGTGTGCACCGTCTCGGGGCTCCCCGACACCAGCGGGTGCCACCAGGCGAGATCCTTGCCCTCCGCCACCAGCCGGTAGGCGCAGGTCGGCGGCAGCCACTTGAGCCGCCGCACGTTGTTCGGGGTGAGCCGCACGCAATCCTTCACCTTGGCCTGCCGGTGCGCATAGTCGCTGCAGCGGCAGCTCTGGCAGTCGAGCAGCTTGCAGCTCACGTCGGTGTACACCGTCGCGTGGGTGTCCTCGTCGATCAGCTTGTTCAGGCAGCAGCGGCCGCAGCCGTCGCACAGGCTCTCCCATTCGGCGCGCGTCATCTGCGCCATCGTCTTGCGGCGCCAGAACGGGGCTTGCGGGTCGGCCATTGCACGGGGTCCTTGCGCGGGAATCCTTAAGGTTGCCCGTTGTAGACCCTCCGGCGGGTTCCGTCAGGTTCCGTTAAGGGTGCACGGGCGGTGGTATCAGGCTCATTTCGGCCATTTTTCACCGCAATTTCCGTTCATCATAGTTCCAGCCGGGGCGGATCCGTGGCATTGGCCGCGGGTTGTCCGATCGGCTAAATTCGCCTCGCCCGGCGTCTTGCCTGGGGCGACAGCACGATCGGCACCGCTTTGCGCAACCCTCTTCCCGACCACTGGAAGCCCGCCATCAAGCGGTTCCTGCTCGGGCTCGATGCGTGGATCGACTTCAGCCTGTTCCGCGGCGCCTCCGGCACGCGCGAGGCCTATGAGCGCTTTTCCACCTTCATGGATCGCTTCCACGTCACCGGCTGGCGGCGCTGGCTCAACGAGCTGGTGTCGGAAGGCGCAACGCTCGGCACCGTCGGCCTGGTGGTGATGCTGGCGCTCGCGGTGCCGGCGTTCCGCGAGACCTCGGACGACGACTGGCTCAAGAAGTCCGAGCTGGCGGTGACGTTTCTGGATCGCTACGGCAACGATGTGGGCTCGCGCGGCATCAAGCATAATGACTCGATCCCGCTCGATCAGTTCCCCGATCACCTGATCAAGGCGGTGCTCTCGACCGAGGATCGGCGCTTCTACGAGCATTTCGGCATCGACATCGCGGGCACCGCGCGCGCTTTGGTCGCCAATACGAAGGCGGGCGGGGTTGTGCAGGGCGGCTCCTCCATCACCCAGCAGCTTGCGAAAAATTTGTTTCTCAACAACGAGCGCACGATCGAACGCAAGGTGAAGGAGGCGTTTCTTGCGATGTGGCTCGAGGCGCGGCTGACGAAGAACGAAATCCTCAAGCTTTATCTCGACCGCGCGTATATGGGCGGCGGTGCCTTCGGTGTCGACGCGGCGGCGCAGTACTACTTCAACAAATCGGCGCGCGACGTGAACCTCGCGGAAGCCGCGATGCTCGCCGGCCTGTTCAAGGCGCCGACGAAGTTCGCACCACACATCAACCTGCCGGCGGCGCGTGCGCGCGCGAACGTGGTGCTCGATAACCTGGTCGAGGCCAACATGATGACCGAAGGCCAGGTGTTCGGCGCTCGCCGCCATCCGGCCACGCCGGTCGATCGCCGCGATGACCGCGCCGCCAACTATTATCTCGACTGGGCTTTCGACGAAATGAAAAAGCTCGTCGATACGTTCCCGAAATCAATGAGCGAGCGGGTGTTCGTGGTGCGCACCGCGCTCGACACCAGCCTGCAGAACGCAGCGGACTCCGCGATCGAGAGCTCGTTGCGGCAGTACGGCCAGGAATATCACGCGAAACAGGCGGCTGCCGTGCTCATGGATGTCGATGGTGCCGTGCGCGCCATGGTCGGCGGCCGCGACTACGGCGCGAGCCAGTTCAACCGTGCGACCGACGCGATGCGCCAGCCGGGTTCGTCGTTCAAGCCTTACGTCTACGCCACGGCGCTCGAACACGGCATGAAACCCACGTCAATCGTGGTCGACGGGCCCGTTTGTCTCGGCAACTGGTGTCCGCACAACTACGGCCACGGCTACTCCGGGTCGATGCAACTGATCCAGGCTCTCACGCATTCGATCAACACCATCGCGGTGAAGCTGTCGATTTCAATCGGCGACGGCAACGCGAAAGTCGGACGGGCACGCATTGTCAAAACCGCACACGACATGGGCATTCGGACGCCGCTGCCGGACACGCCGTCGCTGCCGATCGGCGCCGACGAGGTCACCCTCATCGACCATACGGGCGCCTATGCCACCTTCCCCAATCTCGGCAAGGCAGTGACGCCGCACGCGCTGCTCGAAGTCCGCACCGGCGCCGGCGAACTGGTCTGGCGCTTCGACCGCGACGGCCCGAAACCGCGCCAGGCGCTGCCGCTCGGCGTCGCCGCCGACATGATCAAAATGATGAACAGTGTGGTTGAAAACGGCACCGGCAAGCGTGCGCGCCTCGACGGGATCGCCTCGGCCGGAAAGACCGGCACCACCAATGCTTATCGCGATGCATGGTTCATGGGTTACACGGGCAATTTCGTTTGCGGTGTCTGGTTCGGCAACGACGACTATCAGGTCACCAATCGGATGACGGGTGGTTCGTTGCCGGCAATGACCTGGCACACCATCATGGCCTATGCGCACCAGGGCGCCGAGCTCAAGCAGCTTCCGGGCGTTATCGTGCCGCAAGTCCGCCAGCAGCCCGCCGTTGCCGAGGTCAAATCGAAGAACAGCGAGCCACCGCCTGCGCCCCGACCCGCTTTGCTCACCAAGCGCGGGGCGGACGTTTTGGTGCGGGTGGAGCGGCTGATGGATGACGCCAACCGCGCCCTCGGCTCCACGAGTACCATAAGCCCGCCAAGTCCGGCAGGCGCCGTAACCCGCCCCAAGGACAAACAGGCCACTACATCTCCTAAAGGCGATGCATTTGCCGCATCGCTAGAAGGACACGCTTTCGGTAGTCGTAACTAATTGGCCGCCTGCCAGCGGCAAGCGTAGTCTCCCTCGCAAGAATCAACCTCCTCCACCTTCAGCGGATCGTACGTGCGGCTGCTTTTTGGAACGCTGTTTGGCCTGGCCGTCGCGGCTATCGTCGGCCTCGGTCTGACCTATTTCGCACTCACGCGCGGCGCCGCTTTTGGCGGCCTGTCGATTGAGAGTTGGACTGCCTGGCCGAAAACCGGAACGGTAGACGCAGACCCTTACGCCCGCGCATCGATCGCCCGCACCGGCCGATTGCCGACCGCTCTCGGCGACGGCGTTTCGTTCACTGTGCAGTTTGACGACAATGGCAAAGCCCTTGATGGGCGTTGCGACGTCGTCCTCTCGGGAATCACACCTACCGCGCGCTTTTGGACACTGACCCTTTACAATGCCGATGGCGGGTTGGTCGCCAATTCAGTCACCCGATACGGCTTCACAAGCCAAGAGATCGTTAGACGCGCAGATGGAAGTTTTGAGATCGTCGTGAGCCCGCGTGCAAATCCAGGCAATTGGCTGCCGACCGGCGGCGTTGAACGTTACGAGCTCCTGTTGCGACTCTACGACACTGCGGTCGGCGTATCGACAAAGGCCGGACGCGAAGTCCCGATGCCGGCCGTGGCGACCAGGGGCTGCCCATGATCCGATGGCTACTCCTGATTATCGGCGGCGCCTTGCTCGGCGGAATCGTGCACCTCGCAACCGTTATCATCTTGCCGCGAACCGCCACCCAAGATGCCTATGCGCGGCTCACACCCATCGCACCGGTGAATAAAGTTGTCGCCCTGCCCGCGCCGTCGCCCGAGAATGCCGTGATGCCTTTCATGGATCCTGCGTTCGCGAGTGCGGTTTGTCGTTACGATCTTTCCAAAGGCCCGCTCAAGCTGACCGTTCCGGTGAGTCCGGCCTACACGTCGGTTTCCTTCTATACGCGCTATGACGTGGCTTACTACGCCATCAACGATCGAGCCGCGGGCCGGCGCGTGATCGAACTCGATCTCATGACCAGCGCCCAGCACGACCAGGTTCCGGAGGACGAGGAAGTCACGGCCGCGGACCGGCTGATCGTGGAGTCCCCCACGGTGACCGGCCTTATCGCGATCCGTGCGATGGCGCCCGAGCCAGGTTTGATGCGAGCGGCGCAGGGCGCCATTGCCGCCTCTCAGTGCGTGCAGCAGACCGAGCCGGCGCGACCGCGCTGATACGTGAGTTGCCTAATTGGATGAAGCGAGACTCGGCTCTCGTTTCCACGTCGGCGGAAGCACCTGATATCTGGCAATCTGAATTTTCAGTTGATTGAACAGACGCTCGGCGTCGACAGCTTGTGTCATCGGGGTGACAATGACCAAACGCTCAAGCGCAAATTGATATGATGCCACTCGATCCGACAGGCTTTGACGCACAATATCCACGACGTGTGCGTTTTCCCTGATACGGCGTTTAGCGTTGACCCACTCTGCTTTATTCAGCGTTACGTACGCCAGACTTTTATCCCGTTTCTGGTCTATGTCGATCACGCGGCCCGCGGTTTCGAAGAACTGCGACAAGCGTGTTGTATCGTTCCGTATGTCGTCGATGAGTTGTGCATAGCGTGCGGACGACGATCGGTAACTATCCGACATCAGACGGTCAAAATATCTTCTGTAGTCCGCTAAATTATATTTGATCAGCCCATATTCGCCTGCGACAGAATACCATTGCTGTCGGTCAAAGGGCGGTTCAATCAACGGATAAGCAAGGTCGCGTAGCTCGCGCTCGTCGTCAGTATATACAAATTTCGACGGAGGAATCGGATTCGACGCGGGCGAACTCCGGCCTACCCAATCATGAATTCCAGCGGTGACCAGTGTTGGGTTGATCTCACCAAAATCGCCATTGGCGCAGCCGGCAAGAAATGTCAAAGCCGCGAGCGCAAACATTCGCCAAGCTTCGGTTGGCGTCCGCGGCTGCGGTAGAATTTTCATTGCAATTATTCAGCGCTCGTCGTGTTTAGCGCGCGGCGCGCCGACGACGGCGGCGACCCGCGTTGTTCCCGGTGTCGGGTTCAAAACCGTTCGATCCATCCGAATCGCGATCAATACGGATGACCGGAAGAATGATGACTGTCGCAGGTTCGGTATTGGCGTCGACGAACTTGCCGCCGCGCGGGCTCACCTCGTCTGGAAATCGGATGACCTCGCCCATTTCAGTCCCCCTTCCGCCCCGGCTCGTGACCTCCTCGGCCGCCGGATCGGCGCCTTTTGGCAATTAAAGGACTTGCAAGGTTAACGGTCTGCTAACGCGCCCCGATTAATGTGGGCCATCCCGCATCGGCCCCACGTATCAGTCGCGTATCAGTATGGTGAAGCCTCCCGCGCGCGTTTCCCTCGACAGTCTCGTTGACTTGGCGTGCCGGGATGGCGTCGATATCCGGCCGACCTTGCTGCGCGTGCTTACCGACCTTTACGTGCAGAAGCCCACCCATGGTGCAGAAGAGGAAACCCAGTACGTTGAGCTGGCGCTGGGATTAATTGACGCGGTCGATGAACAAACGCGCGGTGCAGTAACGGCTATCCTATCGACGTATCCAGCCGCACCGCGTGCCGTGCTCCTTAAACTCACCGGCGCGGCACGATCCCCCACAGACGATCGAACCGGAGACGAGATCGAAAATAACGAACTGACAGACCTGTTCTTTTTCGCATCTCCTGAAGAGCGCCGGCTCATTCTCGCCAATCTCGATGTCACAGCCATCGGGCCAAGCCGTCGTCCAATCCCGATCGCAAGCGAACTGATCCGCCGGCTGGAAAATGCAGCGCTACAGCGCAATGCCGGCGAATACAGCCGCGTCCTAGAGCGCGCGCTGGGGATTAGCCGTAAGCTTGCCGACCGCATCGTTCGCGACAATTCAGGTGAGCCGATTGTTGTTGCCGCGAAAGCACTCGGCATCAAAGCCGCAGTGTTCCAGCGCATTTTACTCTTTTTAAATCCGGTCATCGGGCAGTCCGCCCACCGAATCTACGAACTTACTTCTCTTTTTGAAGAGCTAAATCCATCGACAGCGGAACGCATGCTTGCAATCTGGCGAACGACTGGCGTGCGGACGCGCGGCGGGCATCAGCCCGTCTATTGGAACGATGAACGCTCTGGCGCACGCCCGCTATCGACACCGGCACCTTCGCGTACGACTTCGGCACGCGACCGGTTGCGATTCAAGACCAGCAAAAACTAGATTGCTTCACGACAAGACGTTGTCCAAGAAACTACGACCGGGACGGTCTTCGATTTCAACGATCCAAAGGTCCGGATCGAATCGAATTTCTCGCACAAGCCGAGCTTCGATATCGGCGTCCGCAGCTGGAGCCACGCCGCCCGCAATCGCGGTAAACATGCGATCCGCTGGTTGTGCCTCGTCAAATGCTGTCTGCGGAGCCGGCCCATAGAGCAAGCCAGTACCATCGAGCCGGTTGATCTTGATAAAGATCGCCCCCGCCTCGTCAGCTCCACGACGGCGCACTGCGGCAAAGACGCCCTCGACATTGCAGCGGCGCAGATAGGCCGACACCCATATCCCGGATTTCAGTCGCATTTACTTCAGTAGCATGGGCGATCGCCACGCCGCTAATCACTCCAGCGGGCGGCCGGTCATGGCAGCCAGCTCGCGCACGACTCGATCGGACAGCTGCCCGGTGACAGGAAGCTTGTGATCGCGTTCGAATTTTTCGATTGCCGCGCGGGTGTCCGGGTCGAAAACGCCGGTAGGCTTGATCTGACCGTAGCCAAAATCGGAAAGTGCGCGTTGCACTGCGGTTACGCGCTTGGATGGAGCTATTAGTTTGGCGATCGGATCGGTCGAAGGCGTATCTGTCACTGTGCTCGTATTCGGAGCTTTTGCGTTGGAGGCGGTTATGGCACGCAGCAGACCGTCGCTCGCTTCCGCGCTGATTTTTACTCCCGCCGTCTGCACGAAATCGCGGACCGCGATATCGGTTTTTGCACCCCAAATGCCATCAGCTGGCCCATCATAAAAACCTTTGCGGGCAAGCTCGCGTTGAATATTGACGATGAGTTGGATGCGGACCTGCATGCCCGAATCACCCGCCGCGTTAGGCGGGTTCGCTCGGACAGGCGGCGCCACCACCACGTCGTGTTGCAAAAGAGGCTTCGTTGCAAAGATTGGTGCCGGATGTGGCCCCTTTTGCAAGAACAAGGCATTGAGCACAATTGCAAATACGGCAAACGTCGCCATGACGACGCCTACAAATTCACGCGGATGACTGCCGATCGCAGTAGCGAGCCTGCCAGCACCGTCGAACGCGATTTCCCTTCGAGTCGTTCGCCTACGCACTTTTCTTCACCTGATCGTTTATGGCCGCACCAAGGGCCCGGTTGCGTTCTGTGAAAAGTTTGATCGGGTCGCTTGCCGGCCGCGCGCTTTCGCAGTCGATGGGTAAGCGAACCGTGATCCGCGTTCCCTCGCCCAGACGACTGCGTATCTCGACATCTCCACCGTGCAATCCCACCAGGCCTTTCACAATCGAAAGGCCTAAGCCCGAACCGTCATGACGCCGGTCATAAGACGCGCGAGCTTGGAAAAATGGCTCGCCGAGACGAGGGAGATCGGCCTCCCCGATGCCGACGCCTGTATCTTCAACCGTCAAGGCAAGTTTTGTACCGTCACCTAACGCGCTCACTGTGACTCGGCCGCCACGCGGCGTGAATTTAATGGCATTGGAAATGAGATTGATGAGGATCTGGTTGAAGGCGCGCCGGTCGGCGGCTAATTCCGGAAGATTCAGAGCGAGACGCATCTTGAGCTCAACGCCGGATTCCTGCGCCTTTAGCGCGAGCAGATCCGTGCAGCTTACGATCGCCGGCGCCGGCGCGAACGGCTCGGGCGTCACTTCAAAATTACCCGTCTCCATTTTGGAAACATCGAGAATGCCATTGACCACCGAAAGCAGATGGCGACCCGACTCGTTTATTAAACGTGCATATTCCCGCCAGCGAGCCGCGTTAACGTCAAGCGATTCATTCGTCATAATCTCGGAAAAGCCGATGATCGCGTTGAGCGGAGTACGCAGCTCGTGACTCATCGTCGCGAGGAAGTGGCTCTTGGCAGCACTGGCGCGCTCGGATTCCGATCGCGCGATCTCAATCGCGCGTTCCTGTAATTTTTGCTCGCTAATGTCGCGCAGCACGGCAACCACGTTACGATTCGCCTGAATTTGCTTATCGTCGATACAATCGAAAGGCCGGCACAGCATTTCAACCCATACGAACTGCCCCGCATATTGTGGGCCGCCGCCACGCCGGACACGAAACGCCAGTGAGCGTTCCTCGTTCAAACTCGCGGTGTCTGCAAGCGTCGCCAAATAGGCTGGTCGATCGGCGACATGGACCCGCTCAAAAAGGCTATCGCCCAATAGCTCTTTTACTTGCACACCCATGAGCGATTCAGCTGTGGGGGACGCGAACAGTACGGAACCGGCACGGCCGAAACGAACCACGACGTCGGATACATTGTCCGCGAGCAAGCGGTAACGTTCTTCCTCGGAACGCAACAACCATAAATTCGCGCGCGAGAACGATTCTACACCGAGCGCAAGACCGGTGGCGTATAGCATCGCCGAGACGACGCCGATTGCCGCCAGCGCGCTATGTTCCTCTGCGGTCGTCTCGATATGGGGAAGCATCCCGGTGGCGGCAAAGATGAACAGCGCAGCAGCAGCACTCAGGGCAAAAAATGCCGCTATTGCAACCACGCGGCGCGAAGCGGAGAGCGCCGCTTCCAACGGCACGACCACCAACCAAATTGCAGCGAATGACCCGATGCCGCCGGTCCATAACGCCACCGCCGACGCGAGGATGGTGAGCGACAGCGACGAAAGGACGTGCGCACTTTCGTAGCGGCCGGTGCGCGAAAGGTAATAGACGATCAGGATCGGGGCCGCGAGCCAGGAGAACACGCCAATTTCCAGCGCGCTCGGCACGCCACGAACCGCGATATAGACAGGAAAGCTCGCCAACGCGACAAAACTGCCGAGCAAGCGCGGTGCTATGAAGGCGCGGTGGCGCGCCGCAGTTATCGCATCCTGCTGAGCTGCGGGGTGCACCAAAGTGTCGACATAATTCCAAACTGGCGTGAGATAACTCACGGTCCCTGTCTCACGTCTTGTCGAAACAGACGCGCCCCTATTTCATTGCGGACCTTAGGGAGAGCCGCTTAAGCGAACACTAAGGCGGAGCTCCAATGAAGCTCAATCGCTGGCTACTGCCGGCATCCGAATAAGTTCGGACCGCTATTTGGGGCTCATGGTGAAAATTAGGTTTCCTTGGACGCCGCGACGGCGCGCTGACGGCCATTTATTACCGCTCCGGTAACCATGTCGACACGGGCGAAAGTCGCATGAAACCGCGCCTCGCGGCACTTGTCTAAAAGTTTCATCAAATGCGAAATTCTAAATATTGAAGAAAAATCTCGTCGATTTTATCCAAAAAGCTCGGTGCATTTCCAACAACAGTTTCAGGCCTATCTGATACGGTTTAGTTCAAAGGCGGCAAATAAGTCGCCAGGGACAGCTGCGGGTAGGGTCATGTTCTTCCTTCTACGAATGGCGTTTTGGCTGTGCGTTGTGTGCGTGCTGCTGCCAAGCGGCACCAAATCAACGTCATCGGAAGCGCAAATCGACGCCACGCAAGCTGTAACACTGGCGAGCGCTGCGGTCTCGGATATGCGTGGGTTCTGCGAGCGGCAACCCGACGCCTGCATGACCGGCGGAAAAGTCGCTGTCGCGCTTGGCCATAAAGCCGAAGCCGGCGCGCGTACACTCTATGATTTCATCGTCAAGCTACGCGAGAAATCGGCGTCGAACGAAAAAGCCAACGCCAAGCCTTCAGGCCCAGACGCCGGCCAAGGCACATTGACTCCGGCCGACATAGCTCCGGGCTGGCATACGCCAGTTCCGCTACCGCCAAGGCGCGAAGCGCGCGGCGACCGGCCCGCGGTTTAGAACACCAGATTTATAAGCGTTTTTGCGGGGTTGCCCGTAACCGCGATCTTTTTTGGCCATTGCCATTCTCGGGCATATATATCATGACAGCCATGGCTACGATCGACGAAATCGTTGAAAATTTCACGCTCCTCGATGAGTGGGACGACCGCTATCGCTATGTCATCGAGCTCGGACGCACGTTGCAGCCGCTGCCGGATAGTGCCCACACCGACATCAATAAAGTTCGGGGTTGCGCCAGCCAGGTTTGGTTGCTCACGCATGTGAAGCCGAATGGAGCCGCAGGCCCTGTCCTTACGTTCGACGGCGACAGCGATGCACACATCGTGCGCGGCTTGATCGCCATCCTGTTCGCTCTCTACTCAGGCAAAAGCGCCCACGAGATTCTGACAACGGACGCCCTTGCACTCTTCGACCGCATAGGGTTGCGTGAAAATCTTACACCGCAACGCTCGAATGGTTTGCGTTCAATGGTCGAGCGTATCCGCGCCGAGGCCAAGGCCGCTATGGCTGCCGTGGCATAGTCAAGAACTATCCGTGCTGAAAGCTGCATCATCCGCAAGCCAAGTGCGCACGTGCGAGCGTGCAGGCCCGCGTGCAATTGAGGCATAGCCGTAGTGGCGAGCGAGCCGATCGAGGGCTAGTTGCAGCACCACTTTACCCGAGCGGGCCGGCCACGCGCGCTCACGTTCGATATCTTCGAGGCCTTTAAGAAAACAGCAAATGTCGAGCAGTAAGCCCGAAAATTCCGGACCGACGGCGTCGAGCGCATGATGCACGCGCTGGCGAGCAGCAATCATTGTTTCAGTAAATGTGCCGGGGCTTCCGCCGCCATTGCCGCGAGGAGATGAAGTCGGATTTGTCCAATTGGATGTCGTACGGGGCATAAGATGAGCGCGCGTGAAATCGGCGCGCAGCCGTTCGCCGGCCTGGAGCTGATGAGCTTCAATCAGCGCGCGGCCATCGCGGCCCCGCCTTCTTGCAAGCCAAGCCAGAGGACTTTCGGCTTCGTCGCAAACAACTTTGGTACGGCCAAACTCTGTGACAAACTCGCGTTGCACTAACGCGAGATGTTGGGCGCGAAAGCTATCGACTAAAGGCAGCTGTTGCAGCTCCGGGGGTTGTGCTTGTCGTTTCGGACGACGGCGTCTGTGTTGGGATCCGATATGGGTCATTGGCGACCTCCTGTAGGATTATTTACCTACATCGTCGCCAAAAGGGAAATTTCGCGGAATATGGCCTTATATTTCACTAAAGGATTGAGATCGTAGGAATATCGCCACCCGCCCCGCAGAAGACGACGAAACTTATCCACAGCTTTAGGAATTTTATCCAGACACAATAGCGCTGTGCCGTTTCAGGCAAATCCCAAGAAAAACACACTGCTCGCTATTTAACTCGTCGCCGTCGCTGCTGACCCAAACCCATTTGCTTGGCCAATTGCGAACGAGCAGCGGCATAATTTGGCGCGACCATGGGGTAATCGGTGCTCAATCCCCATTTTTCCCGGTATTGCTCGGGCGTCATGTTGTACTGCGTACGCAGGTGACGCTTGAGCGATTTGAATTTCTTTCCGTCTTCCAAGCAAACGATGTGCTCGGGCGTAATAGATTTTTTCACCGAAACGGCCGGCTTAAGCGGCTCGGACGGCCCTTCGGATGATTTTCCTGATACCCTGCTCAGGGCGGCGTGCACCTGATTGATCAGACCGGAAATTTCTCCGGCTGGCACAGTATTGTTGCTCACATATGCGGAAACAATTTCCGCGGTCAGCTCAATAAAATTTCCATTGGCTGTGTTGTCGCTCATTGAAGCTGCTCTTCTGGCGAGCGGCGGGCTGAACCGGCAAGCCGCAAACAAGACCTCAGACAAAGAGGTCAATCTATTCGTCGACAGTATGTCGAATAACGAGGTCGAATCCTATATTTAAAAATACTATCAGTTTTCAGTTGTCGCAAGAAAAACATCGCTGTCTCGTGCGACAGTTATTGGTTAAATACGACTTCCAACAAAGAAAAGCTAAATATTACCGCCAAGAACAAAACGTTATTTGCCCGTAATTTTTAAGAACTTTTTCCTAGGTGATTGCGCAATTCATTGATCGACGCAAAATGCAACGTGCCTTGCGGCAATTCCGCTTCGATAGAACCGTCGACATACAGCGTATAGCCCATACCATCGACGACCCCGGATTTAAGAATGGCGACTGCGCGCGGCTTTTGGTCTTCGAGGTCGGCACGCTTGGGAGAAGTTCCGCCGGCGTCACGCGCTGACGAGTCGACCTTCGGTTCCGGCTTGAATTCTCCTGCGGGAGGGCTCTTCGGCAATTTCCCTTCGGCCGGCCACATGGCGTCGAAATTGGCGGTATGGAGCGGTCGCGCTTGCGGTGGCGGGCCAGAAAGCACGGGCGGCGGCGGAGAACGCCAGCCCGCCATCGACTCGCGGCTCTTGTCACCGATGCCTGATCCGTTGCTGCCAAACGGTGAGGCAGCGGCCGGTGAAGCTGGTGCGCCCGGTTGATGCGGAGATAGCGAGACATCGTCCTCAACCGTTACGGACCGTTCATCGGGGTTACGCAGTGTCGGTACGAAGGTTTGGGCGGGCTGATCGTCGTCTGGTCCAGCAGCGGCAACATGAGACGCCAGATCGCTCTCGGATTTGGGTCTGGGAGGAAACGGCACGCGGCCCTGCGGGATGGTGCTGCGGGCCCCGGCCGGATTTTCAAACGCCTCCATCGGCTGCCCAAATCGGGCCGGCGACTGAACAGAGAGAGCCTCAGCAACTCGCCGTAGCTGCCCGGCTAGCACTCCGAGCCCGATAATGATCAAGCCTCCGACAACTGCCGTCGTACCCGCGCTGATGAGGGTATTTCCAAAGCTGAATTCATTGATCGGAATACCAAACCCGACCATCGCAAGCCCCGCAAAAAGGGCAAAAGCACCTATGCCAAACAACAAAATCGGCATATTTTTTCGTTCCTCTCTGAACCAGCAACTTTCGCCGTAACTTTATCGGCTAAATTCTTCTGGCAATGACGAATTCTCGCTTTTTCGAAGGTCGGCGGCAACAGCAAAAGTGAAATACCCCGCGAATGCGATCAAGCCGGTCAACCGTAATAAGGCAGGCTTTTAGGCATCCACAGCTCTATCCTTACTTTTCAGCCGTTGCCCCAAGCGTTGCCACCGCCTAATTAACTTGACTGAGGAACTCGCCCGGGACGGGCAGGTTTCACGTATAGACCGGATTATCCCGTAATCATCGTTTGTGGATCGAGGAGGACATTATGTCGTTCAAGTTGCCCGACCTGCCGTATGCGCACGATGCGCTCGCGCCGTACATGTCGCGCGAAACGCTCGAATATCATCACGACAAGCACCACAAGGCCTACGTCGACAACGGCAACAAGCTTTTGGAAGGCAGCGGGCTTGAAGGCAAATCTCTTGAGGAGGTGGTGAAAGGGTCTTTTGGCAAGAATGCAGGCCTCTTCAACAATGCCGGCCAGCACTACAATCACACCCATTTTTGGAAATGGATGAAGCCGAATGGCGGCGGCGACAAGATTCCGGGCAACCTGAAGGCAAAGATTGATAGTGATCTTGGCGGCGTTGCGAAGATGAAAGAGGATTTCGCGCAAGCCGGCGTTACCCAATTTGGCTCCGGGTGGGCCTGGCTCGCGGTAAAAGACGGCAAATTGATCGTCAGCAAAACGCCGAATGGCGAAAATCCACTAGTCCACGGCGCAACGCCAATTCTGGGGTGCGACGTTTGGGAGCACTCCTACTATATCGACTATCGCAATCGCAGACCTGATTATCTGAAAGCCTTCCTGGATCACCTGGTAAACTGGGATTACGTCGAGGAATTATTCGGCGCTGCGAGCAAGTAAACATCTCGAACGTCTCGACCCATTTTGTGCCCCCTTTCGGCAAGTGGTCGGCAGCAGCTGCTGCCGACCGCTTTTCCGTTGTCGTACTCGTTATTGTAGCCGCAATTGCGGGGATCACTTTCCGCGACTACGGACTCGGTTGGGACGACTACACTCACTCTCAATATGGTGACCTGCTGCTCGCGCTTTACAGTTCGGGCTTTAGAGACGACCGCGCACTCTCATTCGTCAATCTCTATAAATATGGCGGCGGTTTCGACATGTTGGCGGCGCTTGCCGCCAAGGTATTGCCATTCGGTTTGTTCGAAACGCGGCGGTTGGTTGGCGCCGCCGTCGGCATTATCGGTCTAATCGCGACGTGGCGTATCGCTCGCCGTCTCGGCGGACCGATCGCCGGACTGATCGCACTCGTCTTGCTCGCGGCCTGTCCGCTTTACTACGGCCATATGTTCATAAACGCGAAGGACACGCCGTTCGCGACAGCTATGGCCGTGTTGCTGCTCGGCATGGTTCGTGCGTTCGAAGAATATCCGCAGCCAAATCCGCGCACGGTCGCTCTCGCAGGCATTGGCGCTGGTCTTGCTTTCGGTTCACGCGTTCTCGCCGGCATCGCCGCACCCTACGCCGTGGCCGCGTTGCTCCTTATCGTGGTTGTCGAAACACGCACGCTCGGCATTCGCTCGACGGCATCACGGGTTGGCGAATTCATTTGGCGTCTGCTGCCGGCGCTGGCGCTCGGCTATCTGATCATGGGGCTTTTGTGGCCATGGTCGATTCTCGCGCCGCTCAATCCGATGCGGGCCGCCGAATATTTCGACACCTTTTTTGAGAAACCGTGGCGAGAACTCTACGCCGGTCAGCTAATCGCCGTGACGCAAATGCCGGCAGGCTATCTCCCGCGTCTTTTCGCGCTTAAACTGCCGGAAGCAATGTTAGCGCTCGGGATTGGCGGAATAGCGGGCGCGCTGATCAGAGCCGCGCTGCGGCAAGTGCCACTTAACCGTCGCGCTGCCTACGTCTTACTGGTTCTCGCCGCGATTTTTCCAGTCATGTTGGCAATGCTCGCTCATCCGGCGCTGTACAACGGGCTACGGCATTTCGTGTTTGTTGTCCCGCCCTTCGCTGTCCTTGGCGGCCTCGGCGGCGCGTGGATTTTCGAACGGGTGCGCGCTTTAGGCACGCTGGCCACTGCGGCATTCGTGGCCGCTTTCGTCGGTGGTGTTGCACTGCCGATAAGCGACATGGTTCGGCTGCATCCTTATCAATACACCACCTTTAATTGGGCTTCCGGCGGCGTCCGCATGGCTCGCGACAACTACATGCTCGACTACTGGGGCCTTGCATTCAAACAAGCCGGAGAGGCCCTGCGCGCAAAACTCGCAGATATGCATCTCAAGCCGCCCGCCGGCCGACGTTGGACGATCGAAATTTGCGGCCCGCAACGTCCGGCAGAAGTCGCTTTAGGTCCGGAATTCGAGACAACCTGGGACCGTAAGCGCGCCGACTTCGCGATGATGCTCGGCACGTATTATTGCCGCGATCTGACCGCGCGCGTACTGGTCGAGATTAACCGCGAGGGCGTCGACTACGCGCGCGTCTATGATATCCGCGGCCGCCCGGTGCCAAAATTGCTCACCGAACCGCCACCGTAAGAGGCTAGTTTCATCGGGCCTCCTGCTCCCGCAGGACTTCGGTGGCGATGCGATGCGCTTCATTGGCGGCGGGGATCCCGCAATACATTGTCAACAACAGAAGGACTTCCTGAATCTGTTCAGCTGTGCAGCCATTCTTCAGTGCTCCTTTAAGGTGTACGCGCAGTTCATTCTGATGCCCGGCGGCGGCCATCATCGCAACCATGACGAGGGATTTTACTCCAGGCGGCAATGCGGACCGCTGCCACACATCCCCGTAAGCATAAGCGTTGATGATGTGTTGGAGCGGTTTTCCGAAATCACCGAACGCATTCATACGCTTGTCCACCGCCTCTCGCCCGAACATGTCGACGCGCAGCTTCAAGCCGCGGTCGTGAAGTTGTTTTTCATCCATTGCTCGCTTCCTTTCCCGGTTGCCGTTCGCAAGATCGCCCATCTAAAATGACTTATGACATATTTTCCCCACCAGCCTGAGGACTTCCATCAATGATCGATGCCGCCGTGATCGGCCTTGGCCGATGGGGAAAAAATATCGTCGAATCCGTGCAGGGGAAAAGCAAGCGGCTGCGCTTTATTCGTGGGGTGAGCAAGGAGCCGGACCTCGTCCGCGACTTTGCAGCGGCCAAAGGCTTCGAATTGTCCACCGAACTCGAGGACACGATCGCCGACCCTCGCGTTCAGGCTGTATTTCTTGCAACGCCACATTCCCTGCATGTCGCGCAGATTTCCGCCGTAGCGGCGGCGGGCAAGCCGGTGTGGTGTGAAAAGCCACTCGCTCTCACGCGCGCAGCAGCGGAGCGCGCGGTCATCGCCACGAAACAAGCCGGCGTACCCTTCGCTCTCGGAAACAACAAGCGATGTTTTTCCTCCATGCGCGAGCTCAAACGTGTGGTGGCTGACGGCGTCATCGGCGAGGTCCTGCATATCGAGGGAAATTTCACCAACGAGCATTCGGCGCGCGTGAAGGGCGGCTGGCGCGACGACCCGCGCGAATCCCCGGGCGGCGGTATGACTGGCGCGGGGCTGCACGTGATTGACGCTTTCGTCAGTCTCGTTGGGCCGATCCAAACTGTCGACGCCCGCGTCCACTCGCGAAAGGCACCACCTGATCCACGCGATGCGGCCGCAGCGCTGATGCAATTTTCGACCGGCGCTACCGGAGTGCTTGCGACGGTGCGCGCAGCACCGATGTATTGGCGCATCATGGTGTTCGGCACGAAAGGCTGGGCGGAAGCGCGTGAGGAAACGACGCTCACCGTTGCCAAAGTCGGCGAG
This sequence comes from Pseudolabrys sp., assembly GCA_035260465.1. Lineage (GTDB taxonomy): Bacteria > Pseudomonadota > Alphaproteobacteria > Rhizobiales > Xanthobacteraceae > Pseudolabrys. Next base: position 3,311 of record DATFVF010000022.1, on the reverse strand, counting down.
CAGCCGGTGACCCAAATTTATCCGGCGGTCGACTCGCTCGGGGTGCTGTTGGAAGCGTTCGGCGATACCATCGAGACTGGCAAGCCGTTTCCAGTCTCTACCGCCGAAATGCTCGATGTAGCCGGCGCATTTGAAGCGATCATTCGTTCGATGGCGGAAAATCGTCCAATCAACGTATCGCGCGGCTGATTCACTACTGCTGCGGGATCCCGGCGGCTTCGCGCACCGCATCCCACCGCTGGTATTCGCTTGCCATGAAATCTCCGAACGCCAGCGGTGTGGACGTCTTGACCACGACGCCGGCCGCGGCCATGCGCTGGCGTACACTCTCATCTGCCAGGCTTTCGTTGATCGTCTTGTTCAGCTTCACGATCACCGGTGCCGGTGTGCCACGCGGCGCGAACAGGCCGTACCAGGTCGTCACGTCGTAGCCCGGAAGAACTCCGGATTCAGCCGCAGCCGGAACATCCGGTACCGCGGGAAAGCGATCCTTGCCGGTCACTGCGAGCGCCTTTAGTTGACCGGATTGCACCTGTCCTATCAGTGCCGACACCGTGTCGAACAGCACATCGGCATGTTTGCCGAGAGTCGCGTTAATGGCTTCGGGCGAAGTCTTGAACGGAACGTGTAGCAAATTCACCTTTGCGGTCTGCTTGAACATTTCACCGGCAAAATGCTGCGTGGCGGCGAATCCGGGGCTCGCGAAGACAATCTTGCCCGGGTCGGCTTTTGCGGCCTCGACCAGTTCCTTCACATTGTTAGCGGGAAAGTCCGGACGCGTGACGATCAACAAGCTGGCGGTCGCAATCTGGCCAACCGGAGCGAACGCGGTCAGCGTATCGTAACGCATATTTTTCCTGGTAACCGCTGCAATAATCTGACCGGCGGTCATGATGCCGAGCGTATAGCCATCGGGCTCCGCATTCGCGACGACTTCATTGCCGATGATGCCGCCGGCGCCAGGCTTGTTCTCGATGATGACCGCCTTGCCGAGCTTGGCCTGCATTGAGTCCGCCAGGATTCGACCGATGATATCGGCTCCACCGCCTGGCCCGAACGAGACGATGATGCGAATTGGTCTCTGCGGCCATTCTTGCGCGAAAGCGGAAGTGGCCTGATTTACAGCGAGCATCAAGGCGCCCGCAAACAACAGCTTCTTCATCCCCTTGTTCCTCCCACCCTGCGATTCCGTGCAGCTTTATGTACTCGTACCTCGGCGACGGACTTCCTTGATGATCGCGCTGTTATCGAGATCGGCTTCACCTGCACGCACGCACGCCTCCAGCACGTCAGCATGCACCTCGAGCATAGAAAGTTTCTGTCCGACGGCGCTTGCCTGATCGAGGATCAGATGAGCGTCTTTTAACGTCTGCTTGACCCGGCCTTCCGGCGAAAAATCGCCATTGACCATTTTCGCGCCCTTCGTTTCCATCACCTGCGAATAGGACGCGGAGCCACGCGCGACATCGAGAAAGGCGGCAGGATCGAGTCCGAGCCGCTCGGCAAAGACCAGCCCCTCGGCCAGCGCAAGACGGTTGAGGCCAAGGATTAAATTTACCGCCAGTTTGGCGCGCCCGCCATCGCCCACATTGCCGACATGAAAGCTGCGCACGAATAGCGCATCCAAAACGTCCTTCACTTCGTCGGCGATCCCGATTTCGCCGCCAATCAGCGCCACACCATCGCCACGGCGCACCTGGTCGCTCGTTCCCGATACCGGCACATCCAGATAGCGGATGCCGCGCGGGACGAGACGTTTGGCCAGCACCGTCACGCGGTCGGGATCGCACGTACTCATGCAAAGGACGATCTTGCCGGAACCATCGCCCAGCGCCGGCAATAGATGATTTTCGATCACATCTTCGACCTGCTCGGTATTGAATACCGCAACGATGATGCAGCGTGCGGGTTTGGCCAATTCCGCAATCGAGACCACTGGACGACCACCAATCTTCGCAAGCTGTGTGCCCCTGGCGGAATCGATATCAAAGCCAGTCACCGGAATTTTTGCAGCGATCAGACGTTCGGCATAAACCTCACCCATTAGCCCGAGACCAATGATGGCGACGGGGGACGTACGATCAGCCATGCGCATAGCCCCAATAAAGTTCGCGTGTCTTACGATAAAGCGGGCCGGGCTGTAACGAACGATCGTCGATGCGATTCACCGGCATGACTTTGGAATAGTTGCCCGAGGAAAAAATCTCGTCAGCGTTCTGCACATCGCGGTAGCTTAGCGTCGTCTCAATCACGCTCACACCGGCGTCGCGCAGCAATTTAACGACGCGCTGGCGAGTGATGCCGTTAAGAAATGTGCCGTTCGGTGCCGGCGTGAACACCGCTCCTTCTTTGCCGATAAATAAATTGGCGGTAGCAAGTTCCGCCACGTTGCCGAGCAAGTCGAGTACCACGCAATTGCCGAAACCGCGCGAATTCGCCTCAAGCAGCGCACGCGCGTTATTGGGGTAAAGGCAACCTGCCTTGGCGTCGATCGGCATGCATTCCATGCTCGGCTTGCGATACGGCGATAGCGTAATAGAAAAACCTTCCGGGCTACGCATCGGCGCCTCGTAAAGGCTCAGGCACCATTTGGTCGACTCGGGATCGGGGGCGACCAGCAGCGTGCCACTCCGCTCAGCCCAGTACATCGGACGAATGTAAAGTGCGGCGTCTTTTTCGAACCGCCTTATCCCATCGCGAGTGAGCCCGATCCAGGTTTCGGCCGAAACCTTTGGCTTGAGATGCATTGTTTCCGCTGAGGCATTTACTCGCGCGCAATGGAGGTCGAGGTCGGGCGAGACGCCCTCAAAGGTGCGCGCTCCATCGAAAACCGAAGAGCACAGCCATGTGGCGTGGTCGCGCACGCCCATAATGGGGGTATTGCCCTCGCGCCAATCGCCCTCGTAATAAGTCCAAGTTTTTGACCAGTCTTGTCCCGACGCCATTCACCACTCCCGATTGTGGCAGCGCCTCTTTGGCTTTGCGCCGGCCACCAAGCTTTGCAACCATAGCGCAATGACCCCGAAAAGTGGGCAACGGATTTCGGAAAGATCATACTCAAAGCCAGCCCGGAGGATACCATGTCGACGATTTACGCCTTCGACGCGTATGGCACGCTCTTTGATGTGAATGCCGCAATTGCCCGCCACCGCCATCAGGTCGGGCGCGACGCAGACCGCATCTCGGCAATCTGGCGGACCAAGCAACTTGAATATAGCTGGACACTCACGCTCGCGGGGCATTACACGGATTTTTGGGTGCTTACTGAACGTGCGCTCGACTACGCGTTGGCCGTCACGCCCAGCATTGAT
>DATFVF010000021.1:0-3697 GCA_035260465.1 Pseudolabrys sp. | reverse complement strand
CCGGCTCGTTGCGGTCGGCCGAAAGGTCAGCGGCGCTGTAGGTTTCCATCACACGCCGTGCGCTCTCCGGAGTGACCATCACTGGCGTGTCTCGGATGCAGGCTTCCAGGAAATGGATCGTTTCCGGCCCCATGCCTCCGGCGAATACGTTGTCGACCCATTCCCCCGGCATGGTCGACATGGGAAATTCCTGGCCACGTTTTTCGGTGTTGAGCCAATTGTCGCGCTGGCTGTCATCGAGAAACAGCGAACCGTCGGTGCCGGTGATCTCAATCCAGGTGGCGCAATAGTTGGGATAGCTTGGCGGCAGGTTCCATCCGCCGCCGATCATCACCGCCACTCCATTGTCCATGGTGACTGTTGTGAACATCACGTCATGCGAACCGTTGATTGGCTGCATGTAGCCATAGGCGCCCTGCGAATAGACGCGTACGGGTTTGGCCGGCTCGAGTAACCAAAGCACGAAATCGAGGTCGTGCGTCGATTCCATAACAACGGGAGAAAGCCGCACGCGGCTAGCGATCTTCTTGCCCAGGCTGCGCGAAAGATGGCGGCTGACCAGTACGGATACAACTTTGCCAAGCGTGCCATCGACTATCTTCTTTTTTGCGTAGGCGATCTTGGGGTTAAATCGCTGAGAATATCCGATCGTGAATTTCAGATTGTTGCGCTTGGCGAGCTGGATGAGTTCGTCCGCTTCCCACAATTCCAACGCGATCGGCTTCTCAAGCATGACGTTTTTGCCGGACTTCAGGCAATCGCGGCAGATCGGGTAGTGGTTCGATTCCGGCGTGGTCGAAATATAGACCACTGAGATGTTCGGATTTTTGATGATGTCGTTGTAGTCGAGTGTCGCGGTTGCGGGTTTGTAAAGCACTTTCACTTCGGCCAAACGGTCGGGCTTGATTTCGCACAAGTGCAATTTGTCCACGAGTGCTGTGCGCGCGAGCGTTTCCGCGCGCGTTCCCCCGACCCAACCAACGCCAATCACCGCGGCTTCAACCGTTCTCACCGGACGTAATCCTTCCGTTTCTTATGATGTGCCGCGGCCGGTTGGCCGCGCGGGCGGGAGACTAGCCCACGCGCGAAACGACTGAAAGGGCGTGATTTTTCAGCGTACGAAAGCGGCTTGACCGACTCCGAACACCTGCGCTGCGAATTGCGGGTAGACCTCGGCCAGTTGGGGCGCGACCACCTCGCGCATGCGTTTCAGCGTCTCAGGTGTGGGCGCCGGCGTTTCCGGCACCGAACCGGGTCTTTCGAAGTCGAAGCCGGTGTTTTCCAAGACTTCTTCGACCGTGTGGCCGGGGTGCACACTTGCCAGGGTAAAGTGCCCATCTGCGAAGTTAAAAAGGCAGCGATTTGTCACCAGCGCAATCGGTCCGCCGGGGCGATAGACATTGGTTTCGCTCACGCCCGGCGCGCTGATGAAATCGACCTTGGGTACCAGCGTTCGGCGAGAATGCTCGGTGCGGAACAGGATCACTTTCGGCACCACGTAGTAGAGATAGGCCGAGCCAAACGAGCCGGGGAAGCGGACTTTGGGATGCTCGTAGTCGCCGATGCTCACGAGGTTGACGTTGCCCTGTCCGTCGATTTGTCCGCCAGACAGAAAAAACACGTCAATGCGGCCCTGGCCCGCGCAATCGAATAGCTCGCGCGCTCCGTCCGTGAAAAAATTGTGCTTCCGGCTTTGCAGCAGTGAAACGTAAGGCCTTCCGTTGCCGCGCTCGCGTGCGAGCAGCGCCGCAGTTGCCGGAATGGGTGAGGCATTGCCGACCGCCACATGGCGGACGTCGCCGATCAATCGCGCGATAACGTCGGCGAGCAGCTCCTCGTCACGGAAATGGTCACCCGGGGCGGCGTTCATACACATACCGTTTGAGATATTCGGCAAAACCCTCCGGCGTTGCCGCCATGCGGGCATATTCCGCAAGGTGATCGTCATCGGCTGCGTAGAAATCCGGCAATCCCAGCGGCCAGGCGCCGCGCTCCGCGAGCGCGACACTTTCGATATAGAACGCCGGGAGTGTGCCGGCGGCGAGCATAGGATCGTCGAGCAGATTGCCGTCGTGCATCTTTTCCACGGTCGCAATTGTTTTCACTGCGGCGTGCGCCATGGTCGCCAGCTCGCGCTGACGCCCGATCCAGACGTTTCCATGCCGGTCCGCCATGGGCGCGTGGATCAGCGCCACGTCCGGCTTTATGGCCGGCAGCAGGACGATCGGATCGCCATTCGCGAAAGGGCTCTCGATCACTTTCCAGTCGTCGCGGTATTTGAGGACGTCCGAACCGATAAGCCCGCGCAACGGCATGAATGGCACGCCTTTTTCCGATGCCTGCAAGGCGGCGTGCAGCGCCGGGCAGGTGGCGTCCTTCATTTTGATCGCGCCTGACGTTACGGCGGCGGTGAAGCGCGGCGCCGGGCCGAATTCGCCGAGGCTGACCGCACTTGTCTCGAGTGTTTCGATGCAGCCGGCGCCGATGAGCAGATCGGCTTGCAGGCTCGAGGTCGGCAACGCCACCAGATGCAGCCGTTTCACACCACGGTTGATCAGCGCGCGCGTTGCCGCCATAGGCACGCCGGAAACCTCGCGTGGCACCACCAACAGACAGCCGTTACCGATTGGCGCGACCGCGTCGTCGAGTGATTTCGCCAGCTGAAACATCGTGACCTGCAACGTTGCGCGGTATCGCCGCCGCCACCGTTTTTCCCATTGTTGCCCTTGCAACGTCTACTGGATTTTGCGACTTGGGTTAGATGCCAGCGACCCTGCAAGACAAGCTGCGCGCCAAGCGCTTTGTGATCACGGCGGAAGTAACGCCACCGGTGTCGGCCGATCGGGGCGAATTGCTTGCCAAGGCGCTGCCGCTGAAGGGGCTCGCCGATGCGGTCAACATCACCGATGGTGCGGGCGCGCGGCCGCATCTCGGCGCGGTGACCGCAGCTGCGATACTCGTGGAGCAGGGCATTGAGCCGGTTCTTCAACTCACGTGCCGCGACCGCAATCGCATCGCCTTGCAGAGCGACCTCCTGAGCGCCGCGGCTTCGGGTATTCGCAACCTGTTAATGCTCCGTGGCGACGACCCGAGTGCCGGCGATCAACCCGATGCCAAGGCCGTCTTCGATCTCGATCCGCGATCCTTACTCGATACCGCGCGAAAGATGCGCGACAACGGTGAGTTGCCGACGGGCCGAAAGATCGGCGGCCGCGCCGATTTTTTTCTCGGTAGCGCTGACAATCCAGTCGATCCGCCCCCGGGATGGAAGCCCGCCAGCCTGCAAGCCAAGATCGACGCCGGGGCGCAGTTTGTGCAAACCCAATTCTGTATGGATGCCGGCGTGGCACGCCGCTACATGGCGCGGCTGGCCGAACTGGGCATGGCCGGCAAGCTATCATTCTTGATCGGCGTCGTGCCGCTGCGCTCCGCCAAATCGGCGCGTTGGATAAAGGAAAAATTGTTCGGTGCGGTCATTCCAGACGCACTCATTGATCGTATGGAGCGCGCGAGCGATCCAGCGGCGGAAGGCCGTCGCATCTGCATCGATATGGTGCGGGAATTGACAGACGTGCCGTATGTCACCGGCGTCCACATCATGGCGCCCGGCAACGACGCTGCGGTGCCAGAGGTCATCAAGGCGGCGCGAGACAGTATCTCCCGGCTCGCGCCCGCTTGATCGGTCAGCTCAAAGCCG
>DATFVF010000020.1:0-27868 GCA_035260465.1 Pseudolabrys sp. | reverse complement strand
CGCTTGCACAATTCACACTGCGCAATGTCGAAATGTATCTCGGTCAAGCCGCCGCCGATGCCGATATGTTTCGCAGCATCGCGCAAAATGAACCGATCTTGCGGCCGGACTGTTTCGAATTGTTGAGCCAGATGTATGCGGCATTGCAGCGTACAGGACAACAGCAGACACAAGATGGACAGAGCATCGATGCGCGCCAGGCAGCGATGTTGGAATTCGAGAAACTAATATGGGCGATGCAGATGCCTCAACAATTGGAGCCGCTAAAACACGACGACATTGCACAACTAAAAAAGGATGAACCGCCCGATCTTGGCGCAGGCTCTGCAATCGCCGGCAGAATTGTCGGCAGGGAATTGCGCAATCCCAAGCCGCCCAAGCGGCTGCTTCAATATCTCAAGGACCGCCTATTTTTCGACGACGACAAGGTTACGACGAACGACATACAAAAGATTCTCAATGGCATCAGACAGGACTTCATTGCGAAGAGCAGTGACAGCCCGCCAATCGACATCCTCAAGCAGCTGACTTTCAAGCCAGAGTCCGCCCCTGGCAGCGCGACAGGGACCTCGTCTCCAGCCGGGCCATAATGAGGTGTGTCTCATCCCTCAGTGTGGTGATGAGGCCCAATGTCCGCTTTGGGTCATGAGCAGACATTTCGATGGGTCAGCGCGATGTCTGCTGTGCCCCAATAGCAGAAATTCGTCGGTGCACTCAGCCGGCAATTGCCAGCAGACTCACTCGACCAAACCTTTGTCTGCGAGCCATTTCTGAATCAGGTCGGCAATCTGGCCGTTGTTTTTGTCCATCATCATCATGTGGGAATTACCCTTGATCCCGGCCTCGGGCAGATTGACCACATCCACTTTTCCGCCTGCGGCGCGGACCGCCTCCGCATAGTCGAGGCCGAGCTCCCGCATTTTCGGCCAGCGGCTGTCGAGCGGGATGTAGTCGCCGTAGACGACCAAAGTCGGGATGTCTTTGAGTTTGCCGGCCTGCGCCTTGTCGCCGGCGACCGCCGGCTCGACCGCGACAATGGCCTTGATCTTGTCGGGCCGCGCCTGCGCCACGGTGAAGCCGAAACCGCCGGCCTGGCTGTGAAACAAAAGAACACAGGGGCAGATTTTATCGACCAGCGCGGTGTAGGCGGCAACGATCGCCGCGTCGGTATTGGTCCAGCGCGGAACGATCTGCTTGGTGAAATTGTCGTAGGCCTCGACCGGGAATTGGCTGCCGACGTTCACTTTCATCTTTGCGGGGTCCGCATTCCATGACCCCGCTCCCTGCCCGATGCGAAAGCGCTCGAACGGATTGGCCGTGGTCAGAAAATTCGGCTCGCTGTTCCACACATCGGGAGGCGCAAAGCCGGAGCGGCCGCGCTCGACGGCGTCGGAATTGTAAACGTCCCAGCCCTTGCGGATGAACATGTTGAGCCAGCCCTCGCGGCCATCAGGCGTGCTCTCATAAGTGGCGCCGGTGAGACCGCCGCCATGCCACATCAGCAGCGGATATTTTCCCTTGCGATTCTGCGGCAGGAAGTACTGCACGTACATCTGCTCGACCTGATAGAGCCCGTTCGGATCGATCTTGGCCGGAACGCCGCCGGCGCCGAGCACGAGTTCCTTGATCGGCTTGCCTGAAATTTCGACGACGCGCCCGCCGATATGAAACGAGCCCATGTCACGCAAAGCAATCGGCTCGCCGGCGAATGTCGGAGTCAATGTCGGAGTCATGGCGGAAACCGTAGCGGCGCTCAACACAATCGAAAACAGGATTTTACGCATTGTTTCGCTCCCGGACTTTTATCGTTGAGCGCAGTCTGACTCATCGGGAAGATCTTGGCGACGAAGATCTTGGCGACGAAGATCTTGGCGACAATGGAGATGCCCACGCATGCAGCGGCCGCGGCAAAACGTGGGCCGCGGCCCGCTCAACGCGCCCGTGCTTGCTCGGCGAGTTGCTTGAGGATCGCACGCAATGGTCCAGGCGCATTGACGCGCTGCGGGAACGGCAGCCGCAAGGCCTGGCGTCCGTTCTGCAATTCGAGGCCGTCCGGATCGATCCCGACGCAACGCCATTCGCCGTCGGGTGCGCCCAACAGCCTCGTCGCGTAGAGCCGGCAGGCATCGGCGTGGTCAACATTCATGTGCGAGATCGCATCGGCCTCGGAGTCGATGAGGTCCTGAGCGTCGGATATGTCGGTCAGGACGTCTTGTGGCTTGAGATCGACGATACGGCCGAAACCGGCGACGAGATGCACGCGCGCGATCTCCATCCGGTAGAAGGCGAAATCGGCGAAGTTCGCGAACATCTCAGCGTCCGAATGGCGCCGTAGATAGGCGCTCGGGACCGAGGAACCGGGCTTCTTCGAGCATTGCGAGCACGTTCCCATCAGCATGACGCGCGCGCCCTGCAGGGGATCGCCCTCCTTGCGTTCATCCAGCATCAGCGAAATTCGCGCGTCCGCCGTGATGTTTTTGGTGTGAAGAGCCAAAGTCGACAGCAGAAACAACGGGGCGCCGTCGATCGCGGTGGCCACGTTGACCAGCGAGCAGTAAGGGTCGCCCGAGCCGGGGGCCAATGTCGCCAAAGCGCCCGAACGCCCTTCGCGCAGCAGCTTCTTGGCCGCCAGGCGAGCATTGAAGGCGCCGTCGGATGACATTGCAGGTGGCTCACACGTTAACGATGCCGGTCCCAAAGCCACGAGATTTCGGGCCTTGGGGTTGAATTCGCTACCGAATCACATAGTTGTTGCAAAGAGGCCACATTTCAGACCCCGTTTGTGGGGTTCAAAACGCGCGGGACGTCACGCAAGAGGGGCTCCATGCCGACAATCGCTCTCGTCGACGACGACCGCAATATCCTGACCTCCGTATCGATGGCTCTCGAAGCCGAGGGGTATCGCATCATGACGTATACCGATGGCGCCTCGGCGCTTGACGGTTTCAAAACGTCGCCGCCAGATCTCGCGATCCTCGACATCAAGATGCCGCGTATGGATGGCATGGAGACGCTCAGGCGCTTGCGCCAGAAGTCCGACATTCCTGTGATCTTCCTCACCTCGAAAGACGAGGAGATCGACGAAATGTTCGGCCTCAAGATGGGAGCCGACGATTTCATTCGCAAACCGTTCTCGCAGCGGCTCCTGGTCGAGCGCGTGAAAGCGGTGCTGCGCCGCGCCAGCCCGAAAGACGGACTGGCGCCCAAGGAGCCCGATTCCACCAAGGTGCTCGAGCGCGGCCTGCTTCGCATGGATCCCGAGCGGCATACCTGCACTTGGAAAAATGAACCGGTCACCCTCACGGTTACTGAATTCCTCATCCTGCAGGCGCTTGCCACCCGCCCCGGTGTTGTGAAAAGTCGCAATGCACTGATGGACGCGGCCTACGACGACCAGGTTTACGTGGACGATCGCACTATCGACAGCCACATCAAACGGCTACGCAAGAAGTTCAAGGTCGTTGACGACGATTTTGAGATGATCGAGACGCTTTATGGCGTCGGCTATCGCTTTAAGGAATGACGAATTCTTAATGTTACAGGCCATTGGCCGGCCTGACGAAGCGTCGCGGCTTGCGGTAAAATGTCGAGGTCAACCTAAGACCTTCGTCTCCACCCGGCTGGATTGAACGACGTGCTTGATCGAACTGCGGAAATCATGGCGCAGAAAGCCGACGCCGAACGATCCGGCGAGGAGGCTCCGCGCCTTGAGTCCAAGCAGTCCGGCGCCGTGCGGCGCGTGGCGCGCTCGGTCTGGCATCTGTTCGTCGCGCAAAGCTTCTCCAGTCTCACCAGACGCATTGTCTTCCTTAATCTTGCTGGCCTGGTCGCGCTGGTCACAGGCGTACTTTACCTGTCGCAATTCCGGGCAGGCTTGATCGACGCGCGCGTGCAGAGCCTGCTGACGCAAAGTGAAATCATCGCTGGCGCGATCGCGGCGTCAGCCACCGTGGAAACCGATTCCATTACGATCGATCCCGAGCGCCTGCTCGAGTTGCAAGCGGGCGAAAGTTACGGGCCGTCCGACGATACGCTCTCTGGCATTGAATTTCCAATCAATCCCGAGCGCGTCGCACCCTTGTTGCGCCGCCTCGTCTCGCCGACGAAAACACGCGCGCGCATCTACGATCGCGACGGCGTCCTTATTCTCGACAGCCGCAACCTCTACGGTCGCGGCGACGTGCTGCGCTTCGACTTGCCGCCACCGAATGCGGAAAAGCCCGGCCTTATGGAGCGCGCATTTATCGCGATGCGCCGATGGTTCGGACGTGGCGACTTACCGCTTTACAACGAACTCGGTCCTGAAAACGGCAAAGGCTATTCCGAGGTTGCACAAGCACTCAACGGCCTGCACGCCAGCATGGTTCGGGTTAATGATCGCGGCGAGGTGATTGTTTCAGTCGCGGTGCCGGTCCAGCGCTTCCGTGCAGTGCGCGGCGCACTGATGCTGTCGACACAAGGTGCGGATATCGACGATATGGTGGAAGCCGAACGGCTTGCCATCGTAAAAGTATTTTTCGTGGCCGCCGGTGTCATGGTGGTTCTCTCGATGCTGCTCGCCGGCACCATCGCCGGTCCGGTGCGACGGCTCGCCGACGGCGCGGAGCGCGTCCGCCGGCGGATTCGTATGCGCGTCGAAATCCCCGATTTTACCCGACGGCGCGATGAAATCGGTGATTTGTCGGGCGCGTTGCGCGATATGACCAATGCGCTCTACACGCGCATCGAAGCGATCGAGAGCTTCGCCGCCGATGTCGCACACGAGCTGCGCAATCCTCTCACCTCTTTGCGCTCCGCGGTGGAAACACTTCCGGTGGCTAAGACCGAGCAAAGCCGCCAGCGGCTGCTCGCGGTTATCGAACACGACGTGAAGCGGCTTGACCGTCTCATCTCAGACATTTCCGACGCCAGCCGGCTCGACGCTGAGCTGCAGCGGCAGGAAGCCGCACCTGTCGATCTCTCCAAGTTGCTCGACGCGATCGTGAAAGCCGCCAACGAAATTCGTAGCGACGACGTCAGCGTGACGCTGGCGTTCGAAGGCGCTCCACAGTCCAACTTCAAGGTGCCCGGCCACGACTCGCGGCTCGGTCAGGTCGTCAGCAATCTGATCGACAATGCACGGTCATTTTCACCGCCAGGCGGCACTGTGCGCATCACCTGCCGCCGGCTCAGAAACGATGTCGAAATCGCGGTCGACGATGATGGCCCCGGCATCCAGCCGGATGCACTCGATAAAATTTTCGAGCGCTTCTACACCGACCGTCCGGAACAGGGCTTCGGTCAGAATTCGGGCCTCGGCCTCTCGATCTCCAAGCAAATTATCGAAGCTCACGGCGGCACCATTCGGGTCGAGAACCGCACCGTTGTCGCCGGCCCCGGTGACGAGCTGCGCGTGCTTGGCGCTCGCTTCGTGGTGCGCTTGCCGGCGACGTAATGGCGGCAAACGATTCCACAATCCATGCCTCTGCCGTGCTCGTTGGCGCCAAGGCTGCGCTCATCCGCGGTCCGTCCGGCGCCGGCAAATCACGGCTGGTTTGGAATATCTTGGCGGCAGCTGCAAAAGGCATGTTGCCCTTCGCGCGGCTGGTCGCGGATGACCGCGCCTACGTCGAAAGCTTTTCGGGACGCCTGCTGGTTCGCCCGGCAGAGTCGCTCGGCGGCATGATCGAGATCCATGGGCTCGGCATTCGGCGAATTGCTTTCGAACCCCTGGCGGTTGTTGGGCTAATCGTCGATCTGGCAGCTGACGATGCCAGCCGGCATCCGGAGCCGGAAGCCAAAAGTGCCAAAATCGCCGGGGTTACGCTCCCGCGACTTGCTGTCGCAACCGGAATGGCGGCCCTGCCATTGGTGTTGGCCAGCCTGCATATCCCCCGGGTGGGTAATTGACCCATGGCCATTAGTTGGGTTACCCCCCGGCGCCCCCCGACTTGATCGAGGAAAATTAACCACAACGGGCCTAGGATTGCGGCGCCCCAAAACGCACCCCCGAGCCCCCTTTGGCCCCGTCTTTCCGCAGTGCAACAGAACGCTTATATAGCGGTGGGAGCCCTTGCAATGGGGCTCAAGTTGGGCGTGAATGCGCGCCCTATCGTGCGGCGCAGCGTAGCGCCCGCGAGGAGTTAGGGATGATCGGCCTCGTACTCGTCACTCACGGGCGGCTCGCAATCGAGTTCCGCTCAGCGCTGGAGCATGTGGTAGGACCCCAGCGCCAGATTGAGGCCATTACCATTGGCCCCGACGATGACGTCGAACAGTGTCGAAAGAATATCCTCGACGCAGTCAAGCGCGTGGATAGCGGAGAAGGCGTTGCGATCCTCACCGACATGTTTGGCGGCACGCCATCCAACTTGGCTATTTCGGTCATGAGCCAACCCAAGGTCGAAGTCCTGGCCGGTATCAACCTACCGATGCTGATAAAGCTCGCAAAAATACGGGAAATCTGCCCCTTGCAGGATGCTGTCGCCGCTGCGCAAGAGGCCGGGCGCAAGTACTGCACCATCGCCAGCCGGGTGCTCAACGGTAAATGAGCCCCCGCGCGTCTGCGGACGACACGCCCGTCGTGCGCGAAGTGGACATCGTTAACAAGAAGGGCCTGCACGCCCGTGCCTCCGCGAAATTCGTGCAGACGGCCGAACAGTTCGACGCCGCTATCACCGTCACGCGCGGCCACGAAACCGTCGGTGGGACCTCAATCATGGGCCTGATGATGCTTGCCGCAGGTCCTGGCGCCACCATCATCATTAAGGCCACGGGCAAAGACGCCGCCGCGGCGGTGGAGACGCTTTACAAGCTGGTAGCCGGCGGCTTCGGGGAAGAGGACTGAGCTTCCGCCGCCCCTTCACCTTACATAAAGAAATCTTTATATATGCGTTGCGGCCTATCCTCCAGCCTGTTATAGGCACGGCCAACCCGTTCACCCCTGTTCGCGTCTGTAAAAGGATTGCCATGACCGCTGCCAAGCTGAAGGCCCAAACCGGCGACTACATCGTCAAGGACATTTCGCTCGCCGAATTCGGCCGCAAGGAGATCTCCCTCGCCGAAACCGAGATGCCCGGCCTGATGGCCACGCGCGAGGAATACGGCCCCAAACAGCCCTTGAAGGGCGCACGGATCGCCGGCTCGCTGCACATGACGATCCAGACCGCAGTCCTGATCGAGACGCTGGTCGCGCTCGGCGCCGACGTGCGCTGGGTATCGTGCAACATCTATTCAACGCAGGACCATGCCGCGGCGGCGATCGCCGCCGCCGGCGTTCCAGTGTTCGCGGTCAAGGGCGAGAGCCTGAAGGACTACTGGGACTACACCGCCAGGCTGTTCGAATGGCACGGCGGCGGCACTCCGAACATGATCCTCGACGACGGCGGCGACGCCACAATGTTCGTACACCAAGGCCTGCGCGCCGAGAACGGCGACACGAAGTTCCTCGATCAGCACAATTCCGAAGAAGAGGAAGTGTTCTACGCCCTGATCAAGCGGCTCTTGAAAGAAAAACCAAAAGGCTGGTTCGCTGAGATCGCCAAGAACATCAAGGGCGTCTCGGAAGAGACCACGACCGGTGTGCATCGGCTCTATGATATGCAGAAGGCGGGCACGCTGCTGTGGCCCGCCATCAACGTCAACGACAGCGTCACCAAGTCGAAATTCGACAACCTCTACGGCTGCCGCGAGTCGCTGGTGGATGGTATCCGCCGCGGTACCGACGTCATGATGTCGGGCAAGGTGGCGATGGTCGCGGGCTATGGTGACGTCGGCAAAGGCTCGGCGGCGTCATTACGCCAGGCTGGTTGTCGCGTGCTTGTGTCAGAAATCGACCCGATCTGCGCGCTGCAGGCGGCGATGGAAGGCTATGAGGTCGTCACGATGGAAGACGCCGCACCCCGCGCCGACATCTTCGTGACCGCTACCGGCAACAAGGACATTATCACCATCGAGCACATGCGCGCGATGAAGGATCGCGCCGTCGTCTGCAACATTGGCCATTTCGACAACGAGATCCAGATCGCGCATCTGAAGAACCTGAAGTGGACCAATATCAAGCCGCAGGTCGATGAGATTGAGTTCCCTGACCGCCACCGCATCATCCTGTTGTCGGAAGGTCGGCTGGTGAACCTCGGCAATGCCATGGGTCATCCAAGTTTCGTCATGTCGGCGTCGTTCACCAATCAGACGCTGGCGCAGATCGAGCTCTTCGCCAACAACAAGAATGGCAAGTACAAGAAAGAAGTCTACGTTCTGCCGAAGACGCTCGACGAAAAAGTTGCGCGGCTGCATCTCGCCAAAATTGGCGTAAAGCTGACCGAACTGCGTCCCGATCAGGCCAACTATATCGGCGTGCCGCAGGCCGGGCCGTTCAAGAGCGACCACTATCGGTACTGATTTTCAAAACCTTTTCGTCGTCATGCCCGGCCTCGTGCCGGGCATGTGCGTTTTTGCACGGGTTATTCCGACGTCATCGATGCGGCGGGACGATGACGATCGCGTAGCGCTGCGGGATTCCAGCCACGCGAATGAAATTGCGCACAATCTCCGTCTCGATCAGCTTCGCATCCGGAGCACGCCATGACATCTTTAGCCGACAGCTCTTATCCTCGCCGAAGCACAGCAACACAAATCCGTGTCGCACGATGTCTGCCTCGCTTGGCTGCGGCAACGCCGTTAAAGCGCGCGGTCGATCGGCCGCGTAGGTGACCACGCCGTAAGCGAGATCAGCATCACCACCAACAAAGCGTAGCGGTTGTGGCGTCGTCAGGTGCCAAAGCCGCTCGACCTCGTTCGCCAGCAGTCGTGTCTGCGCGGCAGCTGGCGCGGGGCCGGAGAATTGCACCATAATGGCGATCGCCGGCGATGCGATTAGCATAACGACCGGCAATAGCGCCGCTCCGAACAGAATGCGCCGCGCATCGAGCCCACGCACCGTTATCGACGTCGATGACAACAGCACGACCGGAAATAATGAGAAGACCGGCATCGACCACAGCGAATTAATCTCGGCTCGGCCCGCCACCGCTCCGACGACCGGCAGCAATAGCGGGGCCCAGAATACGGTCGCAGCTACCCGCCGTTCATTTTCGCGTGGCCAGATGATGTCGGCGAGCATTTTTGCATTCGGCCGCGCAGTCGCCAGGGCGATGATTATCGGGACTGCCGCGTAGCCGCATACACCCCCGAGATACCCCAGCGCGCTGACGAACGCGCCAGTGAGCGACTTGTCGCCATGCACAATTAGCGCATAGGTGAATGGCTCAAACCTAGAATCAAGGAGCCAGATGAGGTGCGGCAAGATCGTAAACAATCCGGCCGCAATGGTGATCCACGGCGCCGTCGAGCGGAGATATTGAACCCGATGCCTGTCGACCAGCGGGGCCAAGGCCAACCCCGCAATCAAAAAAACCGACCAGTATTTTCCCAACATGGATCCGGCGGCGGCAATGCCGGCGAGCGCGGCACAGATTGCGTTGCGGGAGCGAATCGAACGCAAGAAAAAAAAAGTCGTTGCCGCCCATAACGGCAACAGCACCGTATTCACATTGAACTTCAGCGCATGGAAATTGAAGAAAGGCACAAAGGTCAGCAACGCGAGGCCAAAGATGCGCTTCTCAATATCGAGATAGTCCGCCGATATTCGCCAGATGATCCACAATGTGATCCCCGGCATAAGCATTGCCAACAAATAGTAAGACCACTCGGCGAGCGGAAATACCGAAAACCAAAGCCATACCAGCCACGCGGCGAAGGGCGGATGCTTGAGATAACCAAGGCTAAGGTCGCGCGACCAGGCGACAATCTCGGTCATATCAGGATGCAGGCCCTGACTACTCTTGGCGATGGTGCCATAGACGGTCCACAGCAACACATAGACCAAGAGCGACGCGAGGACCGTGCGCTCGCGGCGCGCCGGATCGACGATCGCGTCGTGCCAGCGACTGGCCAATCGGCTGGCGGCATAAAAGGGTGCCGAAAGTTGCATGCGCGGCTCGTATCGCATGCGTAGCGATATTCGTCCATCTTGCACCGAATAACGCCCGGCTCGGCTTGAAGCTTGGAACCGCGGGTGTTATCTCGCCGCCATGACGGCGTCTCCGATCCAAAATATCCGCAACTTCTCCATCGTCGCACATATCGACCACGGCAAATCTACGCTCGCCGACCGGCTGATCCAGCTGACGGGCGGGTTGGAAGAGCGTGAGATGAAGGAACAGGTGCTCGATTCCATGGACATCGAGCGTGAACGCGGAATCACCATCAAAGCGCAGACCGTGCGGCTCAACTACAAAGCGCGCGACGGCAAAAGCTACATACTCAACCTCATCGACACGCCTGGCCATGTCGACTTCGCTTACGAGGTCAACCGTTCGCTCGCCGCTTGCGAAGGCTCTCTCCTCGTCGTTGACGCAAGCCAGGGTGTCGAAGCGCAAACGCTGGCGAATGTCTATCAGGCGATCGATAACGGCCACGAAATCGTCCCGGTGCTCAATAAAGTCGACCTGCCCGCCGCCGAGCCGGCGAAAGTGAAACAGCAGATCGAGGATGTAATCGGCCTCGACGCCAGCAACGCAATCGAGATTTCCGCCAAGACCGGACTGAATGTTCCGGAAGTGCTGGAGGCGATCGTCACCCGCCTGCCACCCCCCAAAGGCGACCGCGAAGCGCCGCTGAAAGCATTGCTGGTCGACAGTTGGTACGACCTCTACCTCGGCGTCGTCGTGCTGGTACGCATCGTCGACGGCGTCCTGAAGAAGGGCCAGCGCATCCGCATGATGGGCACCAATTCTGCCCACGATGTGGATCGCACCGGCGTGTTCACGCCAAAACTCACGCCAGTGGATGAGCTCGGCCCGGGCGAGATCGGCATGCTTACCGGCTCGATCAAGGAAGTGGCCGACACCCGCGTGGGCGACACCATCACCGACGACCGCAATCCGGTGGAGAAGCCTCTGCCCGGCTTTCGCCCGGCGATCCCCGTTGTGTTCTGCGGACTGTTCCCGGTTGATGCCGCACAGTTCGAGGAATTGCGCGCGGCCATGGGCCGGCTGCGTCTCAACGATGCGAGCTTCACTTACGAGATGGAAACCTCAGCTGCGCTCGGCTTTGGTTTCCGCTGCGGCTTCCTCGGGCTGTTGCATCTGGAGATCATCCAGGAGCGTCTGTCGCGGGAGTTCAATCTCGATCTGATCGCGACTGCCCCGTCGGTGATCTACAAGATCAAGCTGACCACCGGAAGCGCGCTCGAAATTCATAATCCGGTCGATATGCCGGAGCCAAACCACATCGAAGAGATGCAGGAGCCGTGGATCGAGGCGACTATCCTGACGCCGGATGAATATCTGGGCTCGGTGCTTAAGCTCTGCCAGGACCGCCGCGGCGAGCAAAAAGAGCTCACCTACGTCGGCAATCGTGCGATGGTGAAATACGACCTTCCGCTCAACGAGGTGGTGTTCGATTTTTACGACCGGCTAAAGTCGGTGTCGCGCGGTTACGCTTCGTTCGACTATCACCTCACTGATTACAAACCGGCCGACCTGGTGAAGTTGCAGATGCTGGTCAATGGCGAGCCGGTCGATGCGCTGGCCATGCTTGTTCATCGCACGCGTGCCGAGAGCCGGGGCCGTGCCATGGCCGAAAAGCTCAAGGAGCTGATCCCGCCGCACATGTTCCAGGTTCCAATCCAGGCGGCAATCGGCGGCAAGATCATTGCCCGCGAAACCGTGCGCGCCTTCCGCAAGGACGTCACCGCGAAATGCTATGGCGGCGATGCCACACGCAAGCGCAAGCTTCTCGACAAGCAGAAGGAAGGCAAGAAACGCATGCGGCAATTCGGAAAAGTCGATATTCCGCAGGAAGCCTTCATCGCGGCGCTCAAGGTGGACGTCTAGCGCGCAAGCGGGCCCAGCGCCGCGACCGTATTTTTGCCTGGGATGTGCTAATATACAGTCGCTGACAGGCGAAGTCGGAACGGAACCGCTGCACCGGAGACGTGATGTTCGCTCGGACAATGACCTTATTCGCCTTGTTCGTCGTCGCGTCGGGTGCAATCACCGCGGCTGACCGCATTGCCTTTGCAGAGACGCCCGCGACTGTAGCGCCCTCGCCCCTTCCGGCACCAAAACCTGCGACCACGGAAGCGGCAAGAGAGAAAACCTTGCCTGCCAAGGAGTTGTTCGGCGCCAAGCAACTGCCGTCGATCGGCAAAGCCGTGGCGATCGGCTACTACCCGCGCGGTTGTCTTGCCGGTGGTGTCGAGCTGCCGGTCAACGGATCGACCTGGCAAGTGATGCGGCTGTCGCGCAACCGCAATTGGGGCCATCCGGAGTTGGTCAAATTCCTCGAACGATTTGCCCCGCTTGCAGCCAAGGCGACCGGCTGGAAGGGAATTCTGGTCGGCGATATGGCGCAGCCACGTGGCGGCCCGCTGGCGTTTGGACATTTGAGCCATCAGATCGGGCTCGATGTCGACATCTGGTTTATGCCAATGCCAGATCGCGTGTTGGGCAAAGACGAGCGCGAAAATATCTCGGCGACGAATCTCGTCTCCGACGACTGGAAGCATCTCAATCCGCAAACCTGGACCCCTCAGCACATTGCCTTCATCAAGACCGCCGCGCAGCAACCCGAGGTCGAGCGCGTGCTGGTAAACGCGGCAATCAAGAAGGAATTATGCCGCGTCGAGGACAAGGCACACGACAGCTGGATGGCCAAGGTGCGCCCGTGGTACGGCCACCATGACCACATCCATGTGCGGTTGAAATGTCCGGCCGATTCGCCGAACTGCCGCGCGCAACCGCCAGTACAAGGCGGCGATGGCTGTAGCGCAAAAGAGCTCGACTATTGGTTCTCTGACAAGGTGTTGAATGCGACGAAAGCCAAGCCATCCAAACCGCCAAAGCCGGTGATGCTCTCCGACTTGCCGCCCGCCTGTAAAACCGTGCTCGAAGCACCCGACAATTCAGCCAGTGTAGCCAACGACAAGCGCTGATATTTTTTGGCGTGACGCAAACCGCCCAGCCCCAAACGCCGATGTCAAAATCCACGACCATTGCAAGCGCCGATAGCAAAAAACTGCAGGTGCTTGCCGCACTCGAGCGCAAGGTTCTTTGGCTTGCGAGTTGGATGATTCACAATGCCAATCACCTGCGAGAAAGCACGGACGGTTTGAAGGTTGGCGGCCACCAGGCCTCTAGCGCTTCGCTTGCCACCATCATGACCGCGCTCTATTTCGACGTGCTGCGGCCGCAGGATCGCGTGGCGGTGAAGCCGCATGCGAGCCCGATCTTCCACGCGATCCAATATCTGCTCGGCAAGCAGACCCGCGAGCGCCTTGAGGCATTTCGTGGATATAAAGGCGCGCAAAGCTACCCCTCGCGCACCAAGGACGCCGACGATGTGGATTTCTCCACGGGCTCCGTCGGGCTCGGTGTCGCGCAGACGTTATTCTCATCCCTTACGCAAGATTACGTTCGCTCCCATGGCTGGGGCCTTGATCGCCCGGAAGGCCGCATGGTGGCGCTGGTCGGCGATGCCGAACTTGATGAGGGAAATATTTTCGAGGCCCTGCTGGAGGGCTGGAAGCAAGGCCTGCGCAATTGTTGGTGGATCATCGACTATAACCGCCAGAGTCTCGACGCCGTCGTGCGCGAAGGCCTGTGGGCGCGCTACGAGCAGCTTTTCAAAAACTTCGGCTGGAACGTCGTCATCCTGAAATACGGCTCATTGCAGCAGGCCGCATTCAAGGAACCGGGCGGTGAGACGCTGCGCAAATGGATCGACAATTGCCCGAACCAACTTTATTCCGCACTGGTTTTCGCGGGCGGCGCGGCTTGGCGCAAGCGGCTCAATGACGAGATCGGCGACCAGGGCGATGCCAGCAGACTGATCGACAAGCGGAGCGACGATGAGCTGGCAGCCTTGATGAACAACCTCGGCGGGCACGACATGCCGTCCGTGCTCGAGGCATTCCACAATGCCGATCCTGAAAAACCGACCTGCTTCATCTGTTACACGGTGAAAGGCTTCGGGCTGCCGTTCGCTGGGCACAAAGACAATCACGCCGGTCTGATGACGCCGCCGCAGATGGAGACGTTTCGCGAGGTTATGGGCGTGCGGCCAGGTCACGAATGGGAAAAGTTCGAAGGCCTCACCCTGGCGCAGGAGACATTGCGGTCGTTTCTTGACCATGTTCCGTTCACGTCCGTCGGCACGCGGCGCTTCAGCGCGCCGACATTCGACGTGCCGGATAGCCTTCCCGTCGCCATTCAGCCGGTGATGTCGACGCAAACGGGGTTCGGGGCGATCCTCAACGAGATCGGCCGTGCTGAAAGCGACTTTACGCGGCACATCGTGACGACATCGCCTGACGTCACCGTGTCCACAAATCTCGGACCCTGGGTGAATCGGCGCGGCCTGTTTGCACGTCAGGCTATGGCTGACACGTTCAAGAGCGAGCACATCCCCTCGACCTTCAATTGGGAGTTCTCGCCCAAGGGCCAGCATATCGAACTTGGCATCGCCGAGATGAATTTGTTTATTCTGCTTTCAGCACTCGGCTTGTCGGGCAGTATCAACGGCGAGAGGCTCCTGCCGATCGGCACACTTTACGATCCGTTCATCGCACGTGGCCTCGATGCGCTGAATTACGCTTGCTACCAGGATGCGCGTTTTATTCTGGTCGCGACACCGTCGGGCATCACACTGGCCGGGGAAGGCGGTGCGCATCAATCGATTGCGGAACCGTTGATCGGGCTCGCGCAGGACGGGTTGGCCAGCTTCGAGCCCGCTTATGTCGACGAGCTCGGGGCCATCATGACTTGGGCTTTTTCCTATATGCAGAAAGATGGCGAAGCGGCGCCGTCCGAGCGCAATTGGCTTCGCGACGAGACGGGCGGCTCGATTTATCTGCGGCTGTCGACAAGGCCGATCGAACAAATTCAGCGGGAAATGACAGCGGAACTTCGGCAGCAGATCGTCGATGGCGCCTATTGGCAGCGCAAACCGGGGCCTAATTGTCAGGTGATTGTCGCCTACACCGGCGCGGTAGCGCCCGAAGCGATCGAGGCCGTTGGATTGATGGCGGAAGACCGCCGCGACGTCGGCCTGCTGGCGATCACCTCCGCCGATCGCCTCAATGCCGGGTGGACTGCCGCCCAACGCGCGCGCGAACGCGGCCTCGTGCACGCGCGCTCTCATATCGAGCGGTTGCTCGGCGATGTGCCGCCGCATTGCGGCTTCGTTAGCGTATTGGACGGACATCCGGCAACGCTGGCCTGGCTCGGCGCGGTCGCCGGCCATCGCACACGCGCGCTCGGTGTCGAGCATTTCGGTCAAACCGGCTCACTCGCCGATCTCTACCGGCACTATGGCATCGACGCCAATGCCATCGTCGCGGCGGCGCAGGCAATTGCGCCCGGCCGCCCGATCCGTCATCTCAAGGCGCTGCCCTGAGCTGCCACTCCGTCACCAGCCCATCCCGAAAAACATCGCGGGAACAGCGAAGATGATGGACCAGAGGATAATCGCGCAGACGATGACGGCGATCGTATAGAGCAACGCCTTGTCCGCCGGCGGCCTCATCAGGGCGGCGATGCCGGTGTGCAGCAAATAGAGGCTATACAGGCCAAGAATTCCCAGGATCGCCAGCGCGGGAATGATGTTGAACACCCCGGCCAGCCAGGCGGCGGTCGGCGCATAGGCCGACACCTTCATCGCGTTATCCAGGTTTTTCCGTGCGCCGAACGTCCCGGCAAGAAAATCGATAATGTAGGCGGCGATAAAAACGCCGGCCAAAGAGAGAGCATAAACGACGATCGCACGCAGAAGCCCGCCAACGATACCGACGCGGTAAGGGCCGAACCCGATGATGGAGGTGCCGATGAATGTGCATATTACCGGAATGGCGGCGACAATCATGACGTAGTTCGGAAACAGATAGCCTGGCTCTCCCGGCTCGCGTTCGATCGCCACCCACTCTGATTTTGGCTGCAGCAGGATTCCTTTAATTCGCTCCACGAGATTCATGACACCCCTCCATTTATCCGCGGTTCAACTAAAAACGCTTTTGATCTTCCAAAATCATCGCCGCCCCTTTTTCTGCAATCATCATGGTCGGCGAATTGGTGTTACCGGACGTGATCGACGGCATGACAGATGCGTCGACGACGCGCAGGGCATCGATACCGATCACGCGCAGGCGTGCGTCGACCACCGCGCGCGCATCGTCATCGCGGCCCATACGCGCAGTGCCGACAGGGTGGAAAATCGTTGTGCCGATATCGCCAGCAGATCTAACAAGGGCCGCTTCGTCATCGTTGCGCACCTGCGTTCCAGGCAGATATTCGACCGGAGAATATTTTTGCAGGGCCGGCTGCCCGACGATCTTACGCGTGACACGGATTGAATCGGCCGCGACGCGCCGGTCCTCCGGCGTCGCAAGGTAGTTCGGGCTGATCGCTGGCGGCTGCGAAGGATCCTTTGATTTAAGCGTCAGCGCACCGCGGCTGGTTGGCCGCACATTGGTGACGCTGGCCGTGAATGCGGGGAACGGATGCAATGGCTCACCGAATTTGTCGAGCGACAGCGGCTGCACATGATACTGGATGTTAGCGCTGCTCTGCGATGGGTCGGACCTGGTAAAAGCGCCAAGTTGCGATGGCGCCATGGTCATCGGCCCGCGCCTGCGCAGGGCGTAGTTGAGGCCCATCCCAAGCCGATTGAACAACGAAGCATATGTTTCGTTTAAGGTTTTCACGCCCGACACCTTGAAGATCATGCGCAGCTGCAAATGGTCGTGCAGATTGGCGCCGACACCGACTTTATCGAGCATGAGCGGAACGCCGTATTGTGACAACTGCGCCGGCGGACCGATGCCCGACAGCATCATGATATGCGGCGACCCGATAGCTCCGGCAGAGAGGATCACCTCACCACGGCATCGCGCGCTGCGCTGCTCGCCGTTTTGGCGCCAGCGCACGCCGGTTACGCGCTTCCCGTTGAATTCCAACGCCTCGACGAGACACCCGGTTTCGAGCTGAAGGTTTTTTCGGTGCAGCACGGGCTTGAGAAAACCGCGCGCGGCCGACCAGCGGCGGCCGCGTTTCTGGTTGACGTGGAAGTAGCAAATCCCCTCGTTGTCGCCGGTATTGAAATCCTCGACTGTCGGGATGCCATACTGGTTCGCCGCGGCACGGAACGCGTCAAGAATTTCCCAAGTGAGGCGTGGAAACTCAACCCGCCATTCGCCGCCGGCTGCGTGGTGTTCGGTTTTCAGAAAATGATCGACGTGTTTGCGAAAATAAGGCCGTACGTCGTCCCATGACCAGCCGGGCAAGCCGAGCTGGCGCCAGTGATCGTAGTCGCCGGCCTGGCCGAGCATGTAAATCATGCCGTTGATTGCCGAGGAGCCGCCAATCACTTTACCACGCGGATAGTTCAGGCTGCGGCCATTAAGGCCCGGCTCCGGCTCGGTCTTGAGCAGCCAGTCGGCGCGCGGATTGCCGATGGCAAACAAATATCCGACCGGCACGTGAAACCAGATCCAATTGTCTTTGCCGCCCGCCTCCAGCACCAGGACGCGGTTTGAGGATTCCGCCGACAAACGGTTCGCCAGCACGCATCCGGCCGAGCCGGCGCCCACAATGATGTAGTCGAACTCACCTTCGATGCGTGTCGCGACCGCCATTGCACTCCCCTGCCGTCCCGAAGGCAGACTTTACCTTGGCCAGCGAGACTTGCTAGGCTTAGCCCGTTGCGACGCGCTGCGCGCGCGTCGCATGACACGGAACGGCGGTTCCGCTCTAACCGAAATTTAGGTCGCGTCCCAATGGGCGCGCGAGGAGAACCGCCATGCGATTGAGCGCGCGCAATCAAATTAAAGGTAGAGTGGTGGCCGTAACGAAGGGCGCTACCACTGCGCATGTTCGCGTCGAGATTGCGCCAGGACAGATAATTACATCGTCAATTACCAACGAAGCCGTCGATGAGCTCGGCTTAAAAACCGGCGCCAATGCGATAGTCGTCATCAAAGCTTCCGACGTCATGATCGCGATTGACTAGGAGCTGCAGATGATCCGGACCTCTATCGTCTTACTCTTTCTATTTGCCACGGCACCAGCGCTTGCACAGGAACCTGTGGGCTGTGACAAGTTCAAATGGTCGCTTGACCGCGAACGCGCCCTGCTCGCAAATCCCTCACCGGTTGCGTCGGGCGCAGAGCTCACCCCATCCTTGGACGCGGCAGTCAAGATGGCGCTCGTACCGTTCGTCGACGCGAAATTGCCGGCACCCCCCTCACGCCTCCCAAAGAAGCCCGACTCTTACGCCGGATTCATAAGTGTCCCGTATTTGCAGAAACCTGGAATGTACCGAATTTCTTTGTCGAAGGGCGCGTGGATCGAAGTCCTGCAGAACGGACACCAGGTGAAATCCGTCGCGTCTAGCGGGGCCACCGGCTGCGACGGGATCCGAAAAAGTGTGAAATTCGACCTCACGACCGCACCTTTTACAATCGAATTGAGCGATACAACGGAAAACAGCATCGCTATCGTTGTGACGCCCGACTGACGCCGCACAGGGAGTACTCAAAATGAGCAAATATTTTCGAGTCGTGGCCTGTCTTATTGCACTGACCACGATTGCGGTCATGCGGCCGGCCAAGGCGCAGGAACAATCGCTGACGATATTCGCGGCGGCGTCTTTGAAAAACGCGCTCGATGATGCCAATGCTGCCTTCACCAAGGCGACTGGAACCAAGGTCGTCGCGAGCTATGAGGCAAGTTCCGCGCTGGCCAAGCAAATCGAACAAGGCGCGCCGGCCGATGTTTTCATCTCTGCCGACTTACGTTGGATGGATTACGTGGCCGAGCACAAGCTGATCAAGTCAGATACCCGCATCAATCTCCTTGGCAATAAACTGGTGCTGATTGCACCCACAGATTCAAAACTTGATCATGTCGCGATTGGCCAAGGCTTCGACATCGCCAAGCTCGCGGGTGACGGCCGCATCGCGGTTGCCGATGTCAAAGCAGTTCCAGCGGGGCTTTATGCCAAGGCAGCGCTTGAAAAACTCGGTGCATGGGCCGCGGCCGAACAGAGGCTCGCGCAGGCCGCAAACGTACGCGCGTCGCTCGCTTTCGTTGCTCGCGGCGAGACGCCGATCGGTATCGTCTACGAGACCGACGCCAAGGTTGAGCGGAAAGTGAAAATCATCGGCACGTTCCCGGACGGCTCTTATCCACCTGTCACTTATCCGGTCGCGGCAACGGCCGACACAAAGAAAGCGGGTGTCGCGCAATATCTCGGTTTCTTGCGCTCCAGCGCGGCCAAGGCGATCTTTGAAAACTACGGCTTCAGTTTCCTGCTCAAACCGGTTTCATAGGCGGCATCAAGACGCGTGTTCGAGTTGTCTCCCCAGGATTGGACCGCGGTCCAGCTGTCGCTCCGGATCGCTGCAGTGTCGACGCTGGTCGCGCTGCCGTTCGGCATCGCAATCGCGACGTTGCTGGCGCGTAAGGATTTTTGGGGTAAGGCGCTCCTGGACGGCATTGTGCTTTTGCCGCTCGTCCTGCCTCCGGTGGTGACCGGCTATCTGCTGCTCATCACCTTTGGCCGCCGGGCGCCGGTCGGCGCCTTTCTCGCAGACCATTTCGGTATCGTGTTCTCGTTTCGCTGGACGGGCGCAGCGCTCGCGTGCGGTGTAATGGCCTTCCCGCTGATGGTACGCGCTATCCGCCTCTCCATCGAAGCGATCGACACTCGGCTGGAAGATGCTGCATCCACCCTCGGCGCCAACCCAATCTGGACCTTTGCGACCGTCACGCTGCCGCTGGCACTGCCCGGCATCATAGCCGGCGCGATTCTGGCATTTGCCCGTGCGCTCGGTGAGTTCGGCGCGACAATCACGTTCGTTTCCAACATCCCCGGCGAAACGCAGACGATTTCCGCCGCGATCTACACATTGACACAGGTTCCAAATGGCGACGCCGATGCCATGAAGCTGGTGATCGTCGCCATCATCATCTCACTCGGCGCGCTGCTGATATCGGAATGGCTGGCGCGGCGCGCGACTGCGCGTTTGCATGGCGCATGACAAGAACCACGCGCAAACAAAAAAGAGATTGAGATGTTGTCGGTCGACGTCGAAAAGCAGCTCGGCGATTTTGCTCTCCATGCGGCATTCGAAGCCGAAGGCGGCGCAACGGCGCTTTTCGGGGCGTCTGGCGCCGGCAAAACCAGCATCATCAACATGATTGCGGGACTTCTTGCTCCTGACCGGGGGCGAATTGCGCTCGACGGCGACATTTTGTTCGACAACGCGGCACGTATCAATCATCCGGCTTGGCAGCGCCGCGTCGGCTATGTCTTTCAGGAAGGCCGCCTGTTTCCGCACCTTTCGGTGAAGCGCAATCTCGATTTTGGCCGCTGGATGAGTGGCCAGACGGCTGACGCCAAAGCCTTCGCGCATGTGGCTGAACTGCTCGACATCGGCCGGTTGCTCGATCGCCGGCCCGGCAAGCTTTCAGGCGGCGAACGCCAACGAGTCGCTGTCGGCCGCGCCCTGCTGATGCGCCCGCGTCTCCTGCTGCTGGATGAGCCGCTGGCGTCACTCGACACTGCGCGCAAGCGGGACATTCTGCCCTATCTGGAGCGTCTTCGCGACGAGGCACAAGTGCCGATCATCTATGTCAGCCATGACGCTTTCGAAGTGAAACGCATTGCCAACCGTGTGGTGTGGCTCGATGCTGGAAAGGTCGTGACGACAGGTGGACCCGGGCTGCTCGACGCGGCACAGGCGGATATGCTTGCGTAAGGGATGTTTCCCCCCGAGCGAATCGTTTGCCTGACTGAAGAAACCGTCGAGACCCTTTATCTCCTCGGCGAGGATTGCCGCATTGTCGGTGTGTCGGGCTACGCAGTACGGCCCCCGCAAGTGCGACGCGAGAAACCACGCGTGTCGGCCTTCATCTCCGCCGACGTGCCGAAAATCCTCGCGCTTAAGCCGGACCTGGTTCTCACTTTTTCCGATTTGCAGGCTGACATCGTCGCGGACCTGATTCGCAATAACATTGCCGTTCACGCTTTCAATCAGCGCGATGTTGCCGGAATACTGGATATGATCCGTACGCTCGGCGCGCTGGTTGGCGCCCCGGAAAAAGCCGGCGCACTGGCAGGCTCGCTTGCCGCACATATCGATCAGGTGCATGAGCGCGCGCTGCAGTTACCGTACCGTCCGCGTGTCTATTTCGAGGAATGGGATGAGCCGATGATTTCCGGCATTGCCTGGGTATCGGAATTGATCGAAGCGGCAGGCGGCATTGAAGTGTTTCCACAGCTTGCCGTGCGCAAAAATGCAAAGGACCGCATTCTGTCGGCCAGCGAGGTCATCGCGGCGCGGCCGGACATTATCATCGGATCCTGGTGCGGCAAAAAATTTGTGCCGGCCAAGGTCGCCGCACGTCCCGGCTTCTCCGAGGTGCCGGCAGTCGCCAGCGGATGGTTGCGTGAGATCAAATCGACATTGATTCTCCAGCCCGGCCCCGCTGCCCTCACTGAGGGGCTGGATCGGCTGGCGGGAATTATCTCTGAATGGGTTGAAAAGCGCGCAAGCTAGGCCCATGAATGCGGAGCAATTCGAGGCCGATAGGAAATCCGAGCCCGGTTGTGATATGAACCAACAAACGTAACGCATAGGACCTGACAGCAATGCAGCCAAACAAGACCCGCGCCGACCTCTGGATGGACTTGCTGCTGGTGGTATTTCTGATCGGATTCGACATAGCCGCCCGCCTGCTCCCGCATGCGCCGGGCGTTTGGCCGTTTGCGGCGAGCGCGCTGTTCGCCGGGCGGATGCTGCGGATTCCGGCGCTCGCCGTGGTCGTGCCGCTCGCTGCGGTGCTGCTGAGCAATGTGGCACTCGCAGGCGATGACTGGCGCGTCACGCTTGTGGTCTGTGCCGCGATTACGCTGCCCGCATTTGCAGGCATGCTGGCGCGCCGTTGGCAGGGCGCGATTCCGGTCATAGCGGCCATGGTTTCTTGCTCGCTGATATTCTTCCTTGCCACCAACTTCGCGGTCTGGGCCTTCAGCGGCATGTATCCGCTGACCTGGCAGGGCTTGGTGCAGTGCTACGCGGCCGCGCTTCCGTTCCTGGACAAGACAGTGCTCGGCGACCTGTTCTGGACCGCGGTGCTATTCGGCGGTACCTGGCTAGTGCAACACGTCCCGGCTCTGTCGCGTCGCACGGTCTAGCCGAAATATTTCTGAATTCGTTTCCATAGTTTTTCGGCGCCGCCGACCAGATTGGTCTGCGTCTCTGGCTCGGCCAACCTCAAGCCGACCGTCACCACACGCCGGCCGACGACTTTTTGCGCGAGGAGCGCGATCGGTCCCAACTCGACAATATCTCCCACCTTGACCCGGCGCCGAAGCTGCTCGCTGAAATAGTCAGCGAGCGTTACTTCGGTATGGTCGGCGGCAACCTGTAGCCCATAAATGTCGGCGAGCGCGCCAAGTGTTGCAGTCCCGGGCACAAAAAAGTCGCCGAGCAACTCCGGATCGAGCGAGGTCGGCGGCGGCATTTTGACGAAGAAGCGATCGAGCGCCTGTGCTTTTTCCGGCGGCGCCAGAAGATAGACGTAGTCGCCTTCACGCACCGGGTGCGCCTCTGACGGCGTGAGGATTTCCTCGTTGCGAATGACCAATGTCGGCCGCGCCCAATTCGGAATCAGACCGCGCCGCAGGAACGGACTATTGGCTGGAACCGGATAACCGATGATCTCGCGAGCCAGCTGTCCCGGCAAATCAAGCTCGACGCGGCGTGGAAGCGGATCGGACCGCGCGAATGAGATATCGAGCTTGCGGGCAGCCAGCGCGACGGTCCAGCCCTGCACCAGCAGCGACGAGAGAACCACGACGAAGGCGACATCGAAATAAAGATAAGCCCCCGGCAACCCGACGAGCATGGGAATCGAGGCGAGGAAAATTCCGACCGCCCCGCGCAATCCCACCCAGGAGATGAAGAGCATCTCTCGCCATTGGAACTGGAAGGGCGCAAGACACAAGAATACGGCCACAGGCCGCGCAACCAGCATCAGCACCAGCGCCACGGACACCGAGCCGAATAGACTATCGGCGAGCCGGTGCGGCCAAGCTAGCAATCCAAGCAACACGAACATCACTATTTGCGCCAACCATGTGACGGCATCGAGGAAGACAACAACAGAGTTGTGCGCACGCGTCTGCTTGTTGCCGACCACCAGACCGGCAAGATACACGGCGAGAAATCCCGACGAGTGCACTGCATTCGCAAAGGCAAAAACGACCAGCGCGCTTACAGCGACGAAGGGCGCATGCAGGCCCTGCGCCAGCATCAACCGATTGAGCACGAAAGCAATGGTTTGCCCGCCAACGTAGCCGATCACGCAGCCGAGAATGGCGTCGCGCAAAAAGGTCGCGAGAGCATGCGACCAGCTCTGATCGCCGCGCAGCAGCACCTCGACCAGAAGGAGCGCGAGAAAAATGGCGAAGGGATCGTTCGTCCCCGACTCCACCTCCAATACGCCGCGCACGCGCGGGCG
This sequence comes from Pseudolabrys sp., assembly GCA_035260465.1. Lineage (GTDB taxonomy): Bacteria > Pseudomonadota > Alphaproteobacteria > Rhizobiales > Xanthobacteraceae > Pseudolabrys. The sequence continues at coordinate 4,304 of DATFVF010000020.1, read as the reverse complement.
CAGGCGCAAACCGCGAGCATTAATCAGGAAAAACACGGCTGCCGCGTCGGTCGAAGCCACGACCGCCCCGATCAGCAGGGCCTGAATCCAGCCGAGCCCGAGCACAAGTTGTGCCACCGGTGCGGTGAGCAGCGCCGTGATCAGCACACCTACGGTCGCCAACGTCACCGATGGTGCCAGGACGTTGCGGAAGCTGGCGAAACGCGTGCGCAGACCGCCGTCGAAAAGAATCAACGCCAATGCGATCGAGCCCACAATATAGGCGGTACCGACGTCATCGAACTTTATGCCGCCCGGGCCACCCTCACCGGCCATCATGCCGACCAGCAGGAACACCAGCAGCAATGGCGCGCCAAAGCGCAACGCGATCAGGCTGGACAGAATGCCGGCGAGAACCAGCAGGCTGCCGAGCAAAATGGCAAAACTGACGCTGTCAAGCGAGGCCATTACACGAATCTCCTTCCGCTATAGGAAGGTTTCGCGCGCGCAAGAGCAACGGGAAACGTTGCCGCGTCTCAGCAGATCGTCAAAAAGCCACCTTGTCGCCGCCCTTGAGCGAGAGGATTTCCCGCGCCTCATCCGGGCCCGCGATCTCCAGCCCGAGGCCCTCGAGAATTTTGCGGACATTTGTGACCTGTTGAGCATTCGACTCGGCCAACTTGCCCGCGCCGATCCAGAGCGAATCCTCCATGCCGACCCGCACATTGCCGCCCATCGACGCGGCCATAGCCGCCACGCGCATCTGGTTGGCGCCTGCGCCCAACACCGACCAATGATAGTTGTCACCCAGCAGCCGGTCGGCGGTGCGCTTCATCATGATGATATCTTCGGGATGCGGACCGATGCCACCGAGAATGCCGAAGACCGACTGCACAAACAGTGGCGGCTTTACCAGGCCGCGGTCGAGGAAATGCCGCAAGGTATAGAGATGGCCGATGTCGTAGCACTCGATCTCAAAGCGGGTGCCGTTCCCGGCGCAGGTGCTCAGGATGTACTCGATGTCGGCAAAGGTGTTCTTGAACATTCCGCCGCGCGACCGTTCCAGATAGGGCTCCTCCCAATCGTGTTTGAACTTGCCCTTGTAGCGCGGAATCATCGGATAAAGCCCGAAGTTCATCGTACCCATATTGAGTGAGGCAACCTCGGGCTTGAACTTCGCGGCCGGGCGAACCCGCTCCTCGGCCGTCATCGTCGGCGCGCCGCCGGTGGTGATGTTCACGACGACATTGGAGCGCTGTTTGATCACCTTAAGGAACGGCGCAAAGGCTTCCGGCGTCTGATCGGGACGTCCGTCCTGCGGGTTGCGCGCGTGGAGATGGACGATGGCCGCGCCCGCCTCAGCCGCCCCGATGGCCGCGTCGGCAATCTCCTGTGACGTCACCGGCAAATGTGGCGACATCGACGGCGTGTGGATCGACCCGGTGACAGCACAAGTAATGATGACTTTCCGCGACTTCGCCATGAGCATTCCATCCCGGTGAAGTGAGTGTTGTTGATTGGCAAATGGACTTCATGGGCGATCCTAGAGTATCAGCCGTACCGAAGTCACCCTGCTCGTCTTTAGCCTCTTGGAGCCCATGGCTGCACCCGAGAAAATGCATAGGCCGACAATGATCATCGGCATCGTGTGCGGCACGCTCGCAGCCCTCGCGTGGGCGACGGGCTTCGTCGTTGCAAAGCATGGCATCCAGATCGGTTTTTCACCCGCCGATCTGGCGTTTCATCGCTTCTTCTGGTCCAGCGTGTTGATACTGCCGTTGATCATTCGCGAGGGCCTGCGTGATCTCGGCGGCATCGGCTGGGGACGCGGATTAGCGATGACAATCCTGTCCGGGCCCCCGCAGTCGCTGCTCGCCTATAGCGGCTTTATACTGGTGCCGCTCGGCCATGGCACTACGATTCAGCCCGCGTGCGCTGCGCTCTCTGGCCTCGTCCTCGCCTCGCTGGTGCTTCACGAAAAGCCGACCTTCCAACGCATTATCGGCGGCGCGATCATCATTGCTGGCCTGCTGATGTTTGGCGCTGAATCGCTTGCGACAATCGGTGGCGTTGGTGTCGGTGGCGACCTCTTGTTTGCCACTGCCGGATTGTTCTGGGCGACATTTGGGACGCTGTTGCGGCTTTGGAATGTGCCGGGCACACGAGCGGTCATGGCGGTGGGCGCCGCCTCTCTGATCGTGTTCGCACCGATCTATCTTTTCGTCTACGGTCTCAATGCACTGGCGCGACACAGCTTGCTCGAAAATCTCCTGCAGGCTGTCGTGCAGGGCGGGATTGCCGGATCGTTGCCAATTTATCTTTTCGCCCATGCGGTGATCGCGCTCGGCGGCGGGCGCGCAGCAACGTTTCCCGCTTTGGTCCCGATGTTCGGCGTAATAATCGGTTATCTTGCGCTCGGCGTAGTGCCAAGCCTGGCGCAATTCGTCGGCATGTTGATCGTCCTTGTGGGCTTCCAATTCGCACTTCGGCGCTGAAGCCTATCTACGCCTCCGGACCGGCGTATTTGCCTGCCGTCTCTGGGAACATGTTTTTGATGATTTTGAACTTCGAGATATCGACCGTCGCGTCCATATGCATGAAGATCACGGCGTCGCGCAGCACTTTTTCGATGCCGAAATCGAGCATAATGCCGTTGCCGCCATGCAATTCGACTGCGTGCTGGGCAACCTTCATGATCTCTTCCGAAGCGAACATCTTGGCCATGTTGACCAAAGTCTCTGCCTCCGGCGCATTCTCGTCGACGGCCTGTGCAGCGCGGTCCAGCAAGGCCCGCACCGCTTCGATTTTTGTCGCCATTTCGGCGAGCCGTAGTGCCACCGCCTGATGCTTGATCAGGATGCGGCCGCCCTGCACGTAATTCTGCACGTACTCCGCAGTTGCTTCAAAGGCGCGCACGCCAACACCGAGATTCTTCGCGGCCTGAATAATCTTGCCGGGACGGAAATAGACACCGGCCGAACCCATGGCGCTGTCCTGCACCAAGAGATGGTCGTCGGGGATGAACATATCCTCGAACACCATCTCTCCGTTGTTCATGAAACGGCAGCCGAGCGTCTCGTTGCAGCGCGCGACCGTGAAGCCTTTTGTCTCTCGCGGCACCAAGAACGATGAGGTGCCCTGCATCATGCCGACTTTGGGATTGGTGTTGGCATAGACGACATAGAGGCTGGCGTCGTAGCCGTTGGAAATGAATTGCTTGCGGCCGTTAATGACCCAACCGCCGTTGGTTTTGACCGCCTTGGTCTGCATGGCCGCTTCGGGCACGTTGTAGGGCAGCCAGCGGTCTGAGGCGCCGCGCGGCTCGGTCAAACAATGCGCCATCAGGAACTGCGGCTCGGCCACCAGACGCTTGAACCATTTCTCCTGCAAGTGCTTGGGCGCGAACTGGCGCAGCAGCACCGACACTTTCCAGTTCTGCACCATTTTGTCAGCGAGACCGGAGTCGCCGCGGGCGATCTCTTCCGATACGACGGCAAAGGTCTTGACCTCGGTGCCCTTCTCAAGCTCGATACCACCGAATTCTTCGGGCACGCCGAGGGTGCGAATACCGATCTTTTCAGCTTCCTCCAGGATGCGGATCGGTAGCCGCTCTTCCGGGACCATCGACCATTCGAGTTTCCAGTTTTGCTTGATGAACGGAAGGACGACCTCATCGACGAAATCGCGGCAGCTCTGCCGCATCATGCGCAATTCTTCGGACAAGCCCCGGTCTCTCGACATACGCTCCAACATGGATAGTTTCCTTTTTCTGTTTTTCCCGAGCAGACTTGTCGTTGCGATATTGACGCTACGCCGCTTTGCGACTCGCAAGGAAATCACCCATGCGGGCGAGCGCCTTCAAGATATTTTCGGTCGAATTGGCATAGGACAGTCGCACATAGCCTTCACCAAGTATGCCGAAATCGGGGCCGCCGATGATAGCGACGCCGGCGTCTTCCAGGAGCGATGATGCGAGCGCTTTGGCCTTCCAGCCGGTACCTTTGACATTGGGAAAAGCGTAGAACGCGCCCTTTGGGATCGCACATGAAACGCCGGACAATTTGTTGAGCCCTTCGACCACGACTTTCCGTCGTTTGTCGAATTCAGCGATCATCTTGTGTACATCGTCCTGCGAACCTTTCAGCGCGGCAAGCCCTGCATATTGCGCCGAAGCATTGACGCAGGAATGCAGATTCACTGCCAGCTTGCGCGCGTAGTCATAGAGCTTGCCCGGCCACACGGCATAACCAAGCCGCCAGCCGGTCATGGCGTAAGTTTTCGACCAACCGTTGAGCAGAATCAGCCGGTCGCGAATCGCGGGGTAC
>DATFVF010000019.1:0-2786 GCA_035260465.1 Pseudolabrys sp. | reverse complement strand
TGACGTGTTTGCGATTGCGGGTCGGATCGCCCCGGAGCGGCCCATCTCCCCCGCGAGAGGTCGGGTGCCCGTATAGCGAAGAGACAGCGCAAGTTCAATGGCGCCGCCCGAGCGCGAAAGTTTCGACGGTTGAAGGCATTACGCGCCGTTTCCGAGTGATCAAAGCGGCCGCGCATGGGATAATCCGGCAATCGGAGAGGGCAAAACGCGGGTGGTGCGGCCGCGAAGCGCCGCCAACCAAGGGAGGTTCGTTCATGCGCATTCGATTTGCTTTTGCCGCCGGCCTTGTCGCGAGCTGCATGCCGCCGTCGCCGTCGAGCGCGCAGGTTATCACGCACCGCGACGTCGGGGTGCGCATGGGCCTCGCCATCGCGGTTGCCGCGCTCGATCAATGCGAGGCGGACGGCAACAGCGTGTCGGTTGCCGTCGTCGATCGCGCCGGGCGGCTGCGCGTGTTCCTGCAGGCCGACAAGGCAAATCCGCACAATCTCGAACTGGCGCGACGCAAGGCCTACACGGCACGGACCTTTGGCCGCACCAGCGCCGAGTGGGCCAAGCGAACGGCCGAAACGCCCGAGATCGCCGCGCAACGCGAACTCGCCGACGTCATCGCGCTGCGCGGCGGTGTGCCGATCAAGGTCGGTGACGAGACGATCGGTGCCGTGGGGGTGAGCGGATCGAGCGCCGAAGGCGACGAGAAATGCGCCATGGCCGGCCTCGCCAAGGTGGCAGATCAGTTGCGATAGCACCGGCATACGGGCGTCTCGACCTCAGCGAATAAGGTCGTGGTGGCGCTGCATCCGGCGATGAGATCGCTCGTCTCGTCGCGATAAATCTCTGCGATCGAGCGCACGAAGTCGCCGCAGTGCGTTGCTCGCGGCCGCGGCTGCGCCGCTCGCCGCGATCGACGCCATGATCGGCCCCCGCCCGCGGCGCAAAGCGGCGTCACCCACCGTTCATTCTGTCTTTCCCCGTGCGAGATCACACCGCGCGCCGCGTTTGCGCGCAGCGCGACGCGTTGCGCGGGGACCGGGAACGGCACGAACGGAACTTTTGCGGTCGATCCAAAACATTCAGCACGGAACCGAACACCGGGCCAAGTGATTGTCGGCCGAGGATCGCGGGGGATGACAGCATCGCTGCCAACTTACCGCCGCATTTCGAAACGGAAGAGCTCGGCCGCTCAAAGCGGCCGACAAAACGGCGTCGTGTCGCAATGAAAGGAGGCCGTGGTGAAAGGTAGAATGATGCTGTTCGTTGCTTCGATCTCAGCCTGCCAGTTTTCTCCCATCCATCTCACACCATCCGCCGCAGACCAAGTCGGTGTCGCTTCGGTCTATTCCCACGAAAGTGGGAGCGCGACCGCAAGCGGTGAGAAACTAGATCACGAGGCGTTCACCGCGGCCCACCGCACGCTCCCGTTCGGCACCAAGGTGAAGGTCACGAACAAGAGCAATGGGCGCTCGGTAATCGTGACCATCAACGATCGCGGGCCTTTCATGCGCGGTCGGGTCATTGATGTAACGCCGGCGGCGGCGCGGCTGCTCGGTTTCTCCGGGCTCACACAGGTCGCCATCAATGCCGGCCAATAGTTCGCTAGCGCGGCGCGGATCCCATCAACGCTCGAGCGCCTTGACGTCGATGGGCGCGCAGTTGCGCCGGCCGGAAAGAAGACAGTCCTGGTTCTTGCGCATGTCGGCGATTTGTATCGCCAGCCATATGCCTGCGACCGCCAGCGCGACGGTGAACGCCAAGGCTGCGAGGTTGACGATCATGCGGTGGCGGTAATTGTCGTCTTGCTCCGCGCCGCCTTCGTACTTTGCGAGGCCTTCAACCGGCGAAGCGAATGGCGTGTGCCGCACCCCGCGCCATTTGCCGCCGCGGGGTCGAAATGGCACGACCCGGTGGTCCTCTTCGCTGGCGTTTTCGTTGGTGTTGGAGCGCTCAGAGGTCACGGCGCCTCCTGGCATGTGGGTACACGTCGCCTCTATCGGCGCGGCGGCATCTGATTTCAAGCAAAACTCGCAAATCATGGCGCGGCCGTGATTTGCGACTTTGGCAGCGCCGGCAATCGCGGTCAGCGCGCCCCGTGGCGCGCCCCGGATACAAAAAATTGCGCTTGCGACGCCTAAGAGTTCCTTGTGGGAGATGGCGTTTTGGCCTAAATTTACGAGAAATTTATATGGGCGACAGGTGAGTGACAGCAGGCGACGGGACGGCTGGAGGTGACCGTAGCCTGAGCGAATAAGAATGCCGCCAACGCGCGGAGGGGTGGCATGTCAGCGACCCCGGTGGTGCCGGCGTGATGCGTCGGTAGGGAGAATACGCCTGAGCGTGGAATGAGCGACGCCCTGTCAGCCTTGCTGCATCTGTCTGCGCACGACTATTCGTGGCTGGCGCAATTTTTTTCGCTGCTGTTCCTGCCATTCGCGCACGAGGACCTTGCCATCATCTTCGGGGCGTATGTCGTCGTCAACGACATCATGCCGGTCGGGCTCGTGGCGCTGTGCATCTATGGCGGCATGGTGGCGAGCGACTTTGCTTTGTACGGGATCGGCGCAGGCGCGAGGCATCTGCCGTGGCTCAGTCGCCTTGCGGTCAACGATCGGGTGCGCAATTTCACCGACCTGCTCAAGCGCAATTTATTCGGGATCGTCGCGCTCTGCCGCGGGGTTCCCGGCATCGTCTTCGTTGCCTTCGTCGCCTGCGGATGGAAGCGCGTGCCGCTCGGCCGCTTCACCGTGGCAAGCCTCGTCGTGTCCGCCCTCTACCTGCCGCTCATGCTC
>DATFVF010000018.1:0-3020 GCA_035260465.1 Pseudolabrys sp. | reverse complement strand
GGGGCGCCGTGCGACGGGCTGATGCACGATCGGGCCTGTAACTCGGTGGGGCCGCTGCGGCCCGAGGCCTGGCCGTCCGAGCCATCACCGCCGCCGCCCAGCGAAAAATCAGGCGGAGGCCGGATAGCGGCGGCCGAACTGGCTCTGGCGCAAGAGCGACTTGAGAACGTCGGCACACCCCACCGGCGCGAAACCGCGTGTGCGATTTGTCTCGGCGATGAGGAACATGATGCGCTGCTGGTCGACCAGGCGGCGGTAGAGCTCTGCCAACGGCAAGAATGGATCGTAATCGGGCGTGGTGCCGCCACCGACACCGGTGATCTCGACCACGGAAAAATTCTCTGCCCGCATCAAATCGTCGGTCGACGCGAAGCGCAGGTGGAAACGCCCGTAATGGAATTCGCGCATGCTGTGCGCAATGGCGTCGATCCGCGCCTCGAGCTCCGGCGTGATATGCCGCCAGGCATCGCGCCAATGCGCATCCACGCGGAACGTGAGCGAGAGGATCCGGCCGCTTTGAGCGCCGGGCAGCCGCGCATAGAGCACCGCGGCTTCACCGGCGTAGGGCACGAAACGCTGGAGAACCAGCCTCTGGCCGGAAGGGAAATGCCGCAGGTATTCGCGCAGCGCCGTAACGTCGTCGAGTCGGCATGCGCCGTGGCGGCCGATGTCTGGCTTGGCGACCAGCGGAAATGCCAAGCCAGCGCCGCACACCAATTGCCGGGCGCGCTCGAGGTCGGCGAAGAGCGTGCGACGGCCGGCGCTACGGATCACTACCACCGACTGCGCAACATGCTGCTGCTCGGGTCCTGTCACATCGAGCAAATAGGCGCTCTTCGATTCGCCCCAGATTGCCCCTCGCGAGTGGCGCGGATTGGCGATGATGGGCAAGGTCAAAGAGCGGTACTTCGCCGCAAAACTGATCCAGCTCGCGATCAAGGGCAGATAGAACAGGCCCAGCGGAACACGATTGGTCGCAGCCGCCTTGCGGGGGTCGCGGCAAGCGAGTTTCGCCGGCCGCACGCCCGCATCCTCATGGAACTTGAACACCTGTCGACGCAGGAACCCGATCGCCAACACCACGCAAACTAGGAATGGCCACGTCCACCAACCCACGCGGCTGTCGAGCGTGTCGCCGAAGAAGACGGCAATGCAGAGCATGAGTGGCAGATAAAGCGCGGAAACGATCAAGCTCGCCATGGTGAAGCGGACGAGCGGCACGCGTGCCCAACCGCAGGCAACAAAGGGCACGAACACGACGCCAGGCACCACGCGGCAGAGCGCGACGATCGCGAACAGATTGCGCTTGAGCGTGACGGCAAAATTGCGGACGCGGTCATCGACCGCAAGGCGCCTGAGCCAGGGCAGGCGCCTCGCGGCGGCGCCAATTCCGTACAGGGCAAAGTCGCTCGCCACCATGCCCGCGTAGATGCACAGCGCGACGAGCCCCACAGGCATGATGTCGTTCACGACGACATATGCGCCGAGAATGACCGCGAGGTCCTCGTGCGCGAACGGCAGAAACAGGAGTGAAAAAAATTGCGCGAGCCACGAATAATCGTGCGCGGAAAGGCGCAGCAAAGCTGGCAGAACCTCGCCCATTTCCCCGCTCAGGCACTTTCTCCCTGCCGGCGTGAGGCGCCGGGATTATTGCGGCCGCACCGCTGGTTGACGGCATTTTTATTTGGCCCGTCGCTACATCCCTCTGCAAACCAGGAGATAATCGCGCTGGGCCAGCCGGGCCCATAAAGTTTCTGTAAATTTAAACCAGGGCAGCGCAGCCGACAAGGAATCTTGCGCTTGGCCCCCGGACTTTTTCTTCGCCCGGCGAGCCGACGGCGCGGCAGAAGCCGGCGCCAAGGAGCAAGGCTTTGCCGCAAATGTGATTTCGGTTTGGCTTGAAATCCCGAGCCAGCGCCGATAAGGCCGAGAAAACCTCGATAGACCGGAATCGGACCCGTGGCGGCTCAGCGCTCCAAAGCGACGGACGATGACCATCGGGTCGTGCCATTTCGACCCCCCGATGTCGGCGCAAGTGGCCGCGCCCCCCGCCGCGTGCAGCCGCCCGATCCGCCGAACGAAGCGCTCTCGAAATACGAAGGCGGGGAAGAGCGAGAGGACACTTATCGGCACCGCATGATGGTCAACCTTGCGGCCTTGGCTTTCACGGTTGTCCTGGCGCTCGCGGGCGTGTGGCTGGCGATGCAAATCGCCGATATGCGCAAGAACCAGGACTGCCTTCTGTCCGGCCGACGCAACTGCGCGCCGATCGACGTGCACGCGCTCGAACGTTAAGCGCCCGCTCTATCGGCCGGCATCGATCGTGACCTGTGCGACCCCGGAGAATCCCAAACTCCGCGCCGCCGCCGGCGACACGTCGATAATTCGACCGCGCACAAAAGGACCGCGGTCGTTGATGGTCACTACCACGCTGCGCCCATTGCTCTTGTTGGTGATCGTCACCTTGCTGCCGAACGGCAGCGTGCGGTGAGCGGCGGTGAGCGCCTCACGATTGAGTTTTCCGCCGTTTGCGGTCGCGCTTCCGCTTTCGTGGGAATAGACCGACGCGATGCCGGCCTGGTCTGCTACGGATGATGTGACACTGGTAGGAGAAAACGCGCAGCCTAAGATCAACGCAATACACAGCATCATTCTACCTTTCATCACGACCTCCTTTCACTACGGCACGACAGCGTTTTGCCGGCCGTTTGAGCGGCCGAACGCCTCGTTTCCAAATGCGGCGGTTAATGGGCAGCGATGCAGTCAACCCCCCCCGCCATTGTCGCCGCGATAATCGCTCAGGCGCGCTTTGGTTCCCCACCCAAGGCTGCGAAAGTTCAATGCGCGCCGTTGCCCGGCTGCGGGACGGCGCGTATCGTTACAAGTTGAGAGCGCGGTGCGAGTTCGCGCCGGGAGGACTTAAATGAATGGGCTGTGTCGGCATATTGCGCGGGCTGGCTTGAGCGCCATTGCCGTGTGGATTCTGGCAGGCGCGACAATCGCAGTGGGTGAGGAGTGCA
>DATFVF010000017.1:0-6681 GCA_035260465.1 Pseudolabrys sp. | reverse complement strand
CGCTGAATGAAGCCACACCGAAGCCGCTGTCACAAAGACACTCTCGAGCGACAACACGCTTGTGTGACAGGTGGAACAGCGGCCGAGCCGCTTGCGTTGCCCCCGCGAACCGAACGCGAGGCAAAAAATGCCACTGCTATTGTATTTTCCGCTCATCATCTGGATGGGCATGCTCGACGTCGCACGGGACGAAATAGGTCCACCTGCAGAAGCAAAGGCGCGGGTCCTAACGCGGCGTTAGAAATCCTGGACGTGCGTTACTATGCGAGCGCGTGAGCCATTTCGGTAATTTTTACCTGCTGAAGCAGCCGCTTCACGTCGTCCTCATGGCAAAGCTCTGTGCCTGCCGAAAGGACTGCGGCCGATCCGGCCGCTACCGCGACGCGAAATGCTTCGAGTTCCGACTCGCCCGAGGCGAGTGCGGCTACCAATCCGCCAATAAAGCTATCGCCAGCGCCAACTGTACTCACCGCTTCGATCGCAAGCGGTTGTGAGCGAAGGACGCGATCGGCCGTCACCAGCAACGCGCCTTGCTCGCCGAGTGTGAGTGCCACAGCTTTTGTGTGTCCGCCCGCCGTCAGCTTGCGACACGCCGCGATGCGCGCGTGATCGTTATCAAGCGAGGCGCCCACGAGGTCGGAGAGCTCGACCAGATTCGGCTTGATCAGTGCAACACCTTCAGCGAGCGCGGCCTTCAGCGCTGCGCCGGAGGTGTCGATGACGCATTGTGCGCCAAGTTTCTTTGCAGCTCGCGCAACGCGCGCGAAAAAATCTTCCGGTACGCCCGGCGGCACACTGCCACTGGCAACCACGAATTTTGGCGCTGCTGGCAGTGTCGCAAGTTTGTCCAACACCGCCTCCCATTCGGCGCGGTGAAGCTTTGAGCCCGGAAGCACGAAGCGATATTGCTCTCCGGTCGGTTCCTCATAGGCGGTGAAATTCTCTCGCGTCTCAACGTGTGAAGGCGTCACCAGGCTGTCTATGCCTTCACGCTCGACCAGACGATGCAGCAATTTTCCGATTGCACCACCTGTCGGGTAGATCGCCGCAACATTGCTGCCAAGGCGATGCGCAACGCGCGCTACGTTGATACCGCCGCCGCCCGGGTCGCGCTTCGGCGCCGAGCAGCGCAATTTCCGAGTCGGCTCAATGCGCCCTACGTTGACAAAAATGTCGATCGCGGGATTGATCGTGACAGTGACGATATCCGGCACGTTAGCCATCCATTTCAGCAGATAGCCGCTTTTTGCGACCGTGGGCCTGTTACCGAACTAAATAGGCATTTTTTGGTTGCGATAACAGACATCACATTTCCGAAAATTGCGGGGAACAGCGGGAGCACACAGGCGTTTCATCTTTTCGCCCGATGACTACCAGGCGGCGCCATGCTTAGATCGAAGGCTGCCTCTGGGACGGACGGGGCCTGTTTTCATGATTGATCCGCTCTACTCGCTGTCGGGATTTGCAGTCGGCGCATTGGTCGGCATGACCGGCGTAGGCGGGGGCTCGCTCATGACCCCGCTCCTGATTCTTTTATTCGGGGTTCACCCGGCGACCGCGGTCGGCACCGATTTGCTGTATGCCGCCGTCACGAAGACGGGGGGCAGTTTGGTTCATGGGTTTGCGCGCAGCATCGATTGGCGCGTCGTTAGAAGGCTCGCGACCGGCAGCATTCCCGCAACGATCGTTACGTTGGCTGCGCTGTCGCATTTCAACCTGAGCGGCGACGCCGCGCGCAATTTGATCACTCTTGTTCTTGGGTTCGCATTGTTCTGCACCGCTTTTGTACTCGTGTTTGGCGACACCATCGTTTCGGCCTATCGCGCGCGTGTCACCGAACTCGATCCGCAGCGCACGGCGGCCAACACCATCCTGGTCGGCATGCTGCTTGGTGTCCTTGTCTCGATTTCATCGGTCGGCGCCGGCGCGATCGGTGTCATCGCGTTGATATTGCTTTACCCGCAGCTACCAATGGCGAAAATCGTGGGCTCCGACATCGCGCATGCGGTCCCGCTGACACTCATCGCCGGCACCGGACATTGGATGATGGGTTCGGTCGATTGGCATATTATGGGCTCGCTGCTGGTCGGCTCACTGCCGGGCATTTTTGTGGGCAGCTATTTCGCAACACGCATTCCGGAGCGCGCCCTTCGCGTCGTGTTGGCAACAACGCTATTCGTTGTGGCGAGCCGCATTGCCTACGATCACGCAACCGCAGCGTCGTCGATCTTCACAGCCTTATCGCCGCGCTGAATGCCCTGAGCGGGCGCGGCGAAATTTACTTCGGACCGAAAAACGGCGATCCCACCAGAACCAGTATCCATATTGCTGCGAGTGCGCCAAAAGCTACGAATAGAACGCTCATTTTGCGACCCCCGGTTTGGCATTTCTCCCTGAAGAGACCCTAGCACAGGGCAAGTGGGTCGCGCAGGCGTGGCACAAAAAAAGCCGGCCGCGCAGTGTTGCGCGGCCGGCTGTCGCCGTAACCGTTGTATCAGTCGCCGCCGATGGTCTTGATCACACTCGACATGGGGCGAGCCTCATCCAGCCCGCCGCCCATCTCCTTGAGCACCATGTCGCTATATTCTTTCTTCGGCTCGATCGGGGTCTTGCCGACCACCTGCACGACCTTGTAGCCGCCATCCTTGAGTTTTTTGAGCAACTCAGGCGCCGCATGCGCGGTCGCTTGCTGGAAGTCGTGCATCAAGATGATGCCTTTGCCGCGCTTCTCGAGCTTTTTCATCACCGACGCGATGACCTGCTCCGGCTTGCGCATCTTGAAGTCGAATGAATCCATATCGGTCGAGAAGATGCCAACGTTGCGTTCGCCGAGATATTTGACCAGCTCCGGCGGGTGACGTAGTGCGGGGAAACGGAAGAATGGGCCGACCGGCTGATTGCCCAAGGCAATACTCACCGCGGCAATGCCCTTCTCGATTTCGTCCTTGCCTTCCTGTTCGGGCAGTTTCGACAGATCCTTGTGCGACCAGGTGTGCGAGCCAACGGTATGCCCGGCGGCGACGACCTGCTTCAAGATTTCGGGATGCCAGCCAGCATGCTTGCCAATCGGGAAGAACAATGCCTTCGTGCATTGATCGGCGAGTGCTTTGAGCACGGCCGGCGTATTGCCCGGCCACGGACCATCGTCGAAGGTGAGCACGATTTCATGGTCACGCAGGAAGTCGTAAGCCTTGAAATGCTCAAAGCCGAATCCGGGGCCGCCAGTGGTATCGATCTCGATCACGCGAGACACACCGAGCGCGTTCGGATTGTCGCATTTTGTCGCCGGCGCGGCGGACGAGGCCGGGGCCGGGGCCGCTGACGCGGGCGCAGAGGCCGGCGCTTTCTGAGCCCAAGCCGTCGTGGCGGCCGATATCGAGATTGCCAGAGCTATCGCAAAAGCGCTGCGCATCACGTTCTCCATGCGAGGTCGATGTCCATATTCGTGAATTCTCATCTATTCTTCGCGGCTTTAACCTATCGAGTCAACGCCGGGGCCCAGATACCATCGAAACGCCGATATTTATCGGTGATAGGATGGTTAATCTAAGGCGCGCGACGTGCAGATCCGCGTTGCGTCAGGTCCTGCCGGGACTTATTTGAATTACCGGCGGCGAAATCGGAGGAACACCCATGGCGGCGATTGTCTCAACTGCAACGCTGTCGCGGCCGCTTTTGCTGGCCGCGCTCGCCAGTGCGGTGTTGCTGGCGGCGACCCTCGGGCTTTGGGCCTACTATGGCACCGCCATCTTTTTCGAAATGGTTCGCGCCGGGTGGATGGCGTGTTTTTGAAAAAAGCTGAGGCGCAATGACCGCGCGAACGTCACAGATTCTGCTGATCCTTTCTGCTTTTCTGACCGGGCTCGTGGTCTTCACCGGTGTGTTTCTTTACGCCACCGGAAATTTTAGTGGCGCGCCGAGCTCCTCGGCGATCGGCGGCCCATTTAAACTGGTCGACCAAAACGGCAATTCGATTACGGATTCGGACATCAAAGGGCGCCCGTTCCTGGTGTTCTTCGGCTACACGCATTGCCCGGACGTGTGCCCAACAACCCTGTTCGATGTATCCGAAATCATGCATGCGCTCGGCAAGGATGCTGATCGCGCGGGTGCGCTCTTCATCACCGTCGATCCCGAGCGTGACACACCCGCTGTGATGAAAGATTATCTGTCCAGCTTCGATGGGCACTTACGCGGGGCGACCGGCGATCGCACGGCGATCGATGCCGCGGAAAAGGCGTATCGCGTCTACGCGAAGAAAGTGCCAACGACAAATGGCGACTACAGCATGGACCACACCGCGTTGGTCTATTTGATGGACAAGCAGGGCCGCTTTGTTGCGCCCTTTAGCCTTAAGCGGCGGCCCGAAGAAGCTGCAGCAGATTTACGACGCTATCTGTAGCCTCGCCTTGGCCGAGCCCATGCTCGGTCTTTCGCCAGTGAGAAGGCGCGCCGATCAGTTCGAGCGCCGCCCACCACGCTGCGACCGAGAGCAGCAGCCAGTGAATCGGTGTCCAAATTAAAATAAGAGCCTTGTTGGGAACGCCTCGGTGCGACAGGCCGAGATAACCGAGATACGCCGATGCCGAATAACCTATTGCGGCGACCGATAGATGATACGAGAGCCAGAGGCCGAGGGTTGAGTCGTAGCCGTCGGAAGCCAGCGCGGCCAGCACCCAAATGAACTTGCCCAAAAGTGCCGCATGCGCCAACGCCACCAAAGCATTGCCAGCGACGATAAGTTGAAACGTAAGAAAGCCGCAAAGTCCAAGCTCCCGAAAAAGCCGCCGTGGCTCGCGCATATGCACGAGCCAGGTTTGCATCCAGCCTTTGTATCTTAGTTCGTGGCAAGTCGTGGTCGTTCGCTGATGCACAGTTTGTGTTGGCACATCAGCAGGTTATGATTTGTCGTCATTCGGGCCTGTTCGCGCGGTGCCGGGCAATTTGTTGCGACAGCGTTGCGACGGATAGAACAAAAAGAGATGCGAAAATGGCCGGTGGTTCGGGTTTGACGCGCGGAGCGATATTCCTCACCCAACGTTCAATTGATGCCCTGCGACCCGCCGAAGCGGCCTATCGAGTGCCTGATCAACGCTGCATCGGATTGGCAGTACGTGTGGCGCCGAGCGGCATCAAAACTTGGGACTTGGCCTATCGAATTCGAGGGTCGGGAAAGACGAGGCGTTTATCACTCGGGCGGATCTCTGATGTCGGCCTGGATAAGGCACGTGAACGCGCTAACGAGCTAACCAGCGCCGCACGAACGGGTCGCGACCTGATCGTCGAGGAAGAGGGGAGACGCGCAGCCGCGGCTTCACGGCTTACTGTCGAACAGCTAATCGAACTGTACGTAAAGCGCAGGGTTGTCGGCCGTCTGAGGACGGCGAAAGAAATCGAAAGTCGTTTGAAGCGGGCGCTTTCGCCG
Source organism: Pseudolabrys sp. (assembly GCA_035260465.1). Taxonomy (GTDB): domain Bacteria; phylum Pseudomonadota; class Alphaproteobacteria; order Rhizobiales; family Xanthobacteraceae; genus Pseudolabrys. Next base: position 1,256 of record DATFVF010000017.1, on the reverse strand, counting down.
ATCATGGAGCGGCATGCTGAAGACATTCGGCGGCGAGACTTGCGCGAGTTGTTCGATCAGTGTGTCGAACAAGGCATAGAACGAGAAGCCGAACGCCGCCGCCAGACCGTTGGCGCGATGTTCCGATGGGCGTTATCGCAGGACATAGTTGAGATAGATCCGACCGCTGGGTTGAAGGCTTATGATCCTGGCACGCCGCGCGACCGCGTTCTGACTGTCGAGGAGATCGGGAGGCTTTGGAAATGGATTGATTCTGGCGCCCTTCCGCGCAACCCGGCGGATATATTGAAACTTGAGCTTTTGATTGGCGCTCGCTGTGGCGAAATTAGCGGACTTTGCGTGGAGGAGATTGATCGTGACGAGTGGATATGGACTCTGCCCGCAGCACGATCGAAAAACAAGCGGCCGCGCGTTACGCCGCTAATTGGGGTGGCTCGACAGATCGTCGAGACGCGGCTTTCCATCGTCTCATCGGGGCCGCTGTTCACGGCCGAAACGGGAGCGGTTTTGACCGCGGCCCATATAGGACACTACCTGTTGTCACGGTGCGACCAGCTCCCGATCAAGAAATTCACGACACATGATTTGCGGCGGACGGTAGCGACGCAACTAACTGAAATGGGTGTGATGCTTGATCTTGTCGCTGCAATAATCGGACATGAGGCAGGGGGCCGAGAGACTCGAACATTAGTCCGACACTACGTGCGGACCGACCTGCTCGATCGGAAGAGGTCGTCCTTGGAGGCATGGCAGCGTCGCCTTTCTGAAATCATAGAAGGCAAATCTGTACGGGGAAATGTCACTCAGTTTGCGGGCACAAGGGCGGCCTAACGGAATTACTTTTTTGTGGCATTCGGCGGCATTTCAACACCGATGAATGTCCGCTTTTGGGGGTAAAGCGGACATCGCAAACAGACGCTGTCATGTCCGCTTATGACCCAAAGCGGACATGGGTCCGCGCGGTAGGACTACGGTCCAATACCTCCGCGTCACGGCGTCCAGATAATCAGTTGCTTAATACGGCTGTAAGACGGCTGAATGCAGCGGCTTCGTTTCCAGCCGGGGTAAGGGTCAAGGAGTTATCCCATGAAAACCAGAGCGCTAACACGGCTCGCTTCAGCGATGGCGGTTCTTACTTTGATTGGTTCAGAAGTCTTTGCACAACAAATTAATAAGACGAACGTTGTTTTTATTCTCGCCGATAACGTCGGCTACGGCGACCTTGGGTCATATGGCGGCGGCGAGTTGCGCGGGGC
>DATFVF010000016.1:0-9490 GCA_035260465.1 Pseudolabrys sp. | reverse complement strand
TTGCACGTACCGATGCGCAGCTTGCCCTTGTCATTGGGCACGAGCTTGCGCATGCCAATCTCGGCCATTTGGACAAGCAACGCGTCAATACAGTCATTGGATGGGCGGGCGGTGCGGCGCTCGACGTTGGCATAATGCTTGGTGGTATTTCTACCGGAGGCGCGTTTAGCAAGCAGTTCGCGCGCGCCGGCGCTCAGGCTTTCAGCGTCGCATTCGAACGCGAGGCGGATTATGTCGGCGCGTATTATGCCGCCCGTGCTGGCTATGATCTTGCCGGAGCTGAAGATATCTGGCGCGCATTCTCATTGGAGAACCCCGACAGCATCCGCATTGCCAGGGACCATCCGATTACGCCGGTCCGCTTCGTCCAGATGCAAAAAGCTGCCGCCGAAATTGCGGACAAGCAGCGCCGCCATGCACCGCTGGTTCCAGAATTGAAAGTTATTCAAACCGAGGCTGAGCCTGCGATGAGTTCGGGCGAGAAGATCCACTAAGCCGGCGGGACGCCCCCGCCGTTAAGCGCATTTCCTGGCCTGGCAGAGCTTCTCCAGCTCTGGGAACGGTCTGTAGGCGGCGTTACCACATTGTTCTTTGGTCGCATCGATCAACTGGTTGAGATGTCCGCCATAGAAAAAGCCGATGCGGTCCTTGCTTCCCGTGTACTGCTTGCTGGGATCGCGGGAATCAGAGCGCACACAGACGCTGTATCGTTCGTCCGACCCGGCCCGCCGCAGCACCGGGTCGCTGATATAGGCACCCCGAATATTGGTCGGATCATCGAGCGTTGTGGTCATAGTGTTGAGGATTTCGTTTTTGTAGTCGGCCGGAAACACATTTGGATTTTCCGGCGGCTCTTTGCTGCTCGACGAACACCCGATGAGCGCCAGAGCAAGCCCTGAAAGCAACCATAGGCTCGCCACGGGACTAGCCATTAGTTGCCCTCCATCAACGGACCCACACGCCGCCGTTCAATCGAGCTTAAGCTTGCGCCGCCGCTGTCCGAGCGTGCGCAGCCGCAGCGCATTGAGCTTGATGAAACCCTCGGCGTCCCGATGGTCGTAGGCCACCGCACCCTCCTCGAAAGTTACGAGCTCCTGGTCATAGAGCGAGTATTTACTCTCACGGCCAACCACCGTCACGTTGCCCTTGTAGAGCTTGAGCTTCACGCGGCCAGCGACAAATTCTTGGCTCTTGTCGATCGCGGCTTGCAACATTTCGCGCTCGGGCGTGAACCAAAAGCCGTAGTAAACCAGCTCGGCATATTTCGGCATCAATTCATCTTTGAGATGCGCGGCGCCGCGATCGAGCGTGATCGACTCGATGCCGCGATGGGCGGCGAGTAATATCGTCCCACCCGGCGTTTCGTACATGCCGCGTGACTTCATGCCAACGAATCTGTTTTCAACTAAATCGAGCCGGCCAATGCCGTTGACGCGACCAAAGTCGTTGAGCTGACTGAGCACCGCCGCCGGAGTAAGCTTCTTGCCGTCGATTGCAACGGCATCGCCGCGATCGAAATCGATGGTGAGGTAGGTTGACTTGTCGGGGGCCTTTTCCGGATCTACTGTTCGCGAGAAGACGTAGTCGGGGACCTCCTGTGCGGGGTCCTCAAGGACTTTACCTTCCGAGGAGGCGTGCAAGAGGTTGGCATCAACCGAAAATGGCGCTTCGCCACGCTTGTCCTTGGCGATCGGGATTTGGTGCTTCTCGGCAAACTCGATAAGCTTGGTGCGCGAAGTTAAATCCCATTCCCGCCACGGGGCAATCACCGTCACATCTGGCTTAAGCGCATAGTAAGTGAGCTCGAACCGCACTTGATCGTTGCCCTTGCCGGTGGCGCCATGCGCCACTGCATCGGCTCCGACCTTTTCCGCAATCTCAATCTGCTTTTTGGCGATCAGTGGCCGCGCGATTGACGTGCCGAGTAGGTATTGGCCTTCATACAATGCGTTCGCCCGGAACATCGGGAAAACGTAGTCGCGCACGAATTCCTCGCGCAGATCCTCAACGAAGATGTTTTCTTTCTTGATGCCAAGTAGCAACGCTTTCTGCCGAGCCGACTCGAGCTCCTCGCCTTGGCCGAGGTCGGCAGTAAAGGTCATCACCTCGCACCCATAAGTGGTTTGAAGCCACTTCAAGATGATCGACGTGTCGAGCCCGCCGGAATAGGCAAGCACGACTTTGTTCACGGTCCGCTTTTGGTGGCCCTTGGACATGCCAATCCTGCGGCAACGCCGCCCTTTATGGTCGTAGCCAGGGCCCCAGCCGGGCGTCCCGGTTGAAAAAACCCAATGTTCCCTTCTCTCACCGGGATTGCCGGGTCAAGCCCAGGCATCCGGCAGAGCTATTTGGTCACATCCTCGTACACATCCACGTCCGCACTGCCGGCCAAAATAGCGCGCCAGCCCTGCAGGAAGGTGCGCACCATCGGATCGCTTGCCAGCTTGTGGCGGTTGAGTTCAAGCGCAGCATCCGCTTCGTATTCGATTTCGACGACGAGCTGCGCCGGATCGTCAACGTTTTGCAGTACACGAAAGCCGGCTCCGCCGAGCGTCCGATAAAATGGCGCCGCACTCCGAATGAGCGTGAGGACTTGCGCCGGGTCACCCAGCGCGCGCGCCTTGATCTGTAACACTCGTTTGATGCCCGGCTCCGCCACTGGTCTCTCCTCGTACAATCGACGCGACTTTATCACGATGCAGCGCGGCCATCACCATCGCCGCACGACCCGGCGAACACTTATCGCGCATCGCTCAAGGCTTGGATTTTCGTTTTCCGATAAATCCAATGATAAAATTATAGCCGGGCAGGGCGATGCACTCTAGCAACCGCTCGACGTCATCATCCGAAAATCGCGTGCGCGGCCATCGATAAATCAACGCGTACGCGATCCAGATGACCAAAAACGTGAATACGCCGGCGAAGACAACATCGGATGGGAAGTGTGCGCCGGCCATCATCCGAATTAAGGCCATGCCAGTACCCAATGTGAGCGCAGCGCCGTAGGCAATTGCGCGCCATTGTGGCGGCGCTAACGCCGCTGGTGCGATTGTCCAGAACGCGCCAGCGACGTCGCCAGAAACAAATGCGCAATTTGCCGGACAGTCACCACGCGGATCCCACCAGGCGACAAAATGCTCATTTCCACCAAACTGAATCACATCGATCGGCCGCGGCCGCGCCCAGTGATCCTTGAGCACGACATTGACCAGCAGGCCAGGCGCGAGCGCCAAAGTTGCGATTAGAAAGACGACCGCGCGGCCTGACACCAACATTTTGCGGCGCGGCAAGAGAAGCTTGATCACGAACGCAACGACCGCGGGCAGCACCAACACAGTGCCGGTCCAAAGACCGATATCGCGCGCCACCATCACCGGCGGGTAGATGCGAAAAGCGAACGTGTTGTGGCCGGCGTCTTCAACCGCATAGAAAAATCGTTCAATACGCAAATCGAGGTCCGGATAAAGTCCAAAGACCACGCCGACGGCCACGGCGATAGCGAGCGCGATAGTGAGGCCCATTCGATTCATGCGGGTTCGTCTAGCCGACGTGCCACGAAATTGAAAGGCGACCGCCTATTATTCCGCTCTTCACCGCGAGCGGCCATGCTAGATCGACGAATACAGTCTAAGCGGCCGGTAAGCGCGGATCGCGCCAACGGCCGGCGTTGCGTCCGGCAATCAGCCAATACGCCAGTCCACCTATGATCCCCGCTGCGGCTGCAAGCTGCAATGAATGGCCGACCGGTGGAACGTCGGTCGTATTTTCGAGCCGCAAGGAAATATCCGAGCCAAAATAGGATGCCAGGCCAACAAGCGCCCCGCCAACGCCGTAGTAAAGGAAGTTGCGCATGCGTGCGATTTCCGCAAACACGATCACGACCAATGCCGGCAGGAACGCTACCGCACCGACGAAGCTGGTGGCAAAAAACGAAACAATAAAGAAGCTTACGCGCTCGACGGGATCGGAATCGATGCCCGTCCAATCCGGCGCGACAATGCCGACAGCGAGCGTGATCCCCGCGACCATAGCGGCCACGATGAGCGCGAAAGCGATGATGATGATCCGACCGAGGAGAGACATAGTTATCCTTTAAATAAGGGCGTTGCCGTCACTCGACCATGGCCATAGCACGCAGCGTCATACGTTCGCGCGCTGACAATTTCTCGGTCGCACTTTTGAGCTGGCCGCAGGCGGCCAAAATATCTCGCCCACGTGGCGTGCGCACTGGTGACGCATAACCCGCATCGAATACGACTTGCGAAAACTTTTCGATCTGCTCCCAGTCAGAACACTCGTATTGAGTGCCCGGCCAGGGATTGAACGGGATGAGATTGATTTTTGCGGGAATACCTTTGAGCAGCCGCACCAGCGCTTTGGCGTCATCGATGGAATCGTTCACGCCCTTGAGCATCACATATTCGAAGGTAATGCGTTTAGCGTTGGAACCGCCGGGATAGGTGCGGCAGGCTTCCAGCAGCTCAGCGATTGGATATTTACGATTGAGCGGCACGAGCTCGTTCCGCAATTCGTCACGCACGGCATGCAGCGATACCGCCAGCATGCAGCCAATCTCGGCGCCCGTACGTTGGATATTAGGCACAACACCGGAGGTTGAAAGCGTAATGCGACGCTTTGAAATCGCGATGCCCTCGCCGTCGGCCATCATAAGCAGTGCATCACGTACCGCCTCGAAGTTGTAGAGCGGTTCGCCCATGCCCATCATCACAATATTGGTAACGCAACGATCCCCACTTGGCACAACGCCATCGGTCGGCCGTGTGCCACCGGGCCAGTCGCCCAAGCGATCACGTGCCGCCATCACCTGTCCCACGATTTCTCCGGCCGTCAGGTTTCTGACCAGGCGCTGTGTGCCGGTGTGGCAAAAGGTGCAGGTAAGCGTGCAGCCGACCTGACTGGAGACACACAAAGTGCCGCGCTCGGTGTCGGGAATGTAAACGCATTCGACCTCGTGCGGACGCTCGCCCTGCACCTCGCCGGGGAGCCGTAAGAGCCATTTGCGCGTGCCGTCGACCGAGACCTGTTCGGCGACAACTTCCGGGCGGGCCAAAGTAAAATGTTCGGCCAGCGCCGCGCGCAGCTCTTTTCCCACGCTGGTCATTTGGTCAAATGACGTGAACCCGCGGAAATAGATCCAATGCCAGAGCTGCTGCAGGCGCATCTTGCGCTGCGCATTTGGGACACCAAGGCCTTGGAGCGCATTTGCCAACTGGGCACGTGTCATGCCGATGAGTGACGGCTTTTCGGGCGCGACATAACGCTCAAGCGGCGTCTTCTCGACAAATTCCGTCGAGACCGTTGCGGTGTCTGCAAGGGTTATCATCGATTTACTCACTTGCGCCGTCCGGCACTGACGGGAATATAGGGCGTAAGCGCCCTACTTGCACTCGTCGGCCACTTTGTCGAGCGCTTGAGCAAGGCCCTTGAGCGAATAGGTGTCGACCGTTTTCGTGCCCCGCGCCGACTCGCTTTTAACGACCAAATCGGAGCCTTTGCGCATGGTTTCTACCATCTGCGCCTCTTCGGCCGCGTTTTTGACCCAAGCGCCGTCGTTCTGGCTGTACATGGCAAAGGTTGTCGAGCCGATGGCCGCTGCGGCGTCGTGGCCCGGCTTCTGCGGATAGCCGACGATCACCGAGACTTCGTTTTTCACTTTCTCCGCCGGCCGCGTCGAGACGAACGCGTAAGAAGGATCGCGATTGCGGCCCGTCGGCTCACTCGTGGCAGAAGTCGGCTTCGATAATGCGAAGCAGACCTTCTTGCCCCCTGGTGTTGCCCTGTAGGCACCCCACTCGCCGAATTGCCCAAGCAACACTGCCTGATCGGTCGGGTTGGCAGGTTTCTTCTGCTGCGCTGAGGCAGAGAGAGTGAGTGCACAGACTGCCGAAGCGACAATGAAAGTGCGGAATAATGGTGTGGTGTTCATCGGGCCCTACCGGTGACGATAATGGCGGTTCTTGAGCCGCCCCATAAGAATCGCTGGATACTAGCGCATTACGGGCGAATGTCGGCAATGTGAAGGCGGCAATCCGTCGCCGGAGATCTCGCAATGGTGACAGCCTGTGGGCCGACGGCCCGCGACAGCGTGCTAGAACCGCGAGACTTTACTTGCTATTCGCGCTGCACAACCGCCTGACGGAATGTCATGAAAGCCCTGCTCTGTACCCACTACGGCACACCCGACGACCTCACGCTCGCTGATATCCCCGACCCTGCTCCGCAAACGGGAGAAGCTGTCGTGCGGATCGAAGCGGCCGCTTTGAATTTCTTCGATACACTGATCATCGCCAACAAGTATCAGACCAAGCCACAACTGCCTTTCTCGCCGGCGGCGGAGTTTGCTGGGACGATCGAATCTCTCGGTACGGGCGTGACAGATTTTTCGGTCGGCGACCGGGTTGTTGCTTGTTCCGGATATGGTGCCGCACGCGAGCGCATCGCGATTTCCGCCGGCAAGCTCATTAAGGTCCCTGATGGTCTCGATGCCGACCGTGCCGCCGGAATTTGCGTCACCTATGGCACCACACTGCATGCTCTGAAGGACCGTGCTAAACTCAAGGAAGGCGAGACCCTCGCTGTGCTGGGCGCTTCCGGCGGAGTTGGGTTGGCAGCGGTCGAGCTCGGCAAGCTGATGCGTGCGCGTGTGATCGCGTGCGCGTCGTCCGCGGAGAAAATAGCGTTCGCCCGCAAACACGGCGCTGACGACAGTATTGACTATAGCGCCGAAGATTTGAAAGAGGCGCTTCGCCGCCTAACGGCCGGCCGCGGCGTTGATGTCGTATACGATCCGGTCGGCGGCGCTCACGCCGAGTCCGCACTTCGATCAATTGCCTGGCAAGGACGGTTTCTCGTCATCGGCTTCGCCGGCGGCGAAATAACGAAGCTGCCACTGAATCTCGTGCTGTTGAAAGGCTGCGACGTTCTTGGCATCTTTTGGGGCTCATGGATCGAACGTGATCCGGCCGGCCACCGCGCTAACACCGAGCAATTGTTGGCCTGGTGCGCCGAAGGAAAATTATCGTCGCACGTACACGCCGTTTATCCGCTCGCGGAAGGCGCGATCGCGCTTAAGGCGATCGCATCACGGAAGGTGATGGGCAAGATAATATTGAAGCCCTAGCGAGACGCCTATCGCCCGCCGAACTCCGCCAACTTGTTTCTCGCCGTAATACGATGTTCGGGACGGATATGGTTTGCCACCAGCTTGATGGCGGTCGCGAGCACCGCGGCGTCATCGGTGAAGCCCAGCACCGGCAGGACGTCAGGGATGACATCGGTCGGCAACACGAAATAAGCGATCGCGCCAATCAAGGTTGCCTTCACCGGTAAAGGAGTCGCGCTATCGAACGCGCAGTAATAAGCGGCGAGCAAATCCTCAGCAAAAGGAATTGACGCAGCAACACTGCGTAACTTTCGCCAAAAACGATGCCGGAACGCGGTTTCGTCGCCCGGAGTCTGCCAAAATGCGGATTGTGCGAAGGCCATACCAGCTTATCTGGTTAGTGATCCGGGCGACCGCAAGGCATAGCTTTTCCGCTCCAACAACGGACAAACCTAACCACCGGCAATCTTGTCCATAGCTTCGGCCAGCTTCACATCGAGCTCGGTCAGGCCCCCGGCATCATGGGTCGAGAGTGTCACCTCGACCGTTTTATAGACATTGAACCATTCCGGATGGTGATCCATTTTTTCCGCAACCAGCGCCGCGCGCGTCATGAAGCCGAAGGCCTGGTTGAAATCCTTGAATATGAATTTTTTTGTTATGGCATCTCGACCGGCGATTTCAGACCAACCGTTCAGCCTTGCCACCGCGGATTTGCGGGTATCTCCCGTGAGCTTTTGCGCCATGACACCGTTCCTTGCCGAAGCGAACGCACCACCCTCGAAAAGGGTTCGCGCCAATATTACCTCTTAAAGCTGTCACCAGCGAAACTGTCGCACCGTGGATAGACTCCGTTGGCCCAATTTCTGCATAGTAGGCTCGGGGCCCCGGCTGCTTGTGGAACCGGGCGTTCCAAAGGGGGCTAAAGCGTGAATCACATGCAAAGAAGCAACCGTATAACGGTTGCGAAGCCATCACCGTTACCGCTCGGTCAATTCCTTGACCATTGCCATGCGAGCTTCAGGACAGACGCCAGCGGCGCGCCGGCCGACTACATTCCCGAGCTGAAAAAAGTCGATCCGGACTATTTTGGCGTCGCGCTCACCACCATTGACGGCCACATCTACGAATCCGGCGACACCACGGTCGAGTTCACTATCCAATCTATCTCCAAGGCCTTTGTATTCGCGCTCGCCCTCGAACTCCTCGGGGTCGAGCGCGTCAATGCCGCCATCGGCGTAGAGCCGAGCGGCGAGGCCTTTAACTCAATCCGCCTTACTGCCGACAATCGTCCATTCAACCCGATGGTGAATGCCGGCGCCATCGCATGCTGCGGTTTGATCCACAACGCCAAAGGCGCCGACGCTTTTGAGTGCGTGCGCGACACGCTCAATCGCTTCGCCGGACGCGAGCTCAATGTCGACGAGGCGGTGTATGCCTCGGAGAATGCTACCGGCGATCGCAACCGAGCCATCGGCTATCTGCTGCGCAACTATGCGGTCATCCAAGGGAACGTAACCGAGGTCTTGGAGACCTACTTTCGCCAGTGCTCGGTTCTCGTGACCGCGCGCGATCTTGCCGTGATGGCAGCAACACTCGCCAACCGTGGCATCAACCCGCTCACCGGCGAGCAAGTGGTCTCGCCTTACGTGATCGCTCGCACATTATCTGTGATGACCAGCGCGGGCATGTATGATTATGCCGGTGAGTGGATCTACCGCATCGGCATTCCGGCCAAGAGCGGAGTCGGCGGCGGCATTATCGCTGCAATGCCGGGACAATTCGGCCTCGGTACATTTTCGCCGCGGCTCGATAGCCATGGCAACAGCGTGCGCGGTGTCAAAGTATGCGAGCTCTTCTCCTCGCATTTCGATCTGCACATGCTTAACCGCTCGACCGATCTGCGCACGTCAGTAATTGCGGACTATGACATCAAAGGAATCTCATCGCGCCGCAGCCGGCAGCCGTATGAACAAATTATATTAGAAGAACATTATCAGAATATCCGGGTCCTTGAACTGGTGGGACCGCTGTCGTTCGCGAACGCCGACTACGTGGCACGGAAAATCGCGAGTGGCGTGCAACCAAGTTTTTTGATCATAGAACTACGTCGTGTGCCAAGAGTGACGGGCGGTGCGACAAAATTATTTGCCGATATGGTGCGTGCCATCGCCGGCGCCAACTGCACCGTTCTCGTGTCGGGCGCCGAAAAGATTTCAATGGTATCGCGAACCGTCGAAAAGGCACTTAAAGGCATTGCCCACGTGCGTCATTTCGATCATTTGGACGAAGCCATTGAGTGGGCGGAAGATCAGCTGATCTACCGTTACGGCGGCTATTCAGATGCGCGCGATTCATCGGCGCTTA
>DATFVF010000015.1:0-3869 GCA_035260465.1 Pseudolabrys sp. | reverse complement strand
GGCGCGATCACGTCCAACTCGTCGCCAGCTTTCGTATCGTCGATGAGACTGCACGAACCGCCGCGACCGTTGCCTTCACGCTTGACCGCGACCTGGTAGCGGTCGCGCTCGGCCGGATCGTTGCACAGTGAATATTTGCGCAGCATGCCATTTGGCACGTGCACGCCAATATGCGCGCCGGCGGAAAATTCCGGCAAGGATCGTCCGTCTGGGTCGCGAAATTCCAAAAGATGGATGCCGTCGGCGATTTTATCGTTGCGCGTCACGCGCAACGGCGTTGTCGGCGGCGGGTCAATGGTGGTCATTGTGTCTCCGACGTGTCAGCCCCAACATTTGGCGACTTTGTCGCCGGAGAGCAAGAGGATCATGAGAGCGTGTCAGCGCGTGCCGGTGCTCACGCGTTCGATCGGCCGGGCGCCGGCTGCCGCAACTGGCGCCGTCTCCGCGGTGAGTGCGCCAAAAGCGTCTGCGAGACCGGCGCCGAACATAATGTCAGGGCCTTTCGGGCCGAGGTCCTTGGCGGTCGCCCGCAGGATCGCGCGCACTTGGTCGGGTGTCAGGTCGGCTTTGCGCTGGAGCATCAGCGCCACGATGCCACTGACTTCGGCTGCGGAATACGATGTCCCGGACGACACTTCATAGCCGCTGTCGGGAACAGCGACCATGATTTGTGCGCCGGGCGCGGATATTGCGATGTGGCGGCCGCGGTTGGACTGCTCGAATAGCTTGTCGTCGGCGTCGGTCGCGGCCACGGCGATCACGTTCGGATCGGCCGCCGGGTAAAGCGGCGGCGACGTAATACCGGCGTTCCCGGCGGCAGCCACCAGGACAATGCCCTTTTTGTGCGCGGACTCCAGAGCGCGATGGACAGCGGGGTCGGACGGCCCTGCGAAACTCATGTTGATGATGCGGGCGCCGTGCGCGACCGCCCAATCGAGGCCTTTGAGGATATTGAACGTGGTGCCCTCGGCGGCCGCGCCAGCGGGGTCAAACGTACGTACTGCGAGAATTCGCGCCTCCGGCGCCGCACCCATCAGCTTGCCATGCGCGGCGATCAATCCAGCGACGGCCGTGCCGTGCTGGTGGGGGGCCTTCGCTGCCTCGAGCGTATCGAAGCTGTCGGCAATAGAGCCCGCAAGTTCGGGGTGATTGGCGTCAATGCCCGAGTCGATCACCGCAATGAGGACATTGTCGCCCTTGGCAAGTGCGTGCGCCTGCGGCAGGTGCAGCTTGGCGAGTTCATATTGCGCGGCATCGCCTTCGTTCCTGACGCCTTCACTTTTGACTTCACCGTCTTGCAGCGTGAACAAATAATTCGGTTGTGCGGATGCCACGACCCGGTCGGCTTCCAGGGCGCGCACCACTGTCGCGACCGAGCGGCGGTCCGGAATGTGCCAGCGATAAAGAGTGGTGCCGGAGAGCTGAAGGGCCTGGCTTTCGATGCGTGTCAGTCGGTGCCGGCGTTGCAATGCGTCGATCTGCTGCGCGTTGAACGAGTTCGAAAGCTCGATCACGACCTCGTCCGGCACCAGCCTGCGCTCGTTTGCCGGCGGGGCACCACGCGAGCCGCGCCGGTTTGCCTGTTGCGAACGCGAAGGCCCGTACGGGCCGCCATCGAAGGAAGGTCCATGGGGCGGGTAGCCTTGCGGCACCGCCACGATGATGCCGGGCACGATCCCACCCCAACCGGGGCCACGATTGCCGCCACCGCGGAAATCTCCGCCGCCTGACGGACCGGTCGGCCTGTTGACACTGATGTTGGAGGACGGCCCACGGCTAAAAGATTTCTGTGCCAGAGCGCTCTCGGCGGATACCAAGACCATAGCCGCGATCAGGCAGTGCAAAGCTGTTCGTTGCATGTTCATGACGTGGCGCCCGATAACGGCGGGCGTCCTTTAGTTTCACTCGGTCGTGGCGATGAAGCCGACGACCTTATCTTCCTGCAGCTTCTTCACGATGCGGGCGAGTTCACCCTTTGGAATTCCCGTGACCGCGACGCGAACCTTATAGAGCCCGCCGGCCATCGGCCCGGCTGCAATCGACAGTTTGTTGGCCTCGAGGAATTTGGTGATGTCGTCAGACGATGCCTGCGGTGCGAAACGGATCAGCGTGAAAGCGCCGACGCCGGGATCTGTGGTTGGCGCCGAGGCCGTCTCGTAGCCTGCCGTCTTCGTTTCTTTCAGCATGACGCCGGCGATCAGGCCGGCCTGCAAGAGAATCGCAAATACCGCAGCGCTTGCGGACCAGGCCAAAGTGCGTGGCGACAGGCCCGCGAAAAATTCGGAGATGCGGCTACCGAGGCCAAGCGACACGGAATGGCGGCGCGCCGGCTCGGCGTCGATCTTGGTGAAAAGCTTGTCAAGCGCGCGCGCGGACGGTGCGCCCAGCGTCTCGTTGAGGTGAATGGTTTCCGCAAACTCGTCGCGAACCAGCGCGTAACGGCGGGCGAGCTCGGGATCGCGCGCCAGCGCGTCTTCGACGCGTTGTGCGTCGCGTCGGCTCAGCGTTCCCGCAGCATGCCACGGCAGGAGTTCTTCAATCTCCTGACGTTCGGGCGCTTCTTGTTTCGACGCGTTCATGGCCAACCTCGATCAATTCCTTGCTCCTTCAGGAGCTCGGAGAGTTTCTTGCGCGCGTAGAACATACGCGTCTTCACGGTCGCCTCCGGGATGCCGACGATCTCGGCCACCTCTTCCACCGACTTCTCGTGGTAGTACACGAGGTCGATAATTTCCCGGTGGTCTGCCGAAAGTTTGGCCAGGCATTGCCGCAAGGCCGACCCTTTATCTTTCTTCGCCAAAGCCGTCTCGGGATCGTCAGCGTGATCCTCGATTTGCTCTGCCGTTTCGTCGTCGAGTTCTTTTTCCGGCCGGCGCCTGAGTGCCGACAGGGCCTTAAAGCGCGCGATACTCAACATCCATGTCGAGGCGGCGGAACGGCCCTCGAACTTTCCGGCTTGCCGCCAGACGTCGAGGAACACATCGCTGATCAAGTCTTCCGCCGTCGCTTCGTTGCGCACCAGCCGGAGTACGAACCTGTACACGCGAACATGGTGCCGCGCGTACAGCACCTGCATGGCGAGCCGGTCGCCACCTGCGATACGCGATATCAGAACTTCATCCGAAGTCGTTTGCATCGCAGAACAATCGGCTCGTGAATGGGTCGCCTGGGCCGGCAACCAGGTTCAAGCCAAATCGAGGAAATTTGAGTGCACCTGCCGCCCCCGGGCTGATTGGCCCAGTTTCCCCTTTTCCGACGCGTCCGGGCAAGCGAAAGCCGGCGAACCCCGGGTATTTACCTGCTATTGGCGTGAAAAAAGCGTCACCCGGCCGCAGGGTCGGCTAATGGAATAAGAATGTTTGAACCTTCCTCCGGTGGCCAGCGACCCAAGTTCAGGATGTGACAATCGCATCCCTGAAACAGGAGAAGCCGCCATGTTCCGCAAATTCGCTCTCGCCCTTGGTGCGACCGTTGCGATCGGTGCCACCGCTCTTATCCCGACTTCCGCTTCCGCGCATATGCACAGTCACGGCCACTGGGGTCACGGCTGGGGTTACGGTTACGGCATCGGCATCTACGCGCCGACGACCTATGTTGGCTCCGAGTGCTACATTACGAAGCAACTCGTCAACACGCCGGTCGGCCCGCGCGTACGCCGCGTCACGGTCTGCGACTGAACGAGCAGATCATGGGTGGGAAAGAGCCCCGGCTTCGCCAAGCGAAGTCGGGGTTTTCTTTTTCTTTCTCGCACATGCATTTGCCACGTGCTGGAATTAGTTATGTTTGGTCCTCAATAAGCCAAAATATTCGCAATATTTCGCGATTTGATTTTGCGGCAACCTCTCCACGTCATGCCCGGCCTTGTGCCG
>DATFVF010000014.1:0-20181 GCA_035260465.1 Pseudolabrys sp. | reverse complement strand
GACGAGCGGCCTTCGCCGCACTGCGGCGCTTCAACTTCTTGTGGCGTTGCGTTTTTGCTGCTTTGTCGCGCCGTCTCATTGCCTTCTCCCGAGGCTCAGGCCAAGGCATCGTAGCGACTTCGGTTAGCGCTCTGGAAGGGTGCAATGTCTGCTTTACCCCAAGAGCGTACATGCGCAGCTCGCTGAGCAGGCGCGTGTTCTCAATGGCGATGACGGCCTGTTTGGCAAAATTGCTCACAAGTTCGATCTGCTTGTCTGAGAAGGCGTGGACTTCCTTGCGATAAATCGTGACAACGCCGATTGCCTCGCCTTCCTTGAGCATGGGGACAGTGAGCAATGTCCGGATGCCAGCAATTTTGACGACGCTCACCGCCAGCGGATCGCGCTCCATGTAGGCCTTATCCTTCAACATGTCCGTGACATGGACCGGCTTCCGGGATCGGATCGCGCGCACCATTGGGACGACGGCCTTGGGGCGATGCAATGTTCCACGGCGCCACTGCTCGACATAGGCCTCCGGCAGATCGCCGTGTAAAGCCGCCGTCCGATAACCATCACCGTCGACCAGCCACATTGCCCCGAAGCTTGCCTCGCAGAGCTCGATTGCCTTCGCCAGCATGGTAGCGAATACCGGCTGCAATTCGCCGGGCGAACTGGAGATGACGCTCAGCACTTCCGAGGTCGCCGTCTGCTGCTGCAACGATTCACGCAACTCGTTCAACAGGCGCGTGTTCTCGATGGCGATCACGGCCTGAGCGGCGAAGGTTCTGAGCAGATCGAATTGGGAGGCGGTGAATTGCGTCGGATCGCGCCGCGTAACGCCGATCGTGCCGATCGAGACGCCGTCGCGCAGCATGGGGACGACGAGGATGCTGCGATAGCCCCTGGCACGCGCCGTCTCCTTGACGCCCGGACGAACGTCGGGGTCGGTTTCGATATCGGTGCGGAACGCCGGCGTGCCGCTACGCGCGACCCGGCTGTGAATTCCCGAAGACGAGAGCGGCGATGGAAAAGAGCTCTGCACCGACTTTATTCCGGCCTCGCTTCCCGCGGTGAGGGCTGCTAAATGGATCATGTCACCGGCGACGCGCGTAACTGTCGCCGACTGGCCTGCGAACAGGCGCAAAGCGCTTTGGGCGATCGCATCGAACACCGGCTGCACATTTGTCGGGGAATTCGCGATGACCCTGAGGATTTCCGCTGTCGTCGTCTGCTGATCGCGCGCCACGTCCCGCTCACGTGAGAGCAGCGCAATCCTCTCGGTCGCATCGACGGTGGAAGCTTTGCGACGACGAGCGGCCTTCGCCGCACTGCGGCGCTTCAACTTCTTGTGGCGTTGCGTTTTTGCTGCTTTGTCGCGCCGTCTCATTGCCTTCCCCCGAGGCTCAGGCCAAGGCATCGTAGCGGCTTCGGTTAGCGCTCCGGAAGGGGGCGCGCGGGCTTTGGACAGCTCGCACCCAATTCCGCACCCAACTCCTTACAATCGGGTGCGAATGGGCAGTACCAGACAGATTGGAAACGGTTTCCTAGACCGAAGGCCGTTAGCTCAGCACGCGCGTCATGGCGATAACACGCATGGCCCAGGCGGTTAGCAGCCGTTGCCCGGCGGCCACGGTGTTCACCATTTCCACAAGCCACGCCGCGACACGTCTTGCAGGACAGCCGCAAATCAGCCAGCTTTTAACGATCGGTTAGGGATGCCGACGGGCAAGCGATGTCGTGGCTTACCCGTAAACCTACCCCAGAAAGGCGGGCCGCTCGGAAGCGCAGGAAAATGGGCCATAACTCGCACAATCCGATCACTCTCATAGAGATTCGCCGCGCGAAGTCAGTGGACGCAACTGACGTCGCCGAGACGCACGATGAGGCGTGGCGGGCGGCCTATCAGGGCATCATCCCGGGCAACGAGCTCGAAAAGCTGATCAACCGTCGCGGTCCGGACTGGTGGGATTCCGCCATCCGCAAAGGTAGCCGCATCACCATTCTCCAGTTCGGCGACCGGATTGCGGGTTACACCAATTACGGACGCAACCGCGCGCGCAGTTTGTTTTATGACGGCGAGATATACGAGATTTACTTGCGGCCGGAGTTCCAGGGCCTCGGTTTTGGCCGCCGCCTGTTTTCCGCAGCGCGCAAGGATCTCAACCACAGCGGGCTGAAGAGTATGGTCGTGTGGGCGCTCTCCGACAACGAATCGGCGATGGAGTTCTATCGCGCCCTTGGTGGCCGCGCAGTGGCGCGCTCATCGGAACGCTTCGGCGCCAAGACGCTCGACAAGGTCGCCTACGCCTGGCAGGCGTAAGCTAGAGCATCCCAACATCCAAGTGCGGCCCTCAAGTGCCTCGACCCTCATCGTGAGGAGCGCAGCAAATCTGCGCGCCTCGAACCATGAGGCGACGGACCCCCTCAAATCTTCGGTTCTGGCAAACCGTTCTGCGCACACGCAGCGCGCACAGTATTTAGCAGCAAGCAGGCAATCGTCATCGGCCCCACACCGCCGGGTACCGGGGTGATCGCACCGGCAATTTTCGCCGCCTCGGCATAGGCAACATCTCCAACGATGCGTGTCTTGCCGCCTTCGCCCGGTACACGATTGATCCCGACATCGATCACGGTGGCGCCTGGCTTGATCCAGTCGCCGCGAACCATTTCAGGTCGGCCCATGGCGGCAATGAGCAAATCGGCGCGGCGGCACACGGATTGCAGATCGTTCGTCTTGGAATGAGCGATTGTCACAGTCGCATTTTCGGCGAGCAGCAATTGCGCGACCGGCTTACCGACTATATTCGAGCGGCCGATGACGACTGCCTCCAGACCCACGAGGGATTCATGCACCGTCTTGGCCAACCGCACGCATCCCAACGGAGTACAAGGCACCAACGCGGGCAAGCCGCTCGCGAGACGGCCGACGTTGAGCGGATGAAAGCCGTCCACATCCTTGGCCGGATCAATCGCGGCGATAATTTTTTGCGCGCCAATTTGCTTGGGTAGCGGCAACTGCACCAAAATGCCGTTAACTTCCTTTTCGGCATTGAGCATTGCAATCAGGTCGAGCAACTCGACCTCGCTGGCGGTGGAGGGCAGATTGCGATCGAAAGCATGCATGCCTGATTCCGCGACCGCCTTCGATTTATTGCGCACGTAGACTTCGCTCGCCGGATTGTCCCCGACCAGCAAGACGGCAATGCCCGGCACGATGCCGCGATCGCGGCGCAAACGATGCACTGCGTCGGCGACGTTGCCGCGCAAACCCGCCGAGATCGTCTTGCCGTCAATGATGCGTGCGCTCATGGTCCGTTCGCCCGCTTCGCCAAAACAAGCCTTAGCGCGATGTCGAGACTTTCTCCAGCGCCGCAATCAACGTTGGGACATCGCCCCTAATCTTGAGGCGTTTGAGGCGGGCCGTGGCACCGGCCACCAGGGTGACATCGCGCAGTGGGACGCCCACCGCTTTTGCGATCAAACGAACAAGACCATCATTGGCCTCGCCAGCAGCGGGCGCCGCACGCACGCGGGCCTTGAGCGCCGAACGTCCGTCTGCCAAAGTTTCCACGCCGTCGATAGCGTCGCGGCCGCCCTTCGGCGTCAGGCGTACAACGAGCGTAATGCCGCCGCCGGTCGGTGACCATGGCAAGGCCGCCATCGGCTAGAAAACGTTTGGATAGATATATCTGACGATGACGTTTTCGAGGAGCAAAATGATCAAAATGAGAATCACCGGTGACACATCGATGCCGCCAAGATTAGGCATCATTGACCTGATCGGCCGTAACACTGGCTCAGTAATGCGAAAAAGAAAATCGGCAATCATTGCCACGACCTGGTTACGCGTATTGACCACGTTGAACGCGATCAACCAGGACAAAACCGCGGCCGCAATTAACAGCCATATGTAAATCTGAAGGACCAACAGAATAATATCGAGAATCGCGCGCATGAGTCTCCGCCTGTTCGCAAGCCTGGTGCAAAGTAGCGGGTCAAATGGCCGCGAACAAGCCGACGCGGCCGCATCCTTGACAGGCCATACCCCTAGCCCTAAATGGCGCCCACTCGCCGCTTTTTTGCGTAACGACAACAGTCGTTCCGATTTGGCGGGGCCGTAGCTCAGTTGGGAGAGCGCCTCGTTCGCAATGAGGAGGTCAGGGGTTCAAATCCCCTCGGCTCCACCAGCCTTCAATTCGACGGGGTGGCCGTTTGCGACGGCTTTCCTTGATCGGTCAATCCTCAGCTTTCTTTGCCCGAAAATCGACGGTCGCCGTCTCAAGCGGAATAACAATTTCGCAGTGCAGCCCTTGAGGTTCGAAGCCAAGCCGGGCGGTGCCACCGAGTTCAGCGGCGACGCTGCCTTCAATCAGCTTGGAGCCGAAGCCCCGTTGCGCGGGCTCAGCGACCGAAGGCCCGCCTTGCTCGATCCAGCTGATGCGCAGCACTGGGTGGCCATTTTTGGCGCGCTCCGGCTGCCAGTTAATTTCAATGCGTCCGCCGGGTACCGACAGGGCGCCATATTTTGCGGCATTGGTGGTGAGTTCATGCACGGCCATCGCCAGCGTCAACACCGCGCGTGGTCGTAGAATCACGTCTTCGCCGCGCAGAACGATGCGCTCGAAGCCGCCGCCGGCATAAGGCGCAAGACTTCCTGACAGCAGTTCCCGCAAATCCGCGCTTTCCCAGTGGTGAATGGTGAGCTGATCGTGGGCCTTGGACAGCGCGATGAGGCGGCCTTCGAATCGCTCGCGGAAAGCAGCGGGCGTGTGCACGCCTCGCGCTGTTTGTGAGGCAAGCGATTGCACGGTTGCAAGCGTGTTCTTCACGCGGTGGTTCAATTCATCCATCAATAGTTTCTGCCGCTGCTCGGCCGCTTTGCGTTCCGTGATATCCTGCACCACGCGTACCACGTAGCGCAGCTTGTCGCCCTCGTCGCGTACCGGCGAGGAGCGCACCGACAGCCAGATCACGCGGTTATCCTTGCGGATGAAGCGCTTCTCTACTGAATAAAATTCGAGCTCGCCGGCGACCTGCTTGCGAAATCCTTCGCGATCGGGATCGGCATCGTCAGGGTGGGTGTGGGTAAACAATTTGTTTGCGAGCAGATGTTCGCGGCTAAAGCCGGTGATTGCGCAAATCGCTTCATTGACGCGCAGGAAGTGGCCATCGGGTGAAATTTCCGAAATACCGATCGCAGCATGTTCGTAAGTTGCGGCCAGTCGCTGTTCTTGCTCAAGCGCATGGAGGCGCGAATGCTCGAGAGCGGCGTCCGCACGCTTGCGCTCGGTGATGTCGAGAAAGCAGTTCACCGCCCCAACCAGCTCGCCCTTCACATTGCGCAAGGGATCGACATTGACCGATACGATCAGGCGTGTGCCGTCGGCCCGTTCAACAATCCGCTCGACATTGCGTACCGGCGTACCGCCCGCCAGAACTTCGGATACCATCGAACGCGACACCGGCGCGCCATCCATATCGTAGAAGCGCGCGCTTTCCCTGAATTGATCGTGCGTTTGGCCCGGATCCGGCGCCCGGCCCCAGACAGCGACGGCGTGACGATTATACTCAAGGATCGTGCCCTTCGCGTCACAGATGAACGTGGCGATCGGCAACAGCTCGAGAATGCCGTCGGATGCGCGCAACATCGCGCTCATCACGGGCGGAATTTGCCGCGCGGAGGAGTGTCCGCGATCGCTGGAATCAACCATCCGCTCGCCTCCGCGAGGATATTGTTCCCCTGACCGGTGCAACGATCAGATTGGATGACGATTTGTCAATGGCGCGGCGCGTCCGAGCGCAAGGCGCCGGGAACGCCGGCCGGTCAGGATGCATCTTTCGCGGACTGATTTGCGGGCGTTCGGCCGATCCAATGGTCGATGAAAGAAGCGAGCCAATTGCGCGAGGCCAAATCATGGACCGCCCGGTCGGCGATGTGTTCATGGCGTTGCTTCGCGCCCGGTAATTCCATTCGGTGCGCGCCGCGCACAAGCCAGCGATACATCATCGCGTGCGTGACTTCGGGATGAAATTGCAACGCGTAGCCACTGTCATGTCGGAACGCCTGGACCGAAAAGGCATCGCCCTCGGCCAGCAGCTCGCTGCCGGATGGCAGGTCGAAGCCTTCGCGGTGCCATTGATAAACGTGGTCGGGCCATTCAGGACAGACCTTCCGCCCGGCTTCGGTCGGGCGAATCGGGTAATAGCCAACTTCGGCATGGCCCTGCGGATGTGGAAAGACGCGCGCGCCGAGGTGGCGCGCCATCATTTGCGCACCGAGGCAGATGCCGAGATATGGCTTCCTGTCGCGCAGCGGCACGCCGATCCAGTCGATCTCCCGTCGCAGGAAGTCTTCATTATCGTTGGCGCTTTGTGGACCGCCGAAAATTGCCGCCCCGGCATGGTCGTCCATTGTGTCCGGCAACGGATCGCCGAATCGCGGCCGGCGGATATCGAGCGGATACCCGAGCTTCGCCAGCGTCTGGCCTACGCGGCCCGGCGAGGAGTGCTCTTGGTGCAGAATGAGAAGGACGGGCTTCAACATGATGATTCGGCGTGTGCACGCACGGTGCTGACTACTAACGGCTCTTCCGGCGTTTGCAAATATGATCGGCAGGACGCGGCTATGTCTGTGGCGCGGACCTGCGCCGGGTTTGCCGGGAATCCACGACTCCAAGGAGAATGCGGCGCGGGATCAGGCGTATCAGCACGGTAATCATCCGGTTAAGAAAGCCGGGCACAATTGTCCGGTGGCCTTCCATAAGGCCGCGATAGCCAGCTTCCGCCACATAGTCCGCCGACTGTGTGAGGATGCTCGGCGCCAGACTGCCATCTTTGACCCCCGCACGTTCGGCAAATTCGGTGGGCACAGGGCCCGGGCACAGGACCGCCACCCTAATCCCGCGCGGTTTAAGCTCACTGTGCAGCGCTTCGGTGAACGACAGCACGTAAGCCTTTGTCGCGTAATAGACCGCCATGCCGGGCCCGGGCAGAAAACCCGCCATCGACCCAACATTGAGCAGGCCGCCTTTGTGGCGGGCGAGGCTATCGACAAAGGCGAGCGACAATTCGGTCAGCGCCCGCACATTGAGATCGATCATCTGCAGCTGTTCGCCGTGGTCGCGCGCGCTCGCCAAACCGACCAATCCGAACCCGGCGTTGTTGACGAAAAATTGCGGCTCTGCGCCCTGCGCCGCCAGAGCTTCGCCGATTTGTCGCGCCGCACCGGGTTTTAAAAGGTCTGCCGGAATAACGATTGGCCGTTTCGCGCCGGTCGCCGCGATTTCGTCAGCCAGCGCGTGCAGCCGCTCTTCTCGCCGCGCAACCAACACCAATTCATGACCACGACTGGAGAACACGCGCGCCAGGGCTACGCCGATTCCCGCCGACGCCCCCGTAATCACCGTCACTGGCCGCAGACCGGTCATTCCGTACATCTCCTAATGCAATCGGCCGCCCCGTGTTATGAGCGGCCGATCTTACCTTAAGATGCGCCCTGTCAGGCGACTTTAGGATCGAGCCCCTCCAGCGAGCGCCTCGCCGGCTCAACACCCCAGAAATAGACCGCGATCATCTGCACGACCAACAAGCCGATCATTAGCCAGACCACACCCGGCAGCTGATAGTTCACCATCAGATAGCCGACCACAAATGGCGAGACCACCGTCGCTCCGCGACCCAACGTATTGCAGATTCCGTTGGCACGCAGTCGGATTTCGGTCGGGAAAAGCTCGGGCGTGTAGACGCCGAACAGGATCGCGGTCTGGATATAGATCGCGACGATCAATATGAAGCCAACGCTCAACACAATGACCGGATCGGACGCAGCGCTAAAGTGCGCATAGACCCAGCCGGCAGCGATCGTCAGGAGCGAGGCGCCAATGATGCTCCAGCGTCGCCCAACGAAATCAGACAAGAAGGCCCCACAGGCGCAGCCAACCAGCGATGCGCCGGCCAGCACCACCGTGTAGCCAAGCGAGTTGGCAATGGTGAGACCTTGTCGCAAGAAAAATTGCGGCAGGAAGATCACAAAGCCGAAGATCAGCGTGTTGATCGTGATCAGGACCCAGCTTCCGACCAACAACCTTTGCAGGATCGGCGGCTTGAACATCGAAGCGGCCGTAAGTTGGGGAGTCGGCGCCGTGATCACCGGAGCAGGCAGCGAACCGGCGGCGGCTGCCACTTCCTTTTCAATGGTCTGCATGAGCGCTTCGGCTTCGGCGGTGCGGCCCTGCGCTTCCAGCCAGCGCGGTGACTCCGGCAAGTTTTTGCGCAGATACCAGACGATCAACGAGCCGATGCCGGCGATGACGAACATCGGGCGCCAGCCCCAGGTCGGGATGATCAGGTAACTCAGGATCGCGGTCGCCGGAAATCCCGCAACAACCAAAAACGCCATGAATGATAGCCAGCGTCCACGCGATTTCGGCGGGACGAATTCGGTCAATGTCGAATAGCCGACGACAATTTCAGCGCCGAGACCGAGTCCTTGCACAAAACGGCAAGCAATGAGCTGGGTCATATCCTGCGCAAAAGCGGCCGCAAGCGAAGCGAGCCCGAATACCAGGAGGTTGATCTGATAAGTGAAACGCCGCCCGAACTTATCGCCGACAAAACCGGTGACAAACGAACCGATCGTCATGCCGACGAAGGTCAGCGAGAGAAACTGCAGATTTTGCGGGAGCGTCGAGAATTTGGTCTGGATTGTCGAGGCAAGCACGCCGCCGGCAACATAAAGATCGTAGCCGTCGAAAAACATGCCGGCGCCGACCAGCCAGAATATCCGATAATGAAACGACGAGATCGGTAGCCGGTCGAGACGCGCACCGGCGTTCACTGCGGTAGCCATTGGTTCCTCCCCTCGGGACCGATTATTGCGACCGGTCTGCGCCGGTTCACGCGAATGGTAGGCGATACGGCGCAAAGGCGCTATGGCCCTTGTGCGCCGCCCGCGAATTTTTCGCGGCGGCTGTCGATAATAATCAGTCAGGGGAATTAATCCACGCACACGCCGATATTGCCGGCGAATTTGCTACCGCGAGGCCTATTGGACAGCCTTGCCCTTGCGATAGCTCTCCTCGAGGAGACGGAGGTTGTTCTGTACGTACTTGTTTGTTGGATCTTTGCGTTGGGCAGCGGCGAGCGTGGCATGCGCGCGTTTGTAGTCGCCACGCAACATGTATGAGTAGCCCTGGTTGTTGAGAATCTCGACGGTCGGCCCAAGAATGCCGACAGCCTGAGAATAGGCGCGGTCAGCGAGATCAAAACGGCGCAAGCGGTCATAGGAAGCCGCAAGACCGAGCCAGGCTTCAGCGTCGCGCGGATGGGTCTCGACTGCCTTGCGGAAATGTTTTTCGGCAAGACCGAAGTCGTTGGCACGATAATGCTTCTTGCCGAGGCTCAATTCATCGTACGGATCGCTGCCGAGCAAGCCTTTCTCGGATTCCGGCGGCACGCCCAAGGGCGGCGGTACCGTGCCGGTCGTCTCCTCAAATGTTCGCTGCGGCGTAGACGCATCGGCAGGCTCGTGTGCCGTAGACGGATCTGCAGAAGCCTGCGCGGCCGATGCATCGGCGTTCGGTGACTTTGATCCGAGCAAATTGGAAAAACTGGTGGATGTGCTGCAGCCCGCCAGCCATACGCCGGCAGCAATGACAATCAATCCTCGGGCAATTCCAATAAGCATGCCAACGCCTTGCGGAGTCGCCCGGTAGCGGGACCCCGTCAGGCTAGGTGAGGATGGTTAACAAATCTTCACTTTATCGGCCTTTCGGGGGAAGCAGGCCCCCGAAATAGCGCCGCAGACGCACTCATTGTCAGAAATAGTGCCCGACGTGCAGGCGCACGATGACGGGCAGCAGAATGACCACGAACAGCACGGGGAAGATGCAAACCATCATCGGCACTGCCAACTTGGCAGGCAGCGCATAGGCTTTTTCCTCAGCGCGCGAGAGCCTCTTGTGCCGCATGTCATCGCTATACACGCGCATCGCGTCAGTAATACTCGAGCCGAGGTCGATCGACTGATTGATCAACGTCGCGAATGCGCGCGCCTCTTCGAGCGCGAGGCGATCGGCGAAATGGTCGAGCGCGTCCTTGAGTGGCCGCCCCGCGCGGATCTCCAGGTTGGTCAGATGAATATTGGCACTCAGCGAAGGATAGCTCTGGCCAAGCTCGCGCCCAACGCGCTCGAGCGATGCCTCCATCGACAATCCTGAATCCGCACATACGACGAGCAGATCCATGAAATCGGGAAAGCCGGACCGATGCTCAAGCTTGCGCGCGGATATTCGCCGGTCGATATACATACTCGGGCCGACATAGCCAACGAGGCCGCCGGCAATCGCCATCAGCC
The DNA here is from genome assembly GCA_035260465.1 of Pseudolabrys sp. GTDB lineage: Bacteria > Pseudomonadota > Alphaproteobacteria > Rhizobiales > Xanthobacteraceae > Pseudolabrys. The sequence goes on along the minus strand of DATFVF010000014.1, from coordinate 9,845 downwards.
ACAACATTGAACTGCTGGTTTGCTTTACGAGCGGCAAAAATATGAACATGGCAATGGCTAGACCGATCGCCAAAGCTGTCCGTCCAATGAAGAAGTACGCGACTGCGCGCGGGTCGTAGATGCCGGCTTGTACCAAGCGGCGGCGCAACACCTTCATGTTCTCTTCGTTGGCCGTTGAATAGTGCTTCGTGGTGTATTCGAGAAGCTTTGTGACGGCCTTCGCGCTGGAATTCTGCAGCGAACGCCCGTGGCGCTCCTCCGCGTTCATGATGCGCGATGTGCGCTTCCTGACTGCGCCGCGCACGCGCACGGCCACCATCAGCGAAAAGGCCAACATGCCGGCCGCAAGAAAAATCAGCAGCGCCATAAACATGGTGTTGCTGTCGTTGAACAAGCTTCCGAAAACGCTGAGCACCGTGTCCATGGTTCAGATCCTAAAATTGACCATGCGGTACATGATGAAGTTGCCAACGAGCATCCAGCATCCGGCAAGCGTGAGACAGATTTTGGTCAGATCTTCGTGCCAGACGTCCGAGTAAAAATTCGGCACCAGAACTTGAATGACCGCAAACATGCCGATCGGCAGCGACGACAAAATTAGCGCTGATGCGCGGCCTTCCGCGGCCAGCGCGCGAATTTTGCGGCGCATCTTAAAACGCTGACGGATTACCGACGAAAGGTTTTCGAGAATTTCACCGAGGTTGCCGCCGGTCGAACGCTGAATTGCGACTGCGGTGACGAACAACGGCAAATCGTCGGTGCCGACCCGGAAATAGAGATTTCGCATCGCGGTTTCGAGGTCGGAGCCGTAAGTCAGCTCGTCGGAAACGATGCCGAACTCGGTACCGATCGGGTCCTTCATTTCCTTCGCCACCATATTGATGGCAATCGGGACAGGATGGCCGGCACGCAAGGATCGAACGATCATGTCGAGACCGTCGGGAAATTGAGCGCTGAATCTTTTTTGCCGGCGTCCGCGCAAGAACTTGAGCACGAGCGGCGGCAATGCGACGCCACTGAACAGCGTAGCAAGAAACGCGTGAAGCGCGTTGCCCTCAAAGGTCAAAACACCGACGAATGTCGCTATCGCGCCGATCGCGATAACGATCATCAACCGACCTAACCCAATGGTGAGACCGGACTGCAGCAGCAGGTTGTTGAGCTTGACGATCGGCAATCGATAGTCGCCACCGCTGGTCAAGCCGCGTTCGCGCCGCAATTGCACGAGCACGCTTTCGCGGTCTACCTTGTTGTCCATCACCTTGAGTCGGCGATTGATATTCTTGCGGTAGGACGCGTTGTTGTAGACGACCAGATAAATGCCTTCGGCGAACATCGCCGCCGAAATGCCGACCAGCAGGTAGAACAGATAGATTTGATTGAAATCAAACATGGCCGTTCAGAGCGGCTGCGAGGGATCGAAATAGTTGCCGGGAATCTTGATGCCCTGGTTGGCAAGATGGGCAAGAAAGCGCGGACGCACACCGGTGGCCTGGTAGTGTCCCAGAACCGTGCCGTCGGCCGCGGTGCCGGTGCGCACGTACTTGAAGATTTCCTGCATTTGAATGATGTCGCCTTCGAGTCCGGTCACTTCGGCAATCGAGGTCACCTTGCGCTTGCCGTCGGACTGGCGCTGAAGCTGCACAATGAGCTGAATGGCGTTAGCGATTTGGCTGCGGATTGAAGCCACCGTCATCGGAAGGCCCGCCATGCCGATCATCTGCTCAAGGCGTGAAATCGCATCGCGCGGCGTGTTAGCGTGAATCGTCGCCATCGATCCTTCGTGGCCGGTGTTCATTGCCTGCAACATGTCAAACGCCTCTTCGCCACGGCACTCACCGAGGATGATGCGATCCGGACGCATACGCAGCGCGTTTTTCACCAGTTCGCGCTGGCGGATTTCTCCCTTACCCTCGATATTCGGCGGACGTGTTTCCATGCGGCCGACATGCGGCTGCTGGAGTTGCAATTCCGCAGCGTCCTCGATTGTGAGCAGCCGCTCCTTTTCGGAAATGAATGCCGAGAGGGCATTGAGCATGGTCGTCTTGCCGGAGCCGGTGCCGCCGGAAATGATCGTTGTGACACGCGCCTTCACCGCGGCCGCGAGCACTTCGGCCATCGGCGGACGCAGCGCACCAACCTCGACCAGTTTACTAATGTTGAAGGGCTTCTTTGAGAATTTGCGGATCGAGACCAGCGGGCCATCGACACCGATCGGCCGTACCGCAACGTTGACGCGCGAGCCATCCTGCAGGCGCGCGTCGCAGAGCGGATGGGATTCATCGACGCGGCGGCCAACCGCGGAGACGATCTTGTTGATAATGCGCAGCAAATGCTGCTCGTCCTTGAAGCGCACAGACAGCGGCTCAAGCACGCCGTGGCGCTCCACATAGACGCATTCGTGTCCGTTGATCAGGATATCGTTGATGCTCGGGTCCTTGAGCAATGGCTCAAGCGGGCCCAAGCCCGTCATCTCATCGAGAATTTCGGAAACGAAATCGTTTAATTCCTGGGCATTCAGCGCAAGACGTTCAACGACGACATATTGCGAGACCAGTTGTTGGACGTGCCGGCGGAGTTCCTCTTCCGGGACCTTATCCAACGCCGAGAGGTTGATCTCCTCGATCAGCCGGCGGTGCAGGCGCACCTTGGCATCGAGCAATTTGTCGCTCAGGAGCGGACTGTCATTCTGCTGAGCTGGCTGGGTCGGGTCGGCCGTCCCTTCAGGAAATACCGTCCACGAAACGCCTTCAAGGGCCGACGACGGCGGCTCTTCCGGGGCTGGCAAATCGGGCGCCGCGGCGCGTCGGGCTGTGAAACGGCCAACCATCTTAGCCCACCACCGCGAGCTTGAGTTTCTTCATCAGCGGCAGCGATTGGGCGTCGGCGGCCATTTTGGAAGGGGAAGAATCCAGCACGAGCTTTTTGAGTTCGGCGGTGATCTTGTTGCCGGGCTTGACCTCATCCAGTGGGACCCCGCGGTCGATCGCCTCGCGAACGAGCGCATAGTCGTTGGGAATCGCACTCAAGAAAGCGTCGCCAAGCGTGTGCGCGAGGTCGCCGCGGCGCAGACCTGAATCGAACATGCGCTGACTGAAGCGATTGACGATCACCCGCGGGTTTGGGCCCTCGCCCAGCCGCTCGTTGATTGCGGCGACCAATTGCTTGGCGTGACGAAGGCCTGGCACCGTGGTTTCGCTGACGATAAAAAGTTTATTCGAGCCGTGCAGCACACTGTCAGTCCATGAAAACCAGGTACGCGGCATGTCGAACACGACATATTCGAAATTGCTGGATACAAGGTCGAGTAGACGCGTCACCACGTCGGGATCGAACGAGCGCATTTCCGCCGGCCGATTGGGTGCAGCAACAACTGCAAGCCCCGAGGTGTGATACGAGAGCATGACCTCCAGCAATTGCCGGTCCAGCCGATCCGGTCGCGGTTCGATTTCCGCAAGATTGAGGCGCGGTTCAAGATCGAGATAGTCGGCAACAGATCCATGCTGGAAGTCGAGATCGACCAGACACGTCGAAGGCTTCGCACGCTGGCCACCGCTATTGAGCAATATCATGGCGGTCTGTACTGCGAGCGTCGTCACACCAGCTCCGCCCACTGCGGGCAAGAAGGTATAGATCTTCGCTTCCGTCGGCTCGTTACCCCCGCCGGGACCCTTGGCAACGCGAGCGCACGCACGCACCAAGTCGATAGGCTCGACTGGCTTCACCAGGAAGTCAGCAACCCGCATCTGTAACAAAGTGCGCGCGACATTTTCGTCGAAGGCTTGCGTCACCGCGATAACCGGCGGCCACGTGCCAACTCGTGTCATGAGCCGGGCGAGCGCAGTCATTTCATCAGCGCGTCCGGCGTCAAGATCGACCACCACGACGGTGGCATTCGGGACCTGGAGCGCATCGCCTTGCTCGGCAAGGCGGCCCGATACCATGGCGAGTTCGATCGAAGACGACGCACCAAAAGTCGTACGCACCGACTCCTCAAACGCGACGTCGGCGGTAAGAACCACCACGCGTGTCTGATTTGTGCTCGAGGTACGACTAATGCGCATGATACGTTCGAAGGTCCTATTTCACGGCCGCTGCCGGTTGGGTCACGGTGGGCCCAACTGGTGTTGGGTTATTCTGCGCGCCGCCCTGGCCGGAATCCTGGTACGTGCTCGACGTGCCAACGCCTCGCGGCGTTATGACGCGATTGGTGCGGTAACGCTCGAACGCGCTTTCCATCCGCGAGCCATTGAAGGCGATATTGCGGTTTGCGCTTTCGGGCGGCCACGGATCGACCATTTGCGTCACGATGTTGGTTGCCACTGCGTCGCCACCTGACATCGCGATGGTGTCGCGGCGATCAAGGTATTCCGAGCAGCCACCGAGCACGGCGAAAAGGCCGGCAAGCGCGAGCGTACGCATGACGTTATTGAATCGCCGCATTGGATTCCCCCTTCGGCAGGTCGAGCATGTGTCCCGTCAGCGGCCGGTCGCCGGCAACGGCGAAACGAGCGGTGGCAGGCGTAAGTGCGCGCGCTTGTTCCCTCGTGACCTCGGTCTTTCCAAGTAAGAAGAAGTCGGGGTCATTCGGCTGCAACGTGTCGTCCGCCGGAGTTTTGATTTCGTCGCCAGGCCGGGCCGGACGGACGAGATGCGGCGTTACGATGATGGCAAGATCGGTCTCATTCTTCTGATAAGACTTGCTGGAGAACAACGCACCCAGCACCGGCACGCTGCCGAGCCATGGCAGTTGATCGATCTGGTTTTTGTTGTCGGTCTGCAGCAACCCGCCGATCACGAAGCTCTGGCCGTCGCGCAATTCGACAGTGGTCGAAGCGCGGCGCACGATCAGCGCCGGCACCGAAATGCCGGTGCTCACCAAGATCGTATGTGTGGTGTCGATCTGGCTGACCTCTGGCTCGATCTTCATGTTAATCAAGCCGTGGCCGAGCACAGTCGGCGTGAAGGCCAGCCCGACACCGTATTTCTTGTAGTCGACCGTCACCTGGCCGAATGAGCCGGAGATTGGAATCGGATATTCACCGCCGGCCAGGAAGCTTGCAGTATCGCCGGACAGCGCGACCAGGTTTGGCTCCGCCAGGCTGCGGGCAATGCCCTTCTGCTCAAGTGCGTTGATCAGCACGTCGGTTGTGACGCCGTTGCCAACCATGCGCGCAATCAGGAAGCCGAATGGTGACGCACCGGACAGCACGCCGGCGGCCACTTCGCCAACCGGGACATCGGTGGCGCTCGCCGGCGACTTGATCGGCAAGGCTGCGGCAGGCAGTTGCGAGCCGATATTAGTCGTGCTGTGGCCACCAAAGCGGTTCCACTGAAAGCCCAGTTCACGGCCTGCAGTGCGCGATATTTCGATGAACCGAACCTCGAGCAACACCTGCTGCGGCGACATCACCGAGACAGTATTGATGATTTCCGGTCCGAACTGGCGCGCGATGGTCACCGCCTTGTCGAGACTGGCCGCGTCCGCGATTTCGCCCGACAGCATGATGCGGCCGTTGACCGTGGACGCCTGTAGTTTCGAACCAGGGAAGCGACGCTGCAGCTCGTTCGCGAGCCGCGTGATGTCATAGGACACTTCCACGTCGAAAATGCCGACCAGCTTCTTGCCTTCGGAATAGACCGAAACGCGAGTAGTGCCGATCTTTTTGCCAAGGATCGACAAAGCATGATCCGTGAGCGGATTAACGTCGGCGACTTCCGGATCGCCGACAGTAATGTCGACGAAACTTGTATCCGTGCGCACGTCTTCCGACTTGCCTATCGGCACCGTCACCATGACGGTACGATTATTGCCGCTGATCTGAATCGATCGCAATTCCGCATAGGCGTCACCGATCATACCCAAGATCGATGCCGCCATGGCGATGGCCAACGCGATAGCAAGATCGCGCAACCAGTTGCCGCGTTTCGTAGCCCTGTCCTCAGACCGCCAGCGAAAGCCGACGCTAATTTCGTTGTGTTTGTTCACGACACACTCCCCACCCCTTCGTTGATCCCAAGCCCGGGCTTACCAGGCCACTTCCTTCCGCCCCGTCGCACCCGAGACCCCATTACTTCCCTCGGCCGGGACGGTGTATTCCTGCTTCGCAGACGCGCGCGTCACGACCACCGTCGTCGTCGCAGCCTTGTCGGTGCTGACGGGTTCGTTGGTCCCCAAATCGTTGAGCGTGACTTTGCGTGTGCGTATTTCGGCTGTTTCGCCCGCCTTGCGCAGCAACAGCGAAAGACTACCGACAGATGAAGCCAACCACAGCTTTTGTGCTTCGACTGTGTCGACTTCCAGCGTTACCGATTTCGCCACCGTCGCCTTGGCAGCGCGCTCGTCAGCGGTCTGGTCAACCGCGAGCACGCGCGTATTCTGCAACACGACTTGCGTCGTGGCCGATCCCTTTTCCAGCTGGCGCGTGAGTACGATGTCAACATGGTCGCCCGGCAGGACGAAGCCGCCGACACCTTCCACGTCGTTGACGCGAATAGTCACAGCCTTCATGCCTGGCTTGACCAGCGCGGACAGTGACGCGCGCTGGCCGGCACCAGTGATTTTGAGCGCGAGCACAGGCTCATTTGCTTCGATGGCAGCCAGAACGACACGACGGCCGCCGGACATGATGTCATTGATTTTTGCGAAGGCCCCACCCGGCAGCGAGTCAGATGGCCACGGCACTTCCTGGAGTATGGAGGCAGTGAGTTCGGTGCCGAAGCGCAGCGACTGTTTGGCGACGACGACCGTTTGCGATGCTACCTGCGTCTTGGCCGGCTCCGTATTCTTCGCGCGTAGACTGGCCTCGTTGTTGAGCCAGACCTGGGCAATGAATACCGCGAGCAAGCCGAAGACGACGGCAAACCCGATCATGACGATGGTACTGGCACGCACGGCAATAAGCCCCGTTTGACGCGACCGAACTCTTCCCCGGTCTGTTCGCGTGAACACTAGAGGCGAGGAAGTATTGAATTGCTAAAATCATTGCCGCATCTAGCTCTATGCTGAAGAGCCAATGAATTCGTAGCGTTTAAATCTGGTAGCCAAGGCGGGATAAACTTTAGAGTAACCTCTCACAAAATTAACAATACTGGTTCGTATACTTGCACTGCTGGTAAGGAATGATTCAGCGTGATGACCGCACCCGTTGTCGAAAAAGCCTGTAAATACGGGGCTGACGCCCACAATGCCGATGCGGGCGAGCAGTGTTTGGTTATCGTCAAGCCTAAAGCAGGGTTACCGAAATACAGTAATCGCCGTTGCTCGTGCAGCGCCGTTGCGGCAACATGCCATACCCGTTGCCAGACTATGGACATCGCATCCGAAGCCGGTGCGTGATGTCGTTTTTTCCGGGAGAAAACTGAAAATGTCGAAACCTCGCATTAGTTATGTCGATCCTTCGACGATTAAGGACCCCGCGATGATCGCGGAATTCGAGCGTTGCGCGCGCGAGGGAACGCCACGGCCGGAAAGCCAGGCCATTCGCGCACACGTGCCGGCAACATTCTGGTCGTTTGCGAATACCTGGCGCGATGTGTTCAAAAACGGCGTTGCCGATCATAAAGTCAAAGAGCTGTGCCGCATCTACGTTTCGCGGTCAGTCCTGTGCGAATTCTGCGGCAACCAGCGTTCGATCAAGGCTGCAAAATCGGGTCTCATGGAGGATGACTACTCAGACCTGATCAATTTCGAAAGTTCGACGCGCTACGATGAGCGGCAAAAAGCCGCCTTAGCCTATGCCGAGGCGATCACCTGGGACCTGCCAGCCAACGATGAATTATGGGATCGTCTTCATAAACACTTCAGCGAGCCGGAGCTGGTCGAGATTGGATATTTCGTCGCTATTACCATGGGCCAGCAACGCTGGCTGCGCACGCTGAACATCGAGCATCACCAAGTTCTCGCCGGCACCGATGGGTCGATGGCGCCCGGCTTCGAGACTTTGGACGCTCTCCAACGCTCAAAACAGGCCGAAGATTATTGGGCCAAGATCAACGCCAAACCCGCCAAACAAGCCGCAGAGTAAACAGAGTGACGAGCCAAACGACAACAATATCAGCGATCCGTCCATCGCCTGCATCGCAAGCCGCCAAAGTCGAGCCGCGCATTCGCGTACGGGGGCTCGGCAAGCACTACGGCTCGCTCGAAGTGTTCCGCAACATCGACTTCGACGTCGGCGAGCGCGAAATCGTCGCAATTGTCGGTCCCTCCGGCTGCGGCAAGACCACGCTGCTGCGTTGTATCGACGGCCTGCTGCCGAACGATACTGGCGAAATCTGGGTCGGCAATGAGCGTGTTATCGAACCGATTGCGGGCGTCGCTATGGTGTTCCAGCACTTCGGACTATTTCCATGGAAGACCGTGTTCGAAAATGTCGCCTATGGATTACGCATGGCCGGCGCGCCAAAGGCCGACATCGAACGCAAGGTGCCCGAATTTATCAAGCTGGTTGGGCTCACCGGGTTCGAGAAAGCATTTCCATATCAAATGTCGGGCGGCATGCAACAGCGTTGCGGTCTCGCCCGTGCGCTGGCAGTTGAGCCGAACGTATTGCTGATGGACGAACCATTCGCGGCGGTTGATGCGCAAACGCGCGAAATCCTGCAATTCGAATTGCTGCGAATCTGGGAACAACGACCGACCGCCATGGTCTTCGTCACTCATTCGATCGAAGAAGCGGTGCTTCTCGGCCATCGCGTGATCGTGCTCAAGGGAAGGCCCTCGAGCATTCACGAAACCATCACCATAGATCTCCCGGAACCGCGCACCCGTGAGACGCTGCGTGAGCCGCGCTTTGCCGAACTGCGCGAAAGGGTATGGGGCACGCTGATGCGGGAGGCTCGCGAAGCCGAATTCCAACTCGAACGTTAAATAAAGAAAATGATGCTTGAAGGGAGGATTCAATGATCCACAGGATCATCGTACTGGTGGCCGGATGTGCATTGATGGCCGCATTGCTGGCGGGTATCGGTCCGGCTGCCGCGCAAGACAAGAAAGTCGTCGTCGCAATTCCTGGCATTCCGCCGATCTATTCGGTGACCATCGCCTTTGTCGCTGAAAAACAGGGCTTCTTCAAAAAATACGGCGCCAACGTTGAAATCCGCCCGTTCGACAACGGCACTGCGGCAGCGCGCGCGGTGGTGGCAGGCGACATCGACATGGCATGGTCGCCGACCCCGCCGGTCATTAACCAGGTCTCGAACGCAGACGTCCCGTTAGTGGCGCTTTATGGAATGCCCAATCCTGACTGGGTGATCGGAACCACCGATGAAGGAAAAACCTGCAAGGATCTCGCCGGCCAAGATATCGGCGTCGATTCGATCAATGGCGCGCGCTCGGTGGCGCTGCGGTCCATGCTCATCGGGTGCCCGAGCGTAAAGATCGAAGACACCAAGCAGATCGCACTGGGTTCCACGCCCGGTCCTGCACTCCTCGCAGGCCAACTGCATTTTGCTGTGCTGCATCTCGACGACCTTGCCGAGATCGAACACCAGGGCAAGAAGCTGCATATTTTGCTGGCGATGAAAAATACCAATCCGACCAGTCACTACCTCATTATGGTTGCGCGTAAGGACAATCTGGCGAAAAACCGCGACGCCATCGTACGCACGGTCGCCGGAATGATTGAAGCCGCGCGTTTCATGCAGGATCCGAAAAATGCCGACGCGGTCGCCGAAGCGGCAGCCGCCACGGGACATACCAAGGAAGTCAACAAGGCGGCGCTTAAGGCGTTCCTCGATATCGACTTCTGGGCCTCGAAGGACGACGGCATGCCGCGCAACAAAATCGAGGCGGTCGCCGCACTGATGAAGAAGATCGGCTCGATCAATCCTGACAAGGAGCC
>DATFVF010000013.1:0-3442 GCA_035260465.1 Pseudolabrys sp. | reverse complement strand
CACCGCATTACCGAAGGCGAGCTTTCCGGTCTCGATCGCGCGGAAGAACATGCTGGTGACAACGGGTCCAACCGGAATCTTCAACTTGCGAAAGGCTTCGCCCATTTCCTTGGCTTTGGCGCGGCCGGCGTCGTTCAGCTGACGCTGTTTGTCAACATTGCTCAGGTTGAGCGGATCGGTATCGGCCTGATCCATATACGTTGCGCCGTGCCGAATGATGATCACATAGCCGCCGGCGCGCAACGAGTTGAGCCATTCGGGCTGCGCTTGCGTTTGGGCATTTGAAGAAACAGTCAGTGCCGAGAGCAGCATCGCGCAAAAGAATGACATCCGAACGAATGACAACGATAAAGACATCGACATAGACATCGGCAATCTCCAAAGAGGTATCCTGATGGCCTTCTTCTAATCGTATGACGTGACCACAACTTTGCTTATAACGACAAAAATACTGTCAAAAACGACAAAAATTCAGTTTGTCAGCGCGAGAGCAAATATTTTATGTCGTTACGTCCTCTGCCGACCGCCGCCGAGATGATCCGTGCGCTCGAGCTCAAGCCGCATCCGGAGGGTGGCCACTACCGCGAAACCTTTCGCGATCCGCGGCAAGTCGAGGGCCGTCCCGCCTCCACCGCCATTCTGTTCTTGCTGGCGCACGGCGAGCGATCGCACTGGCACCGCATCGACGCGGTTGAAATCTGGCACTACTACGCGGGCGCACCGCTCAAGCTCGAATTGGTCGACGGCGCCAAGGAAGAAATCGTCCGGCTCGGCGCCGACATCCATGCCGGCGAGGTGCCTCAGGTGACGGTGCCGGCGCGCGCCTGGCAGGCGGCGGAAAGCCTCGGTGCCTGGACGCTGACGGGCTGCACGGTCGCACCCGGCTTTTCGTTCGAAGGCTTCGAGCTGGCGCCTGCGGGCTGGTCACCGCGCGATAAAACACGATAGAACGACGAAAATCTTGAAAGGGGAAATGCCGTGGCCAATGCACTCGACCAGGCGCGAGACGTGCTCGCGCGCGCAAACCGTATGATCGCCAATGAAGGTGTTCTCGACGCATTCGGCGCATGTGACCATGCGCCATCCGAATGACCCCAAACGGTACTTGATGTCACGATCTCGCGCACCGGAACTCGTCGTGCCCGAGGATATCCTTGAATTCACATTGGATTCGCAGCCGGTCAAGCACACGGACCTACGTCTTTATGGCGAGCGGGTCATCCACGGCAGCATCTATCAAGCGCGGCCGGATGTGAACGCAGTATGTCACCATCACGCGCCTTCCATTTTGCCGTTCTGCATTTCCGGCACCGAGCTCAAGCCGGTCTATCATCTCGGCGCAACGTTGGGCGAAAAGGTGCCGTTCTGGGATGCCCGCGACGAGTTCGGAGACACCACTTTGATTGTGGCCAAGCCCGAGGAAGGCGCATCGCTTGCTCGCGCGTTGGGACCGAACTGGATCGTGCTGATGCGCCGTCACGGCGCGACAGTTGCGGGAGCTACGCTGGAAGAACTGACCTTCCGTACCATCTATACGGCCCGCAATGCGGCGCTGCAGATTCAAGCGCATGTGCTCGGTTATGTGTCCCCGCTCAATGCGACTGAGACGCGACTCGCCGGCGAATATAACTTACGGCCGGGTCCGGTCGCACGTGCTTGGGAATATTGGAACGTGCGGCTCGATAAAGCCGAGAACACATGGCGTGCGCAAAAAGCAAAAACCGGCGCATCGAAAAAGCCCGCAACCAAGCAAAAAAAGAGACGGCGCTAAAAGACGTTATTTGCGGCCACGGCTGTGCATGCAGGCGAGATAGCCCTCAAGCGCCTTGCTTCGATGGACCTTGAAACCTTCTCTCCGGTAATACGTGCGAAATGCCACGCGTCCGCCATCGAGCGTTCGTGTCGATTCCGGGCCTTCGTGCGGGCGTAACTTCATGCCTTCGCGTTTAACGCCGCCCGCCGGGGGAATAATTTTTCCGCCGTTCTGCACGGCACACGTGCACGCGGTCTTGTCGTAAATATTGCTGCATCGCGGATCGATATCCTGTGCGGATACCGACCGGACAAGCAATATCGACAGGCACACGATCGCTGCTCCGACTGGAAATTCCTTCGTCCGCTTATTCACCAGTGCCCAATGCCTTTCAACGCCTAAGCAAAATATTGGCCGCCATTTGCCGTAAGTGTAGCGCCGGTGATCAGTCCAGCCTCGTCGGAGGCGAGGAATACGACGCAACGTGCAATTTCTTCCGGTTCACCAAGGCGGCCGATCGGAATGAGGGGCAGGATCGATTTCTCCAGCACATCCTTCGGCACCGCTTGCACCATTTCGGTATTGATGTAACCCGGGCAGATCGCGTTCACGGTGATACCCGCGCGTGCACTCTCCTGCGCCAGCGCCTTGGTGAAACCAAGTTCGCCGGCCTTGGCGGCCGAATAGTTGGTCTGGCCGATCTGGCCTTTTTGCCCGTTGATCGAAGAAATGTTGACGATCCGGCCGAACTTTCTTTCGCGCATGCCTTCAATGACGTTTCGGCACATATTGAACAGCGAATTGAGATTGGTGTTGATGACCGCCGTCCACTGCTCGGGCTTCATGCGGTGAAGCGTTGCGTCGCGCGTGATACCGGCATTGTTGACTAGCACCTCGATTGGGCCGACTTCGGCCCCAATTTTTTTTATGCCTTCGGCGCAGGCCTCGAAGGACGAGACATCCCACTTGAATACCGGGATGCCGGTTTCGGTTTTGAATTTCTGCGCGGCGTCGTCGTTGCCGCCATAGTTCGCCGCAACCTTGTAGCCGGCAGCTTTCAAGGACTTGGCGATCGCCGCCCCAATTCCGCGGGTTCCACCCGTTACCAACGCAACGCGCGACATGGTGCCGTCCCCTCCCAAAGACATTCTTTAATCGTCACGACCGGGTCGAGCCAGCCATGACATAGATCAAAACGAAAGCGACGGCATCCCGAAACCGGCACGCCGTAATTCGACTAACGTTCAACGCACATCGCAATGCCCATCCCACCGCCGATGCAAAGTGTGGCGAGGCCTTTCTTGGCGTTGCGTTTTTGCATTTCGTAAAGCAGCGTCACGAGCACCCGCGCGCCGGAAGCGCCGATGGGATGGCCGATCGCGATCGCTCCGCCGTTGACGTTGACCTTGGCGGTATCCCACCCGAGATCCTTATTGACCGCACAGGCCTGCGCAGCAAAGGCTTCGTTGGCTTCCACCAGATCGAGGTCCTCTTTCTTCCAGCCTGCCTTCTTGAGCGCGGCACGCGATGCCGGGATCGGGCCTGTGCCCATGATCGACGGGTCGACGCCAGCCTGTGCCCACGACACGATGCGTGCGAGCGGAGTTTTGCCCAGCTTCGCGGCCTCCGACGCTTTCATCAGCACCAGCGCGGCGGCGCCGTCATTGATGCCCGAGGCATTAGCGGCGG
>DATFVF010000012.1:0-15643 GCA_035260465.1 Pseudolabrys sp. | reverse complement strand
GGGTGCGTGGCACGGGCGTCAAGATCGTCGGCTGTACCTGGCCTGGGGTGCCTCAGGTCGTTCTGGCCAAGGCGGACATCAAGACCCTCGCGGATCTTAAGGGGAAGACCGTCGCAATTTCTTCGCCCGGTTCGCTGCCCGATTTGCTGTTCCGCGCCATGCTCGATGCCGCCAATATTCCATTTTCAGACGTAAAACTGGCGATGCAAGGCGCCGATCTCGACCGTTACAAATCCTTGATCGCGGGCATCACCGATGCCGCAGTGGTATCGAACGAGTTCGAGGCCGTCATGCCCGACAATATCAAAGTGCTCGCAAAAGGCGGCACTGCGGTGCCGAAATTTATCCGGCTGTGCTTGGCGACCAGCACCAAGGTTCTGGCCGAACGCCGCGACGATCTTGTCAAGTTCATCGCGGCGGAGATGGACGCCTACAAATATGCCGCCACGCATCGGGACGAGACCATTAAGCTCGCCCATGAAATGACAAACGCCAAGCCGGACGACAAGCGGGCCGACTTCATTACCGATCAGGCGATTCGCGACAAACAGATCGATCCGGCACTGGCGATCCCGGCCGACCGCATCGATTGGATGCAGGAGTTGTTTGTCAAAGCGGGGGTCATTCCGAAGTCAATGCCAACGGCCTCGATCATCGACACCAGCGTGCACGACGACGCGGCCAAATTGGCCGGGAAATAGGCTTTCAAGTTCTGCATATTCCGCTCGTCCCCGCGAAAGCGACGCCGTAGTTGCGGCTCTGGATTCCCGCTTGCGCGGGAATGAGCGGAAACATAGGTCGCAGATCAAGTCCTATGCGGCATCGCGATGCGCCGTCCCGCAGCCTCCGGCCGCGGCAATTGTGCGTGTGCGGCTTTCATGCGGGCGAGTGTGCGCATGATTGCGTCAGGAAACGGTGCGACCTTCTTCGTTGTCATGTCGACGTGCAACGTCATGTTCTCGGACGTTGCCGACACCCAGCCTTCCGTTGCGTGAAACAACTGCTCGAAATAGTGAATGCGCTTTGAATCATAGTCGAGCAGCTGGAAGGTCACCCGCACCGGGTCGCCGTCGTGCAGTTCGCGCACGTAGCGCACATGCACTTCGGCGGTAAAAGTCGAATGCTTGTGTTTTTTCAGATAATCGGCGCCAGTGCCGAGGATTTCGTATACTTCGTCGACCGCGCGGTCGAACAAGACATTGTAATAAGCCATATTGAGATGGCCGTTGTAGTCGATCCATTGCGGTTCGACCCGCATCAGCGATGAAACGAATGGCGCAAAAAAGACTGGGTCGAGGTCGGTGCGGTCGAGCATGTTCAGGCCGAAATCGGATAAACCGCCTTTTCGCCGCTCAATACGCGCGCGACATCGCTCGCGCATTTGCTTTGTAGTTCTTCGAGCGCCTCGATCGAATAGAATGCAGTGTGCGGAGATATGATGACGTTGTCGCGGCCAAGCAGCGGTGAATCCTTAGCGAGCGGCTCGGTCGCTACGACATCGAGACCGGCGCCGCCGACCTGACCTGAATCGAGCGCGGCGATCAGCGCCGGTTCGTCGATCAGTGGCCCGCGCGCAGTGTTCACGACATAAGCGCCCTTCTTCATTTTGGCGAAAGCGGCGGCATTCATCAGGCCGCGTGTGGCCGGCAGCAGCGGAGCGTGCATAGATACGTAGTCGGATGTCTTGAGAAGTGTGTCGAGGTCAACGCCTTCCACGCCGGCGGCTTTGAACACCTCCGGCTTGGCATAAGGATCGTGGGCGATCACCTTAATGCCGAAAGCCTGTGCCTTAGGGGCGACCAGACGAGGGATATGGCCGAAGCCGATCAGGCCAAGCACGGTGCCTTCGATGCGGCGGATCGGTACGACCGCCGGCATTTCCCAACGCCCGCTCTGCACCAGCTTGTTAGAAAGCGGAATTTTGCGGATCAGCGCCAGCAGCAGCGCCATCGCGTGATCGGAGACTTCGCGGATGCAGTAGTCCGGCACGTAATTGACGGCGATGCCTTTCTCTTTCGCGGTGACCAGATCGATGTTGTCGACGCCGAGCCCGAAGCGGCCGATCGCCTTGCAGCGCGTAAGTTGCATGAGAACGTCGCGCGTAAGCTTCGCATAGGTCACGAGGACTGCGTCAGCATCCTTGGCCACCGCGACAATGTCGTCGGCATTGACGCTCTTGGCCATGCGGTAGGACGGATTAAGCCGCGCCAGCGCTGCCTTGGCCGGATCGAGCGACGGAAAAACACTGTCAGTGACAGCAATTACGGGACCGGCCATTGCAAACTCCGACGAAAAGACAATGCGAACGGCGCGAAAACTACGACAGTGGAGCTTACACGTCCACCGGCCAAGCGCGCGGCGGCCCGCGAATTCAACGGCTTAGCGCGATTAACCAAAAATTAACGACGCCCGCGCGGCCGCCGCTGCTTGGACTATCCTGCAAAAAAAATCGGAGGCGGCACAATGTTTGGCAAGGTTGCTCGAGGAACGTATGTCGTCGTTATCACGGCGATGGTCGTCGCGTGGGTCGTTTCGCTTGGCAAGGAAGCTCCGGCCGAGCCGCAAACCAGTCCGCAGACCTGGAATATCTATTCGTAATGGCGTGGTCCTGCGGCGGGCGCCAGAGGGCCCGCCCGCAATTCTCAGCGCCTGATATCGGGGACGAAATTCTCCAATCAGTATCGTGCGAGTCCGCCCCGGTCGCTGGCCGCGGCTCGTCAAAGACAAAATCAGGATTTTCTCAAGGACAAATCAAGCTCCGCTCAAAGTCTTTCCGCGGGCGCAGCGCTATATTCCGGCCGAATGCTAGCGTCATGCCACTATCATCAGTGGCCGGGAGATCTCATGGGCAAGCTCATCGCATTCCTCTATGGCCTCGTGGCCTACCTCGCGTTCTTCATCACCATTCTTTATGCGATAGGTTTCGTCACCGGATTGATGGTGCCGAAGACGATCGATTCCGGCCCCGTTGGGCCGCCGTTACAGGCGATCGTCGTCAATCTGTTGCTGATGTCGCTGTTTGCCGTGCAGCACAGTGTGATGGCGCGGCCGCAGTTCAAGCGATGGTGGACGCAATTCGTCCCGGCCTCGGTCGAGCGAAGCACTTATGTTCTCTTCGCCAGCCTCGCGCTTTTGCTCTTGTACTGGCAGTGGCAGCCAATTCCGACCGTGATCTGGCAAATCGACAACCCGCAAATCGCTGCAACACTCCTCGGTCTGTCTTTGCTGGGTTGGTTGATCGTGTTTGGCAGTACGTTTCTCATCAACCACTTTGAATTGTTCGGCCTGCATCAGATCACCAACAATCTCGCCGGCAAGCCAATGCCCGCGGTACGGTTCAGGGCACCGCTCCTCTACAAGATGGTTCGGCACCCGATTTATCTCGGCTTCATCATCGCCTTTTGGATAACGCCGGTCATGACGGCCGGGCATCTCCTGTTCGCCGCCGTGACGACAGCCTACATATTTGTCGGCATCGCTCTCGAGGAGCGTGATCTGGTCGCGGTCTTCGGCGACGAATACCGGCGATACCGGCAACGTGTCGCGATGATCGTGCCTTTCTTCGGCAAATAGTCGTAAGGCGCGCCCCCGCCAGCCTCGTTTTACCTCAAGCCAACCTCTGCTAACGTTCGCCAGACACGTTAGTAGAGGGTATCGCATGGCTTTGGCCCAGGCCGCCGCCGCGCAGAGCGGCCGGAATCCGGCGGCAGTCAAAAAGGCGGTGGCGGCGCTCACTGCGGCTTTCGGCAACCGCGTCGTGACGTCGCAGGCCGTGCGCGAACAGCACGGCAATACGATGACCTGGATCGCCAATCAGCCGCCCGACGCGGTCGTTTACCCGCAGGGCACCGAAGACGTTCAGCAGGTCGTCCGCGTCTGCGCGGAAAATGGCGTTGCCATTATTCCCTTCGGCGTTGGCACGTCGCTTGAGGGACATGTCAATGCGCCGGTCGGCGGTGTGTCGATCGATTTCCGCGACATGAACAAAGTCCTCGTTGTCCATGCGGAGGATCTTGATTGCGTCGTCGAACCTGGCATCACGCGAAAGGCGCTCAACGAGCAGCTGCGCGATAGCGGACTGTTCTTTCCCATTGATCCCGGCGCCGACGCTTCGCTCGGGGGCATGGCAGCGACACGATGTTCGGGAACCAATGCGGTGCGCTACGGCACCATGAAAGACAACGTGCTGGCGCTCAAAGTGGTGATGGCGAACGGCGAAGTGATTGACACCGCCCGCAGGGCGAAGAAAACGTCCGCGGGTTACGATCTCACAAGGCTGATGGTCGGCTCTGAAGGCACGCTTGGTGTGATCACCCAGTTGACGCTGCGTCTTTCGGGTATTCCGGAAGCGATTTCCGGTGGCACCTGCCCATTTCCGTCCGTTGAGGCGTGTTGCAACACCACCATCCACACCATCCAATCCGGCATTCCGGTGGCGCGCATCGAACTGCTCGACGCACTGCAGGTACGCGCCTGCAATATGCATTCGAAGCTTGGATTGCCCGAGACGCCAATGCTGTTTCTCGAATTCCATGGAACGGAAGCTTCCGTCGCGGAGCAATCCAAACGATTCGGCGAGATCGCGGCCGAATTTGGTGGGGGTCCTTTCACCTGGACCACGCGGCCCGAGGAGCGCACGCGCTTGTGGGAAGCGCGCCATCACGCCGCGCTGTCGAATTTCGCGCTGCGGCCGGGGGCGTCCATGGTGCCCACCGATGTTTGCGTGCCGATCTCGCGGCTGGCCGAATGCCTTACCGAGACGCAACGCGATATTGAGCAAAGCCGCATATTGGCACCGATCGTCGGCCACGTTGGCGATGGTAATTTCCATCTCACGCTATTGGTCGATATGGACGATCCCGATGAAGTCAGGCGCGCCAAAGATCTGTCCGAGAGGCTGGTCGAGCGGGCGCTTGCGATGGACGGGACTTGCACCGGCGAACACGGTGTGGGGCAGGGCAAGATGAAATATCTGGCGGCTGAATACGGCACGGCGGCGCTCGCGGTCATGGCTTCGATCAAGCGTGCGCTCGACCCGCAAAATATTATGAATCCGGGCAAGATCGTCGCGTTGAGCTGAGCGTCTCTCCGGCTCATCCCCGCGGAAGCGCGGACCCAGCACAGGGGCTCTTCGGCCTTGCGGTTGCGCCCCGGATTCCCGCTTGCGCGGGAATGAGCGGAGTATTGTAGCGACATAGATTCGCCGCCATAAACCGTCAAAATACCGTAGATATTTCGGCATTATTCCTGGGCATGCGCTGAATTCGATTCGGCGCTGGAGCTGGCGTTGCAAACCACTCTGCTTGGATTGGCGATTGCGATCATCCTGGCGCTGGTAGCGGCGCTGGTCGGCCCGCTGTTGATCGATTGGGACAGCCATCGCTCGTTGTTCGAGGCCGAAGCGAGTCGCATTATCGGCGTCAATGTGCGCGTAACCGGGGCGATCGACGCACGCCTCCTGCCTTCGCCGCAATTAACGCTGCATGACATAGAAATCGGCGGCGGTGCAGAGACGATCCGCGCACGTTCGCTTGGCGTTGAGTTTGCGCTTGGGCCGCTCATGCGCGGCGAATGGCGTGCAGCTGAAATGCGCCTTGCCGGCCCGCAGGTCAGCCTGGGATTGGACACATCGGGCCACGCGCGCGCACCGAATTTGGCGGTTGCGTTTAAACTCGGTGAACTGTCGGTGGACCGACTCAGCATCGAAGATGGCACGCTCACTCTGACCGACGCGGCGAGCGGGACGAACCTCACGCTCGGCAGTGTGTCGTTCATTGGCGATGCGCGTTCGCTTGTTGGCCCCGTGAAAGGCGATGGCGCGGTGACCATCGACGGCCGGCTTTATCCTTATCGGCTCACCGTCGGCCGATTGAGCGAAGAGAGAACGCTCAAGCTGCGCGTCAACATCGATCCGGTGGACCGTCCGCTGAGCACCGAAATCGATGGCGTGCTGGCGCTCTTGGGTGGCGAGCCGCGGTTCGATGGCACCCTGAGCCTATCCCAACCCGTCGGGATCAGTTCGCGCGGCACCGCGCAGTCCGGGCAAGCTTTGAGCCAGCCATGGCGTGTGAGCGGGAAGATCAAGGCGAGCGCGCAATCGGCGCTGATCGAAAACATCGAATTTCAGTACGGATCGGAAGAGCAGGGCCCCAAGCTCACCGGCGTTGCGGATTTCAAATTTGGCGCGCATCCGCGCTTGGACGGCGTGCTGTCCGGACGCCAGATCGACCTTGATCGAGCAGTCACGGATGCTGACGGAGTTCGGCAAGCGCCCGCTGCCGCAATTCGCCAGCTCGCGGAAACCGCGGTTGGCGCATTTCGCCCCCGGCTTCCGGTTCAGATCGGTGTCGGCATCGACCAGCTCACAATTGGCGGCAGCAGCATTCAGAATTTGCGGGGGGATATCACCAGCAGTACCGACGGCTGGAATCTCGATCGTCTTGAGTTTCGTGCGCCGGGCTTGACCCAAGTGCGCCTGACCGGCCGTCTTGCCGTCGATTCTGGCGGTGTGGCCTTTACCGGCCCCACTGAGATTGACGCCTCCGATCCGAAAGCGTTGGTCGCCTGGCTGGAAGGACGTAGCGAGACCGGACAGAACGAGCTGCGGCCCTTGAAAATGCGCGGCAACATGACCCTCGCGAAGGACAAAATCGCGATTGAGAGCCTCAAAGCAGAGTTCGATCGCAAGCCGATAACCGGGCGTTTCTCTTATAGCTTTGCGTCCGGTAGCCGGTCGGCAGGGCTCGATGTCGAGCTTAAAGCGCCGGAGTTCGACTTTGACGGGGCACTCAAATTCGGCCGGGCGTTACTTGCCGGCTCCGCGCTGGAGCCGCCCCGCGAGATATCCGTCGATGCCGATATCGGCCGCGCAACTCTCGGCGAGATTGAAATGCGTGATGCGCGCGCGCGTCTTAAAGTCGACGCCGGCGGTTTGCGGCTTGATCGCCTGTCGGCGGGCGATCTTGCCGGCGGAAATTTTTCAGCCAGCGGGCGGGTGGAAACCGGCGGTCATCCGCCGCGTGGTTCATTTTCTCTGGACTTCGAGACGAAACAGACTGCTGCCATCGTCGCGATGCTGGAGAAGTTCGCGCCGAAAAACGTCGACCAGGCTGGTAGCCTGCTCGGCCGCGTTGGACATGCAAAATTGCACGCCACTCTCGATATTGCCGGCGAGGACAAAACGTCCGGCACCATCGGCCGCATCGCGGTGACCGGCGATCTCGATGATCTGCGCGTTGATGCGCGTGGGCGCGTCCGCGGAGACTGGAACGAGCGTTCCATAGCCGATGTCGCTATCGACGGGACTGTCGATACACAGGAAGGCGCGCCGCTCATTAAGCTCATGAGTCTCGACCGGTTCGTGGCGCCTGGCAAAGGTCCCGCACAGCTGAAAGCACAGGTTGAAGGCCCAATCGGCGGCGATATGACGTTCGACATCCGTTTATCCGCGACCGACTTGTCGGCGCAGGCCAAGGGGAGTGGCCGAATTTTCGGAGACCAAAGTGCCAAGGCTGCGGCGACGTTGCGGGTCATGAATGCGGATCTGCGCCCATTGCGACCGTCTGGCGGCGCTGCGCCTTTGCCTCTGACACTGACGTCGCGCGTCGCGATCGCGGACGGCGCGCTGACGCTTGATGATATTGACGCGAAGCTGGCAGGCTCCAGCGTTCGCGGTCACCTTGCCGCAGACAATGCTTCGCCGCGCAAGATCGAGGGCATGCTCGAAGCCGACAGAGCCGATTTGCCGGCGCTGATCGCGTGTGCGATTGGCCTGCCTTCGCAAGCCACCGGCGCAAACGCAGCCTGGAGCTGGCCGAGCGATCCGTTTTCTTTCGGGGCGCTGGGTAAATTTACCGGGACGGTTGCTCTCAAGGTCGGTCAAGCCGATCTGCTGCCGGGGGTGACCGCGCGCGAATTCAGCGCCACGCTCCTTTTCGGCACCGATGACATCGCGGCGAATGATGCCACCGGAAGTATCGCGGGCGGACGGTTTTCCGGACAATTGGCGTTTCGGCGCAAAGACGATGGCTTGGCTGCGCAGGCGAAAGTTTCACTCAACGGTGCCGACGCTTCGGCAATGGTGCTTTCGAACCCGCGTCCCGTGGCGACCGGTTCCCTCGGTCTGACCGTGGAGGTGAAGGGGAGCGGTCTCAGTCCGGTCGCACTTATTGGCTCGCTCGAGGGCTCCGGCAAGATCGTGCTTGCCGACGGGCAGATCGCCGGCCTTGATCCTCATGTTTTCGATGCGGTCAATCGCGCGGTGGACCAGGGTTTGGCCATCGAGACCGGACGTATCGCCGACTTGGTGAGTAAATCGCTGGAGCGCGGCCCATTGTCCCTAAAGCGCGCCGAGTCCGTCCTGCGCGTCAGCGCCGGCCAATTGCGTCTGAGCAATGTCGTTATCGAGAGTAAGGACGCCGGCCTCGCCGTTACCGGAGCGCTCGATCTGACCGATGGCTCTGTTGATGCGCGGTTGGAGCTCACCGGTTTGAGCACGGCCGCTGGCGCCCGACCGAGTATTGGTGTGGCGTTGAAAGGACCGCTAGCAGCACCGACGCGCAGCATCGATGTCTCGGCGCTCACCGGATGGCTCACGCTGCGCGCCGTCGAAAATCAGACGAAGACATTACGCGCAATCGAGAACGCCCCGTCGCAATTGCGCGGGAGAGCAGCACCCAAAAACGAGCAGGCGCCGGCGTTGCCGGCGCCAATTGATATCAGACCGGCACCCGCGCCGCGAAGCGCGGGGCAGCCTGCTTCCTCAGTCGGCTCGCAGAACTGAGTGCACGACGCCGCGCGGGCTTGGGACGTCGTGAGTGTCAGTGTGCACCAGGCGCTCGTCGGCGGTGTGCACACGGTAATGGTCGAGAACGAAAAGGCGAATCGCGGATGACAAATTGCCGTGGCGGCGATCCGTGTCGATCGATGCCACAAGATCCGACAGGGTTAGCTCCCTGCCATTCGCGATTTCCTTCAGTCCCTTCCAGAACGCGTCTTCGAGGCTCACGCTCGTTTTATGCCCCGCAATTACAATCGAACGTTTAACGACCGGAGATTTCATTGCTGGTCCCCTGTTTCGACCCGATGCCGATCGAGGTGACGTTTGGCTTTAGCTTGGTGTGCGGCATCAATCTTCCGAACGTGTTTGGTCTGACCAAACGCAAGACGATTGGCGTTGGCACGCTGATCTTCCTGCTGCCGGTTGGCCCGCTTCCGAACGGTCCGAAGATTGATCACTTCAGCCATTCCGTCGCCCTCTTAGGTAACGGGTTACATTTCAATTCGGCGCTCAAGAGATAAGGAACATCACTGCCAAATGTGCCGACACGTTGGCGGAAAGATGCCCTTAAGACGGAGATCACAAGTTAGCTTGTGATACTGTGGCGCTCATCGCTGTTGTCATTCAATACACGGTTGGTTGATTACAAAGTCGAACAAATGATCGCTGATGAATATGAGTAGAAATCCAGAATGTAATTTGCGAGCTACGCTGGAACTTCCAAATGTATATTTGAACATTCCAGCTACTCTACTATCGAAGACATGAAAGCACCTCTAGCGAAACTCTACGGCACGTTTTTCGGATTAAGAAATTTGACATACCGCCACAGTAGAATAGTAGCCGGATACGCACAAAAGTTTCACTGCACTACATGACGCGGCCGAACGCGGGCGCCGGACACAATAGGTATTATCGCAAAAAGTTGAACAGGCTACCGTCATCAAAACGGACCCCGTGCCTACTTCGGTACCGCCCCAGCGCGAAGTTTAGTGCGGGCGAATCATCCTTTCGGGTCGGACCAAACGATCGAATTCGGGGCCGCTGACAAAACCGAGACGAACTGCTTCTTCACGCAACGTCGTCCCATGAGCATGAGCAGCCTTCGCGACTTGTGCGGCCTTGTCGTAACCGATTTTTGGGGCGAGCGCGGTGACGAGCATGAGCGATCGTTGCATGAGCTCGCGGATGCGCGGTTCATTTGCGCGGATACCGTCGACGCAATTGTCGGTGAACGAATTTACGGCATCGCCGACAAGCCGGATCGACTGCAACATGCAGTAGGCCAGCACGGGCTTGAATACGTTGAGCTCGAAATGTCCCTGGCTGCCTGCCACCGTGATGGTGGTTTGATTACCGAACACCTGGCAGCAGACCATGGTCAAAGCTTCGCTTTGAGTTGGATTGGTCTTGCCCGGCATGATCGAGGAGCCGAGTTCATTGCTCGGAAGGATTAACTCGCCCAGGCCTGACCGCGGGCCCGAGCCGAGCAGGCGGATATCGTTTGCAATCTTGAATAGTGCTGTAGCTGCAGCGTTGATGGCGCCGTGCACAAACACATAGGCGTCGTGGCCGGCCATATGCTCGAATTTGTTGGGCGCACTGACGAACGGCAGTTTTGTAAGTCGCGCAATACGCCGGGCAAAGGCCTTCGCGAATTGCGGTTTGGAATTGATCCCGGTGCCAACCGCTGTGCCGCCTTGCGCGAGGGGATAAAGTTCACGTTCGCTGAGCGAGAGTCGCGCGAGTGCAGATTTCACTTGTGCCGCATAGCCAGAAAATTCCTGCCCTAGGGTGATCGGGGTCGCATCCATGGTATGCGTGCGGCCGATCTTGATGATCTTGGCAAACTCCTTCGCCTTCTTATCGAGAGCCTTGTAAAGACGCGTCAGCGCCGGTTTGAGGTGGCGATTGATCTCGATCATAGCGGCGATGTGCATAGCGGTGGGAATCGAGTCGTTCGACGACTGGCTCATGTTGACGTGATCGTTCGGATGCACCGGCGATTTTGCGCCAAGATTGCCGCCGAGTTTGAGATTGGCCGCATTGGCGATCACTTCGTTGACGTTCATATTGCTCTGCGTTCCGGAACCAGTCTGCCAGACCAACAGTGGAAAATGCTCGTCCAGTTTCCCGTCGGCGATGTCCTGCGCGACCGCCGCGATGGCCAGTGCGCGTTTGCGATCGAGCGACCCAAGTGCGCGATTGACGTCCGCAGCGGCGCGTTTGATCAATCCGAGCGCGTGCATGATCTCGATCGGCATGCGCTCAGTGCCGATGCGAAAATTGTGAATTGACCGCTGAGTTTGCGCGCCCCAGAGCCTGTCAGCCGGAATTTCTAACGGCCCGAAAGCGTCCCTCTCGACGCGGCTCTTGGCGGATTTTTTGCGCGCTTTTGCCATAGGTGAATCCCGTGCCGCCAAAATTCGGGCATTAAGCTATGCTGATCAGCGGTACGAGCAAGGCCGGTCGCAAACAATCAAAATGGGTAGCTCGGCTATTTCTTGCGAAAGCGGTCTAGCCGAACAACCTCGCCGCCGGGCGGCTTATCCGGCTTCTCCGACTTCTCCCGCTTGGCTGCTGACGCCGGCCGAGCTGATGGCGTGGCCTCTGGTCCCTTGGCAACTGCGAGAGGACTTGGCGGCGATCGCTTTTTTTTCGCCGTCAGCGGTTCCTGAACGTTTGCCGGTGCGGGTCGTTCCTCGCCCTCGGTGACCTCTTCGAATTGCAAGCCAAATTGTACCGAGGGATCGAAAAATCCGTTGATGGCCTCGAATGGCACGTTGAGCCGCTCGGGGACGCCGCCGAATGAAAGGCCGACTTCGAAATCGTCTTCGCCGACCTTCAGGTCCCAGAATTGGTGTTGCAAGATTATGGTCATCTCTTCGGGATATTGGGCGCGCAGCCGGTCCGACATACGGACGCCATCGGCGTGGGTATCGAACGAAATGTAGAAGTGGTGGTCCCCCGGCAGCCCTTTTTTGGCCGTGTCGACGAGGACGTTGCGCACGACGCTGCGCAATGCCTGCTGGGTCAGGAGGTCGTAGCGGATCTGGTCGGTCATGCGGTGTCGCGTCTTATGTGAACCGCTCAATGCTAGCGCGGCGCACGCACTCCGCGCCATCCCCGGGGCGGGTCGTGTGTAGCCTTTTGTCATAATTGATGAAGAACGAAAGTGGAGGCTTCTGTTGCCAGGTGCCTCCGAACCCCGCCTGACGGAGCTTAACCCGCCAGGGCTTTAGTTCGGTCTTTCAAACCGCTTACGCGGCCTGAGCAACCGGAGCATAGTTGTCGTTTGCAACTATGGAATGGCCCGATAACGGCGGAACCATGCCGAGCAAAAGCACGCCCTTTACGCCCTCGTCGATCCTATTTCGCCCCCGCCGAAGCCCGTGCCCGCCGGGCTTGGGTGGAGGCGCCGGGTACTGCCCCCGGGTCCGATGGGTTTATTACGACGGCCATTTATCGCCATAGCCGGGTTGCCCCGGCACCTAGGAATATAGACGCTAATGGTTGACGAAAAAAGACCCGCCTGAATGTTTCATGGGGACACATTCCTAGGCAGATGGCCACAATCGGCGGCGTTTGCTTGTTAAGCCGCCATAACGAGCTGGGCACTTCGGCCCCATGTCCGCGCCGTATCCGCCCCATGTCCGCGCCCGCGCCATGCCAAGGCGCATTCAGCGCCCGCGACAAGTCATCTAGCCGCCCGCAGCGGCACGTTGTACTCCTCCTTGCGAATGTCCTCCGCCGCAGCCGCGCCTCCCGTCAACCGCCCCTCGCTCCCTGAACTTTTCCGCGCATTTGTCATCGTTTCGATTTCCGGCTTCGGCGGAGCTTTGCCGTGGGCGCGACGGATGATCGTCGAGCAGAAGGGCTGGATGACGGCGGAGGAGTTCAATGAAGCCTTCGCGCTCTCGCAATTTCTGCCTGGCCCCAATGTCGTGAACTTCTCGGTCGTGTTCGGTTCGCGATTTGGCGGCGCGCCAGGCGCAGCGGTGGCGCTTGCCGGCCTGATGGGGCCGCCGCTGATCATTGTTACGGTCCTGGCGGTTCTCTATGCGCGTTTCGGCGATCTGGAGGCGCTGAGCCGCATTCTCGCCGTCATCACGGCCGCGGCGACCGGGCTTCTCATTTCAGTGGTTGCTAAAATGGCCGCGCCGTTGTTCCAAAAGCGTTGGGATTGGGCACCTTTCGTTGCGGCCGCCGCTTTCATTGGCGTTGCGATCATGCAGTGGCCACTGCCGTTGGTATTCGTGGCACTGGCACCGGTCAGCATTGGTATCGCGTGGATGAAACGATGAACGACAATCCGCTCATCGCGCTGTTTAGCTATTTTGCGCTGCTTTCGCTGTTTGCGGTCGGGGGTGCCAATGCCGCAATCCCTGAAATGCACCGCATCGCGGTTGACGTGATGCATTGGATGAGTGATCGGCAATTTGCCGACAGCTTCGCCATCGCCCAGGTCTCGCCAGGACCGAACATCATTATCGTCACGCTGATCGGCTATCACGTCGCGGGCTTTGCCGGTGCCGCAGTCGCGACGATCGCGATGTGTGTGCCGACCTGCATATTGGCATTCTTCGTCGCGCGCACTTGGGATCGTTTCAAGGATGCGCGCTGGCGCATCGCCATCCAGGCAGGCCTTGTTCCAGTATCGCTCGGTTTGATCGCGGCAAGTGCATTCGTGCTGGCGCGCAGTGCCGATCATAATGTGTACGCGGGCATTCTAACGGCAACGACAGCGGTGGTCGGCTTCGCTACGCGGACAAATCCGCTGTGGTTGTTCGCGGCTGGCGGCCTGATTGGCCTGTCCGGCATTTTTTAGTCGCCGCGATCGCACCCTCCCGTTATGCGTGCGGCCTATTTCGAGGTCGCGACCGAGCGCTGCGCTATTTCCTTGGGACATAATGGCGCAACGGGGTTTCCGGCGATTTTTTAGGCACTTGGCTAGCCCGGTCTATGCTTTCGGCTAGGAGGGTTGGTGTGCTAGGGATCGTAGAGGGCTCCTGAAACAAGCCTTGGGAGCATTGAGACAACAATAAAAAGCGTAGGGAGGGGGAGTAATGGTTGAGGGGGCAAAGACCTCCCACAGTGGGGGTGGGTTTCGCTTCAAGGTCCGCGGTCCGCGCGACTTCTACGGCGGGCTGGCGCTGATAGGTCTTGCGATCATCGCGATCTGGACCTCAGGCGATCTTCCCGGCATTCACGGATTTGCTTTCGGTCCTGGCACCGCGCCACGCTTATTCGCCGGATTGCTCGCGGTTGTGGGCGCGCTTGTGGCGCTGACCGGCCTGCTGGTCGACGGCCCGCCCATTGAAAGATATGCGATCCGTGGCCCCGCTTGGGTGCTTCTGGCGATCATCACATTCGCTGGCATGATCCGCGGCTTCAATCTGGGTTCCATAAGCATTCCGTCACTTGGATTGGTGATGTCGACCTTCGCGGCATTCATCATCTCTATCTTCGGGTCCACCGAAATGCGCTGGGTGGAGAGCCTCATTGCTGCAGTGGTGATGACGGCGTTCTGCGTAGGACTGTTCGTTTATCTGCTGCAGCTGCCGTTCCAGCTTTGGCCTTGGATTTGAGCAGGAAGCACCGCCATGAGTGAACTTCTCGCCAATCTGGCGCTCGGCTTCTCGGTCGCCGCCAATCCTCACAACATCGGCTTCTGTCTGCTTGGTGCATTGGTCGGAACGCTGGTCGGCGTTCTGCCCGGCATCGGCACAGTAGCGACGGTTGCCATGCTGCTGCCGATTACTTTCGGGCTGCCACCGGTCGGTGCGCTGATCATGCTCGCCGGAATTTATTACGGCGCGCAATATGGTGGCTCGACGACGTCGATCCTGGTGAACATTCCGGGCGAAGCGACGTCCGTAATAACCTGTCTCGACGGCCACCAGATGGCGCGACAAGGCCGTGCCGGCGCCGCGCTCTCGATTGCCGCCATCGGCTCGTTCTTTGCGGGCTGCGTCTCCACAGTGCTGGTCGCAGCCCTCGGCGTGCCGCTGACCTCGCTCGCGCTGCTGTTTGGTCCGGCGGAATATTTCTCGCTGATGTTGCTTGGCCTGATCTTCGCGGTGGTGCTGGCGAAAGGCTCGGTGCTCAAATCGGTCGCCATGGTTCTCACCGGCCTGCTGCTGTCGATGGTCGGCTCCGACCTGGAGACCGGCGCCGGCCGCATGACCTTCGACATCGCGGAATTGTCCGACGGCATCGGCTTCACCAACGTGGCGATGGGGTTATTCGGCTTCGCCGAAATTATCCGCAACCTGGAAATGTCCCAGGAGAGCCGAGACATCGTGAAGGCCAAGATATCGGGCTTGATGCCAACGCGGCAGGACCTGATCGATTCCTCCGGCGCAATCGCGCGCGGCACTATTCTCGGCTCGATCCTCGGAATCCTGCCCGGCGGCGGTGCGGTGGTGGCCTCTTTCGCCGCCTATACGTTCGAAAAGCGCATCTCGAAGAATCCGGAACGTTTCGGCCACGGCGCCATCCAAGGCGTGGCGGCGCCGGAAAGCGCCAACAACGCGGCGGCGCAAACCTCATTTATTCCGCTGCTCACGCTCGGCATTCCGCCCAATGCGGTGATGGCGCTGATGGTCGGCGCCATGACCATCCACGGCATCGTGCCGGGTCCGCAGGTCATGACCAAGCAGCCGGAGCTGTTCTGGGGCATGATCGCTTCGATGTGGATCGGCAACCTGATGCTGGTCGTCATCAACCTGCCGCTGGTCGGCATGTGGGTGCGCCTGCTTCGCGTGCCGTATCGCCATCTGTTCCCGATGATCGTCATCTTCTGCTGCATCGGCGTGTACTCTCTCAACAACGCGCCGTTCGATGTGTCGATGACGGCGATCT
>DATFVF010000011.1:0-2618 GCA_035260465.1 Pseudolabrys sp. | reverse complement strand
GCTGGCTGGCTGATCGCTGGAGCCGTCGCAACATGATGGCCGCGTTCTATATCGGCTGCGGCCTGTCGCTGGTCGGCGCAGGCCTCGCGCCAAATCTCGCGTGGCTGGCGGCCGCGATGTTTGCCCTCGGCATATTCGCGTCGATTTATCATCCAGTCGGAATGGCGATGCTGATCGAAGCGTCCAATGCGCGCGGCCGTACGCTCGCCTTCAACGGTGTATGCGGCAACCTTGGCGTTTCGCTTGCTGCCGGCATCAGTGCCGCACTTGCCACCTGGTTCGGATGGCGCGCTGCATTCTTCGCTCCCGCGGCAGTTCTCGTCGTCAGTGGCATTGTCTACCTCTGGCTCACGCCTGATGATCTTCATCATGTCAAATCGCGCAAGTCTGCTCCGGCGGTGCCTTTGACGCCGCGACTGGCGGTCGCTCTGTTTGGGCTGTTTATCGTGATCGCGCTGAGTGCCGGTCTCACTTTCAATGTGCTCACAATTGCACTCCCCAAAATCGTCGACGAGCGCCTGTCCGGCGATTTGCCTCTGGTCCTCGTCGGCAGTATCGCGACGGCAGTGCTGGTATGCGGTGCGCTGGCACAACTGACGGTCGGACGGCTGGTGGAATGGATTCCGCCGCATGTGATATTCGCAATCGTTACCGGTCTCGGCTTCCTCGGAAATTTGTGGGCGGCCTACGCGAACGGCATTGCCTTGCTGGCCGCTCTCGCAATCGCGATCGCCGCAATCTACGGACAGGTGACCGTCAACGACATGATTATGGCGCGCTACACGGCCGACGCCTGGCGCGGTCGCGTCTATGCTGTTCGTTATTTTCTGCTGTTCATCAGCGCCGGTGCCGCCATCGGCATGATATCGCTGCTGCATGAAAGCGGCGGCTTTAAACTCGTTCTCGGCGTCAACGCCGTTATCGCCCTGCTGCTTTTCCTCACGACGCTGGCATTGGTTGCGATGATCATCAGCGTTGAAGGCAAGCAACGTTCTCCGCAGCCGGCCGAGTGAATCAAAACAGCGGCGGGATGAGATCATCGACTTCGACCGGCTGCATTTTGGCGGCTTTCGTTTTCGGTTTCGACCTGGCCTTCATTTCAATCTTTCGATGAGCGCCATGGCCGCGGCGGGCGCTCGCACTTTGGCTTCGTGGATAAAATAGATAAATGCATCGCGCGGCTGCTTCTTTGCGGCCGCATTGGCGACGCGCGGTAAATCCTTGGGTTCGCCGCCTTGCGCCCAGGTTTCCGCGCGTGCGGCCCATGCGTCGAGTGCTTTCGGCGGATAGCCGGCTTTGAGTTTTTCATCGCCCTTTTGCAGCCGCGCGTAGACAAAATCGCCGGTGATATCGGCAATGGCCGGATAGGTGTCGTGCTCGGCAAAAACGACGGGGATCTCGAAGCTCCGTAGCAGCGCGATGAAAGCTGCAGTCTTGAAACTGTCATGCCGCACTTCGACCACGTGACGGATCGACCGTCCGTCGAAAGTCTTCGGCAGCAATTCGAGGA
Organism: Pseudolabrys sp.; assembly: GCA_035260465.1. Lineage (GTDB taxonomy): Bacteria > Pseudomonadota > Alphaproteobacteria > Rhizobiales > Xanthobacteraceae > Pseudolabrys. The sequence goes on along the minus strand of DATFVF010000011.1, from coordinate 1,108 downwards.
AACCGCCAAAATCAACTTCATCGAATTTCTTGGTCGGTGCGAATTGCCAGAGGAGGGGGCCGAGGTGGGCGCCCAGTTCGGTTATGCCGGAATCGAGAAAGCGCCTGATCGAATCCCCGGCCTCCCTGAGGATGCGGCGATTAACGGCGTAACGCGGACCTTTCAGCGCGAAAATAAATTGTTCGGGTACCTCAGACGCCCATTTGCGGAATGTCGCGCGGCTTTGCGTGCGGTAGAAGGTGCCGTTGACCTCGATCGATGTGAGGTGCGCGGCGGCGTAGGCGAGTTCGCGCGCTTGCGGCAGGCCTTTCGGATAGAAGACCCCGCGCCACGGCTCGTAGGTCCAGCCACCGATTCCGACGTAAACGTTGAGTTGCTGCTTTGTCATGCCGGTGTCATTTCGGCGGTGTAATGAGATTTGCAAGTGGCGACGTGTATTTTGATCGCCACGACGGCCACTGCGACGAGGCGACGCCGGATGAACGCGCGCCTTTTCGTTTGTGGTCGTTACTTTATCGGTCTCCAGTAATTTGTCATGGCCGGTATTGTCGCGGCCACGACGGGGAAAAAGCAAAGAGGCCCGGGAAAAATCCCGGGCCTTTGCATTTTCGCGTTAAGCGGGTTGCTTAGAAGTCCATGCCGCCCATGCCGCCACCGCCCGGCATCGCCGGAGCCGCGCTCTGCTTCTTCGGCAGTTCGGCGACCATGGCTTCGGTGGTGATCAGGAGACCGGCAACCGACGCCGCGCCCTGGATTGCCGAACGCACGACCTTGGTCGGATCGATCACGCCCTTGGTGACGAGGTTGCCGTATTCACCCGACTGCGCGTCGAAGCCGAATGAATACTGGTCCTTCTCCATGATCTTGCCGACCACGATCGAGCCGTCTTCGCCGGCGTTCATCGCGATCTGACGGGCAGGCACGCTGATGGCCTTGCGCACGATCTCGACGCCCACCTTCTGGTCGTCGTTCTGCGTGCGAATGCGCTTCAGCGCTTCGCCGGAGCGTAGCAACGCGACACCGCCGCCGGGAAGGATGCCTTCCTCGACCGCCGCGCGGGTGGCGTGCAGGGCATCATCCACGCGGTCCTTGCGCTCTTTCACTTCGA
>DATFVF010000010.1:0-7672 GCA_035260465.1 Pseudolabrys sp. | reverse complement strand
GAACATCGCATACATGACCCAGAAGACAGGCGTCCTGAGCACCTCCTGCCATCCGTAGTCGCGCCGGCTCTGCTGCACTGCCGGAGCGGCCGGCGCGTCGACTTCGCCCGCCGCCGGTGCTCGCAGCTTGACTGCGACCAGTATCACCACCAGGCCCTGCGCGAGACCGAACCACAGGAACGCCGTCTCGAAGCCATGCGACTTGATCAAATTGGCGATGGGTATGATGGTGAGCGCGGAGCCGGCACCGAAACCGGCGGCGGTGAGACCGGCGGCGAGTCCGCGCTTGTCGGGGAACCACTTCAGCGCATTGCCGACGGAGGCACCATAGATGACGCCGGCGCCCACGCCGCCGATCGCCGCGCCGAGATAGAGCAGGGTCAGGGAATCGGCATAGGAGTTCAGTGCCCAGGCGATGGCGATCAGGCCACCGGCAATGCCGACCATCCGATTTGGCCCGAATTTATCGATCAGATACCCTTCAAAGGGCACCAGCCAGGTCTCGGTCAGCACAAAGATGCTGAAGGCGACCTGGATCGCGGCGCGGCCCCAATGATATTTGTTGTCGATGGGCGTGACGAAAAGCGTCCAGCCATATTGCAAATTCGCCGTCATCACCATGCAGATGATGCCGAATATGAGCTGGCCCCAGCGCGTCGAATCGGACGCGCGCACCGTTGTTCCCGGCGCAACCGTCATAGGACTCCTCCGAGGTGCCTCGAACTTTTTTTATCGCTTTTTTATAGTTGGTCCGCGCGCGCCGGCATGGGCATCGTCGAGCTGCAAGCGCGCGTTCCCTTTAAGCCGAACCGCTACGCTCTCCGAAGGTTCCAGCGCGGCCCATCATCAATCGATGCGATTTTAGAACTTCCATTGCAAACCGGTCGAAACCCCCACGAGGGTCGTGCCCGTCCAGCAGTGGGCGTTGGAAGCGATGCCGCCCGGGGCGGCGGTCGCGTCGTGACAATCGGTGGTCACCGATCGTCCGCCGGCGCCGAGATCGTAATGGGCATCAGGTCCGTTGAAGGTTGCCGCCACGATGTTGTACCAGATCAAGTTCTCCGAGAACTTGTGCTTCCACTCCGCGGTGACCATGTCGGCCTTGTTTTGGTTGGGACCAAAGGTGGCACCGTTGTCGGTCATGAGGGTGCTGTCGTTGTGCTGACCCGGATTTCCGGGCGATGCGAATGCATGCGCCCAGCCGAAATGCAGACTGTCCTCGCGGCTCAATTCCTGACTCACGACAAACCAGGTGCCCCACCGTTGACGCTCGTTCTGGAATGCCAGATCCGACGGGACAGAGCGATGCAAGTATTCGACGATCGCGCCGACCGTGGTCTTGGTCGCGAATTGATACATGATGCCGAACTTGGCCGCATACTCATTCGCAACATCATCGAGGCATTGTTGTTGCGTAAGCGCGCTGTTGACACCCAGGCCCGCAAACGCCGTGCAATTTTGCGGAGCGAAGGTCAGCGGAACGCCGTATGCGCCCGCAAGGTCGCTCTGGCGGTTGACATTCTGGTGCCATTCACCGGCGGCGGTCATGTAGAGCGGGCCGTTCGTATAGCTGAGATTGGCGCTCACCGCATTGCTGAACGCGCCGTCGCTACACGATAAGAGTGGATTGGCACCGCTGGTCGGATCGTTGCCGCCGGCGCAATCGGATTCACCCGAAGGAAGATTGCTGCTGTCCGTTGCGCGGTTCTGGCCCGGTGAGAACAGCACATTGAACTGGAAGCCGCTGAAATTCGGCGATTCGTACCAGACCGAATGGCTGAGCCGCGTGCCGAACTCGACGCGATTGTCGCCGCCGGAATTGCCCATGATGACCGCGTAATCGCCCCACGTGCCGACGAACGGATTGAACGCAGCCGTCGAGTTCTTGTAAGGCGCATCGGTCTTGCCGATTTTGATGGCGCCCCATTGCGAGGATGCGACTCCGATATAGCTGTTGCGGCTGAATAAGGCGCCGTTAACGGAGTTGCTCAGGTTGCTGTTGGTTTGTCTCAGGCCGGGCGTCACTGAAATGTCGACCCCAGCTTCAAACTGGTAGACAAAGTTAAAGTCATGCATGGGAAGACGTTGGAAGCCACGCACGCCCAAGTAAGAGATGTTGGTCGAGATGTCGGGCATCCAGCCGAAGTTACCGACCGGCGTATCACCGGGCGAACCAGCGAAGGTCGGATCTGGGATCACTGGACCCGACTTGGCATTCTTCGTCGCCCCGTCGAACGAGACGTCTAATTGCCCATAGACCGTAATCTCTCCGCAGTGAGTGTAAAACGTAAGATCTTTTCCCGGCTTGTGTTCGAGGAATCTGTTGCCGCTGCAATCGTCGATATCCCATCCGGCCTTCACCGGGACTTTGGTCGACTTTGCCTGGGCATCAGCCGCATTTGCTTTGGCCTGAGCCGCGTTTGCCTCTGCCTGGCTCGCCTGCTTCTTGGCAGCCTTGGCGTCGGCCGTATTTTCCGCCTGCACCTTCATCAATTTATTCACGGTGAGCGTTAACTGCTCCACCTGCGCTCGAAGCGCCTTGATTTCCGCGTCGCTCGTTTCGGCTCTGGCAAAGCCAGTTGTACCGAGCGCGAGTACAAGAGCTGAAAGTGAAACGCCTGCACACAGTCGCGCACGTCGCGATGAGTAGCCCATGATCATCCCCTGCCCCGTTTGCCGTTTCTAAAAATTAGGCAATTGTTAGCTGTTTGGGCGCGGTGGGCGATTACACTCTAGTGGCGGTCGTCTACGCCTTTCTGGTTATGATCCAGACGCTGATCAGCTGACTGATCATGTCCACCAATGACTTTGAATTCATCTTCGATGAGATGGTGGCGAACGATATCCAACGCTATTCGCTGGGTTCGAAACCGGCGGCAGCGTCGCTCGTTTTCTTGCCCGTCTTACGGGGTTGCCGACTGGAACACTGCACTGCGTCTGGGAGGCGTCTTGGTATCGTCCTGAAGTTCATCGGCCATGCGGACCAAGTCCACTAACGACTTGGCTTTCATCTTGTGCATGACGTGACCGCGGTGGACCTTTACCGTGAACTCGCTGAGCTTCATAGCGGCAGCAATTTGTTTGTTTGGCCGGCCGCTAATGACTTCCGCCATAACCTGCCGCTCACGCGATGTCAGCGAACCAAACCGGTCTCGTAATTTAGATAACTTGACCGCCGCCTGCCGCCGCGACCGATCGCGGTCAATTCCGACATAGATTGCATCGATCAGGTCCTGATGGCGAAACGGTTTCGTCAGAAAATCGATCGCGCCCGCTTTGATCGCTCGGACAGACATTAAAACGTCGCCATGCCCGGTGATAAAGACAATCGGAAGATCGACGTTGGATTTGGCCAGTTCGTGTTGAAAATCGAGACCATTGAGCCCGGGCAGTCTGACATCAAGAACGATGCAGCCCGGAGCGTCAGGCCGCTTGAATTGTAGAAATTCTTCCGTCGTGCCAAATGTCTGAACATTCAGCTGGATCGACCGAAATAGACTGTCCAGCGCCTCGCGCACGGAAGGATCGTCGTCGACGACGAACACAACAGGCTTATCTTCGTTCACGACCGCCCCACCTGAACATGCAAGCCAACTTTCGACTTGCACAATCGATTGACCGAAGTCGACTACAACTACATTTGCCTGTTCACGAATTCATCCTCGCCCGATCGGCAAGGTGAATTGAAAGATCGCACCGTTCGGCGCAGCCGGCGTCGCCCAGATCCGGCCACCATGAGTCTCGACAATTGAGCGGCTGATTGCAAGGCCCATGCCCATACCGTCACGCTTGGTTGTGTAAAAGGCGTCGAAGAGACGATCGAGATTCTCCGGCGCAAACCCTGCCCCCGAGTCCTGAATTGATATACGCACGCTTTTCGGATCATTGCTCGCGGAGCTTATGACGAGCGTCCTCGATCCCGCAGGGGCCGAATTGATGGCATCAATCGCGTTGAGGAGTAAATTGAGGATGACTTGTTGCAACTGGACGCGATCACCCTGAATGGTCGGCGTATCATTGGAAAGATGGGTCTGTAACGAAATCTGATTCTGTTGAACCTCTCTATCAATCAGAACCAGAGTCGAAAGGATGATTTCGTTTATATCCAGCGAATGTCTCTCAGGAGGGGACCCTTTTGTGAGATTGCGAACCTGCACGATGATCTCGCTTGCACGGGCAGCGTCTTCGACAATGCGAACAAGGTTGCGTCTTGCCTCATCAAGATTGGGCGGTTTAGCGTCAAGCCAATGCATACAGGCATTTCCGTTGATCTCCATCGCGGCGAGCGGCTGATTGATCTGGTGGGCGATGGACGTGGCCATTTCTCCAAGCGTCGTGACACGCACAATATGGGCGAGTTGCGACCGCGCCCCATACGTTTCCTCTTTTTCCATTTCGATCTGGAGTGCGAGGTAGGTGGTCGCGGCGATCACCGATAAGCTGATCATCGTATTGATGAACCCTGCTTGCGAAGGGGCGGCATCGATTGTCAAAACGTCACTGAGCAGCGTCAATGCGATGCATCCCGCGCCGACTAATACAATGCCACGTTTTTTACAGAATCGAGCTGCAATCAGGATGATTGCGGTATAGAAGGCCGGAAACGCAATTTCCAATTTTGTAATTGTGTCGGCGACGAATATGCAGGCCGCAAGCACAATAGCCACGATGGGCAGAACCGATGTGGTGTTGAGTCGAAGATTCCCAGGCCTCATTCGAGCTGCTCCGGTGTCAGTAAATCACGTTTCACCCGCTCCTACTTCTACTCAACCTCCTTGGTGAGCGGAGCCAGCGGGTTCAAGGTCTTTCGCTGCTTCCATTCAAGCTGCTTCGGCCTGTCCATCCACCAGGCTCCCCAGCACTGTCGGATCCTCCGCGGCGCGCACCATCATCGGCTGGTCGCGCCCGCGGATCGCAACCTGCGTGCGCGCCAGCGCATCGGCCGCGATTCCGGCCGTCGCGCAGACCTCCTCGGACACGACGACCTTGCAGTTGAGCGACTTCGTCATGTCCTGAAGCCGCGCCGCCACGTTGACGGGGTCGCCGAGCGCAGTGAACACCGTGTGATCGCGAAAGCCGATATCGCCGATGATCACCTGGCCGCCATGGATGCCGATGCCGTACTGGATCGGCTCGGGCAGATCGGTCGCGAGCTGGCGGTTCATGTGGTCCACATTGGCCGCAACTTTCGCGGCCGCGCGCAACGCCTGGCGGCACGCGGTTTTCGGATCGGTATCGACCCCGAATAGCGCGAGCAAGCCGTCGCCGACAAACTGGTTCGGCGTGCCGCCGGCATCGAGCACCGCTTGCGAGGCGGCGCCGAGGAACCGGTTGATCAGGAACACCACGTCGAACGGCAGCCGCTTTTCCGCGAGCTTGGTCGAGCCGCGCATGTCCACAAACATGCTGACGATATAATGCTCCTTGCCGATATTAATGTTGCGACCCTTGCGCAGGAGATTGGCATTCATGTTCGTCGGCAAAATCGGAATGACGGACACATCCGATTGCGGGCGCAGCTGGCAAGCCAGGCGGATCGCCGGGTTTGCGGAAACGCCGACGCGCTCCAGCACGAAGGCTTCGCGGCCAGACGGCAGCGGCAGGGCATCGCGATCGCTGACCACGCGAATGCGGCAGGTCGAACAGCGGGCACGGCCACCGCAGACGCTGGCGTGTGGAATTTTGAAGCGCAGGCTGGCTTCGAGAATGCTCATGCCCCTGGGCACGCGCACCTGCCGGTCGGGATAAGTAATCGCAAATGTGCCACCCCGGCGTTCGCGCATGGAGCGCGCGCCGCGCGCTGCGAACACGAGCACGATGGCGGCGGCATAGCCTATGGGAAAGTAAAACAGCGTGACTTCGTCAATCGCCTGCCGTTGCGCGCGGGGGATTCCGCGCAGATTGCTCTTGCGCCATTCCGGATCCTGCGCGAGCCGCGTGACCTCGCGCCCGCTTTGATGCGCGCCGCTCATGGCCAGCGGCGGCAAAAGAACCGCGATGGCGAGAAGAAAAGGCGCCGCCCAATCGAAGAACGACTTCAGCCGCAGCCAGAAATAAAGACCGATGCAGGCGTGCGTCCACGCGATCGTCATCAAGATGAACTGCACTGCGATCATATGCGGCCGCAGGACCCAATAGGCGAACAGCGGCGTCGCGTAATTGACCGGCGGATTTCCGAACATGGCACCGGCCAGCCGCACCGCGCCGAAATGGCCGGCAAGCCAGAGCGGAATGCTCAGGCCCAGCACGAGCTGTGTGATCTCGATCGCGGTGTAACGAAAATGCCGCCGTTGATAGAGCGCCCACAGGCCGAGCGAGAAATGAACGATCGCCGCGGTGTAGAGCGTGCGGTTGACGAGCGGAATTCGCCACCACCAGATGTGATACTGCAACCACGCTTCCATCGTGTCGTAGGAAATGTTGCCGAGCGCGTGATTGAAAAAATGCGAGAATATGTACGCGAACATGACGAGGCCGGTGGCAAGCCGTACCTGCCGCACGCCAATGCCGCGCAGCCGCGCCGGAATCTTTGACCTGAAATCCGCGCGCGCCGCAGTGACGTCAGTAATCGCGGGGGCCTGTACCGTCACGATAAACCATCATTTGAAATGGCCGATCGGCCACGGCGACGTTAGCCGCGGCAAGCCCTGTATAGCAACATGACGGATGGCAGCATTCGGCGCGGATGCGCCCGCGCAATAAACTATTGCGAGCTTCGGATGCCTGCGAAGCGGGAATCCACTCTCTTCGGCCTACTTCCAGTCAGCCTTCAGGCTGAGCGGAGCGAGCGGATTGAGATCCTTCGCGGGATGATAGCTCACAAGATTGACTGTCCACGCGCCGATGAGAACAAACGACGCCGTGACGGAAATGATAGCGGTACGGATCATGACGGTGCTCCCTTTATTCTCGCCCGGATTTTCCCGGTGCTGCCGGAGCATTTCTGCTCCGGCGACCATCACACTAGGTGCACGCGTCGCGGCATGGTGTGACATGAGTCACAACCGAGCGCATTTTTTTCGGCGCATGTCGCAACCGCGCGCAGAAAGAAAAAGCGGCCCGTTTCGGGGCCGCTAAAGTTTTGGAGGTGGTTCAGAGAATTCGCGGCCTGCCCCCGGGGCAGGGGCAGGCCTAAAGGACGGTCAGATCGCATTCAATATCCTGGCCGTCAGGCTGCCGATGGAGTGGGGATAAACCATCAGGCTAGCCAAAGTGGTGTTCGGGCCCTCGACGGTACGCGCGATGCCGGTCACCACCGTGACGCATGCCAGGAACAAAGTGGCTGTTGCGAGGATGATCGTTTTACGCATTGTCGTCGGCCCTTGAATGACGCGGGAGCAACCGGCTCCCCATGGATGTGACCGTAGGGCACGACGCCAAACCCGGCTGTGACCGGCATCACATAAGGGCGCAATTATTTGTCAGATTCCCGGAGCAGGAGCGGCTGTCAAATCGCCCGGTTGGCGGTGCGCAAGCGGCGGGCCAGCATGCCCATCACATCGAGCGCGAATGTCGGGGCCTTGGTCACGAGGGAGAGAAATTCCTTCTTCGACATTGGGACCAGCACGACATCGGTTTTGGCTGTAGCCGTCGCGCTGCGAGGCGCACCATCGATGAGCGCCATCTCGCCAAAGATGTCGTTGGCCTCGAGCGTGTCGAGCAGGCGGTTGCC
>DATFVF010000009.1:0-8460 GCA_035260465.1 Pseudolabrys sp. | reverse complement strand
GTCTCGGCGGCGATCCGGCAGGTTGCCAATTTGCACAAGATGAAGCTGGCAATCGAAAGCGGCGACTCGATCGAATTCGTCATGAAGCGAGCGGGACCGCCTGTCCATTTTAGCCGCGAGCGCCACGTCGGCGAAGCGCTGCGCAGCTGGACGCCCCCAAGACTGCTCCGGACCATGGAGCAATTGGCCGAGGCTTCGCTCGAGATGCGGCGCAATGCGCCACTGGCGGAAGCCATTGCTCAACGCACGCTGCTGTCGATCGCAGTCATGGCCCGGAAACAGGCCTGATTCCTGGGCCCCGTGCCACTCTGCTGAGATCGAATTACTTACACGTCCCCAATCCGAAATAAGCTCTTTAGAAGTGATCAATGCTTTTCCGTTAAGCATTTTAGGATGAGCGTGTTTCCCGATCTCACGACATCCGTCGGCAAATTGCAGACCCACGAGGCCCGGCGAGATCTGTATCGATCGCAACAGGCGCGCCTGGATTTTTGGCGCGCGGCAGTCGTGTCGTCGTTTTTCATCGTCGTGGCGGGAGCGAGCCTGTTCCTCGGCGCGGTGATCGTGGTCGGCACCATCCGCGGCGCCGGCACCGCGAACGAGCTGACAGCCGATGGACGCACGGGCCGCATTGCCCGCACGCTGCCCGACGGTACGCTTTGCCACTTCATTGTCTTCGACAACAAAACCGCACAGGCCGTCGAAGATCGGATCGGCCGCTGCGACGAAGGCAAACCCAAGCCCAAACCGGTAGCCGCCCCGGCGTTCAAGTGGGGCGGAGGATAACCTTCGTCACGCATCCGCTTTACAGATTGAGCTGATAGCTGTGCGGCACCCACCGGTAGCCGCCCTGCCCTTTCTCCACATAGCCGATGCCGGGAAACGGCATATGAAAGCTGGCAAAAAACAGCCTGTCGGTCGCGAGCATGTCCAGGATGCGTTTGCGCGTGGCCACGGCCTTGTCCTTGTCGTCATCCATCTCGAAGTGCCATTCGGGGCGTTGCACCGCCATGACGTATTGGGTGAAGCTGTCGGCGGTAATCACGAAGCGCTTGCCGCTGCTTTCGATATGAAACGCGAGCAAGCCGGGCGAATGCCCGGCGGCGTCGACCGCGGTGATGCCCGGCACGACCTCGTCGCCCGGCTTGATGAAAGTTGAACGCTCCGCCAGCGGCAGGCAAATCTTCACGAACAGCTCGCGGTTGAACTTGCGCGCCTCACGCACGTTCTCGCCGCGCTTCCAGAAGTCGAACTCAGCAGTGCCGAAGACGTAGCGTGCATTCTTGAAAACCGGCTTTCCGCCCTCGGTCAGCCCACCGATGTGATCGGGATGGCCGTGCGTAAGAACAATAACGTCGATGTCCTCGGGCCTGTAGCCCGCGGCCGCCAGCCGGCCCGCTGTCTGCCCCGGCGGAAGCCGCTTGCTGAGCTGTTCATATTCGCGCGGCAGCGCGCCATTGCCGGTATCGAACAGGACCAGTTGCTTGCCCGTATTCACGAGTGTCGGAATATTGGGATGTTCGAAGCGCTGCGTGTCGATGTTATTGGCGCGTGCGAGCGCGTGCACCTCATCGACCGAGGCATTGGCACCATAGTGCGGATGCAGCCCCTCACGGATCGCCTTGGCATCCAGAACGGTGGCGACTTCGAAGCCGCCAAGCTTGAAGCGGTAGATCGTCGGCTGCAATTCGCCTTGAAGTGAAGCCAGCACCTGGTCCTCCCGGATCGTTTTCGCCTGGAGGGGATACTTAGCAGCTGGGACCGGGCACGATCCAGCGGGGATAGCGCGACGATGCGGCGGCCTTCCTGTCGGCGCTTGTCCGCTTTATGGTGGTGGCCGCAAGGGTGCGAGGCTTTGGGGGATCGTCATGGCTCGAAAAAAGCGCAAGTCCAGTACCGGCAAGCGAAAGAAAAAATCCAAAGCCACTGCCAAAAAAAGAAAGCTCCGCAGCCGTCGGCCGCGAAGCCTGGGAGAAAAAGTGTCGAACGCCTATCGTACCGTGGTCGACACCATTAAAGGCACCGACCGGCTGCGCAATAAGATGGAACCGACGGGGACTTCAGAAACGGAGTAGAGCAGCCGGCCGCACGCTGCGCCAAACGCGCCTCGCCGCATTTGGGGTTTTTTCCTTGCCCGATCGCGACTATTGCGCGTTTGACCGGCTGTCGAGGACCTGGCGGATTTTTCTCGCCAGAGTGCGCTCGATCAACGGCTTTGGGATGAGTTCGGTACCGGCATCCAAACGGCCGTGGTGAACGATGGCGTTGCGCGAATAACCAGTCATAAAAATAATCTTTGTTTCGGGACGCCGGCGCTCGACCTCGTCGGCAAGCTCACGTCCGTTCTTGCCCGGTAGCACGACGTCCGTGAGCAGCAAATCGAATTCCTTTTCCGCATCGAGCAGGCGCAGCGCGGCGGCCGAATCCTTTGCCTCGATGATCTGGTAGTTCAAATCTCTCAATATCTCGGCTGCATATTGCCGAACCCCGTCATCGTCCTCGACGATCAGGATCGTCTCACCCTGACCGCGTTCGGATCCTTCGCTGCCGTCGCCGGAAATGTCGGCCTCATCGCCTTCCCGGCGCGGCAGATAGAGCTTGATCGTGGTGCCCTCGCCGGGCTCGCTGTAAATTTTGATGTGTCCGCCGGACTGTTTCATGAAGCCGTAAACCTGGCTCAATCCCAAACCGGTGCCTTTTCCGGCTTCCTTGGTCGTGAAAAACGGTTCGAATGCATGCTCGATCGTTTCGCGCGACATCCCCCCGCCGCTGTCGGTGACAGCAACAAGAACATACTGTCCGGGCTGAATACCTTCGTGGTGACGGCAATATTCGTCATCGAGATAGGCGTTACTGATTTCGATCGTCAGCTTGCCGCCTTCGGGCATGGCGTCGCGCGCGTTCAAGGCAAGATTGAGCAGTGCCGACTCCAGCTCCGAGGCGTCCGCTTCGACTGTCCAGAGGCCGGCACCGCTGACCGTTTCGAGTTCGATATTTTCGCCAAGCGTGCGTGTGAGCAGATCGGAAATGCTGACGATCAGTTTATTGATGTCGAGCACGCGCGGATTGAGTGGTTGCCGGCGCGAAAATGCCAGCAGCCGCTGGGTCAATTGTGCCGCGCGCTCCGCCCCCACAAGCGCATTGTTGAGGGCCCGTTCCGCGCGCGCTTCGACCACCCCACGTTTTGCAATGCCGAGATTGCCGATGATAATCGTAAGAAGATTGTTGAAGTCGTGCGCGACGCCGCCGGTCAATTGTCCGACCGCCTCCATCTTTTGCGATTGCCGGAGGGCTTGTTCGGCCAGGTCGCGCTGCTCGGCTTCTGCGTAAAACGCCTGCGTTCGCCGCATGGTCAGCAAAACAAGCATGAAGACAACGAGCATCGCCGGCACCCCAAAGATCAAACGGGTGGCCATCAGGCGGAGCCAGCCGGCGTAAACGGCGTCGGTCCTGATTCCGTCGGACACGTATAAATCGGCGTATCCGAGCTTGCGATAGGCGATTCGCCGTTTGACGCCGTCGACCGAATTGTTGCTGGTAACAATGCCGCCCTCGGGATGATTGGCGACATTGAGCATAAATCTGCTAATGGGCTCAAAATGCGTGACATCTCCGGGCGAACTCGGGTGACGCGCGAGAATTGCACCGTCGCTTTTGGCCAGCGAGAAACTTGCAGCGCTATCGTTGGCAAGCTGATGGTAAAATTCCGAAAACACTTTCGGCACAACGGAAACCATGATGACCCCGTTGAATTTTCCATCGCGCAGCGGACGGCGCCGGCTGACACCAAAGAACGACTCTTTTGTCACCCGCGATTGCGATACCGCGCCGACAAAGGTGCCGGCATCCCGATCCACTTGCGCGAGATAGTAGTCGCGATCTTCGACCCCGAGATCGGCGGTGACCGGAAATACCGCAGACGAAACCAGCCTCTGCCCCTTGCTGTCGGCAACCACGATGGCGTTGACGCTGTTCAGCGCTTTTTCGAGTTCCCCTAACTGCGAATGCAGCGTTTGCTCGGAAGCCTTGATTTGTTCGTCGCTGAGATCGCCGAGCAAGACGCTGACGCTGGTAAAGGTGAGGTCGACCGATTGAAAGACCTTCAACGCCTGTTCGGAGAGAATGGTCAGCGACCCCGCAAGCTGTTCATCCGCGTGGACCAGGGCAGCCTCGTAGTTGACCCAGCCGACATAGGAAAAAATCGATATCGGAATGACGATTGACGCCACCAGCATGGTCTTGAGGAGACGGAGGGCGGCATCTCGACGGGCGCGCATTCGGGATAAAAACCTTTAAAACGAATGCCCCAATGTATGCGGGATAGCCAAATCTGGGAAGAAAAAAGCCCTATCTCGCGCCATGGTTGTAACCGCTGGGGCTAATAGCGGGCGGATGCCGCAGCTTTTGGTCTTCCGCTCTGCAACGGCCGCTGGCGCCCCAATGCGAGCAAAACCAATTGCCGGCGCAAGCGACCCCGAGGATCGCGTCAGGGCGTTTGTGCACCTGCCTGGCACTTTACGCGATCGCTAGAACAAGCGCGCGCGGCAGACAATGCGTTGCGCCCTGCCGGCAAAGTTCGTCGCTATCATCGCCGCACATTCCTTCGTCATATTGTGCCGTCGCGTTGCGTGGTTGCGTGACTTGGTCACGTGATCCGGAAAATCAGAGCGGCCCCGTCCGAAATTCTCGTTACAAAAACTGCGGCCTCCATTCATTGCTGCGCAATTTTTCGAAAGGACAGGCGCAACAAGAATTAGGCCTTATGCGACAATATTGGCTGCTTTGTATGTCAGAGAGACCGCCGCAAGGCGGTCTTTCATCTGTTCAGACGACAGACAGCGCAGTGGCGTAAACGTAACTTTGAAAAGGACAACGACAGGGCAAAACCCAACATTTGCATCAAACTCGATGAATATTTTCACGACGTATTTTACGCGCTTTTTATCCGCATTCGGTAGGGATTTACGTCTCGAAGGGTATTCACGTCCGACGGTGTTGATGTCCCCGCCAGCGTTGTCTTCCAAGCGTCATCAAAAATCGGATGACCGGCCCGCACAGCGCGGCGGGTTGGCGATTGTGTTTATTCTGGCGCTCGCTTTGTTTGCCGGGACGGTTTGGGGCGGCATAGGGGACGAATCTTCCATTGTGTCGGTCGATTTCGTCCAACAGTCCGAACATGATTCCGATGTCATTGTGCTGTCGATCACAGACGCCGAAATTTCGGCTCCAACCAATGTCGGGGGCTCGGCACCGGATGCCGCCGGCATTGCGCTGAGCCTGCCTGACACATGCCCTTTGGAAACAACCGGGATCTTGGCGCTGATCGAGCTCCCGGCCGACGCCGGCGATTTGGCATCTTTTTCCGTCGCACCACGTGCGACCCGCGGCATGCTCGACACGATGGGCGACAAGTTTGCCAGCGCGAGCGGCACCGGTTCGAACCTGGTTGAATACGCGCGCCGTAAAATGCTGCCACAATTTTTTTCTGCGTACCGTTCGGTGTTCAGACTCGCGACCCTGATGGGGTTGCCGCGCACACAGGACGAGGCGACGCTCGCGCATATAACGGTTGTAGGCGTGGTTTCGACGTATAATCCTTTTCGCGATCGCACGCAGGAGGGCGACGCACAAACTGCCTCTGGCGAACTTTACGATCCCGCCGCATGGACAGCTGCGATCCAGGTCGATTTACGCAACCAATTTGGTGGCGTTCGGTATGGCAGGCTCTATCAGCCCACCTACGCGCTGGTGGAAAGCGGCGACAAACAACTTATCGTCAAAATCAATGATGTTGGATCGCTTAAGCCTGGGCGCGTTCTCGACCTGAACGAGAAAAGCATGCGGCACTTCGATCCGTTCCTGTCCCGCGGACTTCTCGCCGACGTCAAGATCACGCTCTTGCCGGGCGAAGATTGGACGCCCGGGCCGGTCGGCAGCGTCTATGCGATCGACTTTCCGACTTCTGAGCAGCGCGCGGCGCCGGCCCTTGTCGGATTTGCCGAACCGACCGATCTGGACTCCGGGGCAGATTTGGCGAGTGGGCCGCATGAGCGTATGCGTTCTCCCTCTGCTGGAATACAAACCCAAGCCGAGGAAGCCGCAAGCGAGGGCGGTTGAAGCTTGTACCGTCCTGCCCTAGTTCCGTCTGCGCAGCCAGGTGTCGAGGCTGAGGCGGCCGGCACCACAGGCAAACAAGAAGAAGATGCCGCCCAGAATCGCCATGTTCTTGTAGAAATTACCATCCTGGGCCCGGCGCGCGGCCGCATCGGTGAAGTCCCAATAGCGATGGCTGCTGAACGTCGCCACCAGCATAAATATGACCATCACCAAAGTGGCGTAACGGGTCGCGAACCCGAACATCAAGGCGAGGCCGCCAAAGAACTCCGCAGGCACCGATATGTAGGCCAGAAAAGCCGGGAGCCCGCGTGCGGGAAACGTAGCGGCGACGGCGGGGATATCGAAGATCTTTCCGTATCCACTGCGCACGAAAATCCAGCCGAGAAGGATACGGCCGACCAGCAGCGCGATGTCGGACGTCGTGGTGGCTACGCTATCTATTCCCGCCAAGGCGGTATGCGAACTGTTCTGGGTGGTGGTGGTCATTATTCTTCCTCGATCAGTATTCGCCGGCCAGATCGGGCACGGGTTTTTCACGCCCCCGCGGGATAAAACGCAGACGGGACCATTTATTTCAATCGGCCGTTTGAATGAAAGAGGTGCGGACTTCAAAATAATTTGAACTGCCGCGCGGACTTTGCATGGAATATTGAGGGGGCTGGCGGGGAGAAATGTGGAACCCGCCTACGGGCTTTGCCTGGATCGAATAATCTTGGTGGGCCCGCTTCGCTTTGGCAGCCCAGCAGCCGGTACTAGCCGCCGAGTTTCCGCAGGACAGCGTCGAGCTGTTCCAGATCGCGGTATTTGATCCGCAAAGTTCCGCCGTCGCCGCGGTGATCGACGCTCACCTCGAGCCCGAGCGCATTGGATAGCCGTCTTTCCAAAGCGCGCGTATCGGCATCTTTCACGCCGCTGGTGTGGCTTTGACCCTCGCGTTGCACATCGCGCACTTGCGCGGCAACATCCTTGCGCATGTCAGCTTCGAGCTGCCGCACGCTCAAACCTTTATCGATGATCTCGTGCGCGATCTGCTCGGCATTAGGCTGCCCGAGCAGCAACCGCGCGTGGCCCGCGGAAATTTTGCCCGAACGCACAAGCTGCTTCACGGGCTCGGACAGCTTGAGCAGGCGCATCGTGTTGGCAACGTGCGGCCGGCTTTTGCCGACGATCTGTGCGACCTCATCCTGCGTGCGATTGAAGTCGTCCATCAGCGCAAGATAGCCACTCGCCTCTTCGATCGGATTGAGATCGGCGCGTTGCACGTTTTCGATGATGGCGAATTCGAGCGCCTGCGCATCGTTGGCTTCCACGACCGCAATCGGCACATCGTGCAAGCCCGCACGCTGCGCGGCGCGCCATCGCCGTTCGCCGGCGATGATTTCAAAGTTGTCGCCTTGCAATGCGCGCACCACAATCGGCTGGATGATGCCGCGCTCACGGATTGAATCGGAAAGTTCGCCAAGCTCGACATCGGTGAACATCCGGCGCGGATTGCGCGGATTGGGGCGCAAATTTTCGACCGGCGCACGGCGCGGCTTGCGGCCACTGTCAGCGACGGAGGTTTCCTCACCGACGTCGCCCATCAGCGCCGCCAGGCCGCGTCCCAATCGCGAATGATCCGCCATCGCCGCTCCTGAATTCCGCGCCACGCTATCCCTTTCCGTGTTCTGTGCCTATCGCCCAGGTGCTTCCACGCAGAATGGGCAGCGCCGCCGCTAGCCTGTTTTCAAGGCTTTCTCACGCTGGATGATTTCGGTCGCGAGCCGCAAATAGGCTTCGCTGCCAACGCACTTGAGGTCATAAACCAGGACAGGCTTGCCGTAGGACGGCGCTTCCGAGATGCGCACATTGCGCGGAATGATGGTCTCGTAAACTTTGCTGCCCATGAATTGGCGTACATCGGCGACGACCTGATTGGATAGATTGTTGCGCGAGTCGTACATCGTGAGCACGATGCCGTGAATCGACAATGTCGGATTGAGCGTCGTCTTCACCTGCTCGACCGTTTTCAAAAGTTGCGACAGGCCTTCGAGCGCGAAGAACTCACATTGCAACGGAACGAGAATCGAATCTGCGGCCGCCATCGCGTTGACGGTAAGCAGATTGAGCGACGGCGGACAATCGACCAGCACATAAGTGAAATCGTAAGTGCGCGTGCCGCTGTTGAGCTGACGGAGCGCATTGCGCAATCGGAATGCGCGATCGCGCTGTTGACCGATCTCAAGCTCGAGGCCGGAAAGATCCATTGTCGATGGCGCGATGTAGAGTTGCGGCACGGCGGTCGGCAGCACGGCATCGCGCATCGGCACAGCGCCAGTGAGGACATCGTAGGTCGATGTGCGG
>DATFVF010000008.1:0-8144 GCA_035260465.1 Pseudolabrys sp. | reverse complement strand
CCTGCACACCAAGATCAAATACCGCTGGGAAGGCGTCGACGAGAAAGGCAAGTCCTTCAGGAAGTGGTACGACACCACGCCCGGCCGCGTTGTGCTTGGTAACGTGCTCCCAAGAAGCGTGAAAGTCCCGTTCGACGTCGTCAATCGCTTGATGACCAAGCGTGAAATATCCGCGATGATCGACCAGGTCTACCGCCATTGCGGACAGAAAGAGACGGTCATCTTCTGCGACCGCATCATGTCGCTCGGCTTCTATCACGCCTTCAAGGCCGGCATTTCCTTCGGCAAGGACGACATGGTGGTGCCGGAGTCGAAGTGGAAGATCGTCGAGGCGACGCGTGAGCTCGCGAAAGAATTTGAGCAGCAATACAATGACGGCCTGATCACCCAAGGCGAGAAGTACAACAAGGTGGTCGACGCCTGGTCGAAATCCACCGACAGCATCGCCGACGAGATGATGCGCGAAATCTCGTCCACGAAGAAGGACGAGAGCGGCCGCGACATGCAGGTCAACTCGATCTACATGATGGCCCATTCCGGTGCGCGCGGTTCGCCCGCGCAGATGCGTCAGCTTGCCGGCATGCGTGGCCTGATGGCGAAACCATCGGGCGAGATCATCGAGAGCCCGATCATATCCAACTTCAAGGAAGGGCTGTCGGTGTTGGAGTACTTCAACTCCACGCACGGCGCCCGTAAGGGTCTGGCCGACACAGCCTTGAAAACGGCGAACTCCGGTTACCTGACACGCCGTCTGGTCGACGTTGCGCAGGATTGCATCATCACGGAAGAAGATTGCGGCACCAAGGGCGGCATTAAGGTGCGCGCCATCATCGACGCGGGCACCGTTGTGGCCTCGTTGGCGATGCGCATCCTCGGCCGTACGACGGCCGAAGATGTGAAAGACCCCGCCAGCAGCAAGACGCTGATCAAGCGTGGCACGCTGCTGACGGAACCTGAGGTGGAAGTCATCACCAATGGCAGCGTGCAGGAACTAAAAATCCGCTCGGTATTGACCTGCGAAGCAGCCAATGGCGTATGCGGGGCTTGCTACGGGCGCGATCTTGCCCGCGGCACTCCGGTCAACATGGGCGAGGCGGTGGGCGTCATCGCTGCGCAGTCGATCGGCGAGCCGGGCACACAGCTGACCATGCGCACCTTCCACATCGGCGGCGCGGCGCAGATCTCCGAGCAGTCGTTCATCGAGTCGAACTTCGACGGCAAGGTCAAGTTCAAGGGCAAGAATATCGCCAAAAACTCGGATAACGAGGTTGTGGCGATGGTGCGTAACATGGTCGTCTCGGTCGTCGACCCTGATGGCACCGAGCGCGCACATCACCGCATCCCTTACGGCGCGCGCATGCGCGTCGAGGACGGAGACAAGATCAAGCGCGGCCAACGCATCGCCGAATGGGATCCTTACACCCGGCCGATTCTGACCGAGGTTGAAGGTTCCATCGAGTTCGAAGACCTGGTCGACGGGCTGTCGATGTCGGAAGCACTCGATGAGTCAACCGGCATCGCCAAGCGCGTGGTCATCGACTGGCGTACCGGTTCCTCGCGCAATCAGCAGGACCTGCGTCCGGCGATCCTGATCAAATCGGGCAGCAAGATCCTCAAGCTCGCCCGCGGCGGCGAGGCGCGTTACCAGCTCGCCGTCGACGCGATCATCTCGGTCGATCCGGGCGGTCATGTGAAGGCGGGCGACGTGATTGCGCGTATTCCGACTGAAAGTGCCAAGACCCGTGACATCACCGGCGGTCTGCCGCGGGTGGCGGAGCTGTTCGAGGCGCGGCGGCCGAAAGAAGCAGCGATCATCGCCGAGATTGGCGGTACGGTGCGGTTTGGCAAGGACTACAAGAACAAACGCCGCATTACCATCGAGCCGTCGGGTAAAGGTGATGAACCAAAGGAATACCTCATCCCGAAGGGCAAGCACATTCATCTTCAGGATGGCGACGTCATCGAGAAGGGCGATTATATCGTCGAGGGCAATCCTGCTCCGCACGACATCCTCGCCATCAAGGGCGTCGAAGAGCTGGCTGCCTACCTGGTGAACGAAATCCAGGAGGTCTACCGGCTGCAAGGCGTCAATATCAACGACAAGCACATCGAGGTGATCGTTCGCCAGATGCTGCAAAAGGTCGAGATCGACGACGTCGGCGAGACCGAACTCCTGCAAGGTGAGCAGATCGATCGGACCGAAATGGACGAGATCAACGCTCGCGTCGAGGCCGAAGGCAAGAAGGGCGCGACCGGTCATCCGGTTCTGCTCGGCATCACCAAGGCCAGCTTGCAGACGCGTTCGTTTATCTCTGCGGCCTCGTTCCAGGAGACCACACGCGTGCTGACCGAAGCCGCCGTTAACGGCAAGGCGGACACGCTCGACGGGCTCAAGGAGAACGTTATCGTTGGCCGCCTGATCCCGGCGGGCACCGGCGCCATGATGAATGGCTTGCGTGAGGTCGCTGTCAAACGCGACGCGCTCATCCTCGAGGAACGCGAAAAGGACGCTGCCAAGGCTGCGGCTAAGGCCGAGGCGGCGGCGGCTCCGGCGCTGCCGGCGGCGGAATAACTTTCGCCATTCTAGCATTCGAAAGGGCCGCCGCAGGGCGGCCCTTTTCTTTGAGCAGGAAAATGAGGGAAGATGCCAGTCCCGCACGGTGGAATTCGTCCCATGCATCTCCTTGTTCTCGCCGGTGACGGCATCGGCCCTGAAATAACGTCCGCAACACTTGCAGTGCTCCGCGCGGCGTCCGAACGATTTGATTTGCGACTGCGCCTCGAAGAGGCGGCGACCGGTCATGCGGGCTTGCGCGCACATGGACATACGATCCATCCGGACATCGTCGAGAAGGCGCGGAAGGTCGACGGGATTGTGCTTGGACCTACGTCTACGTTCGAATTCAAAGACCCCGCGAAAGGCGAGGTCAATCCGTCGATGATGCTGCGCAAGAGCCTGGACCTGTTTGCGAATATCCGGCCGGCGCGAACGTATGCAGGCTTTCCGCTGCGCTGTGGCGAATTCGACCTGGTGGTCGCACGCGAGAACACCGAAGGATTCTATGCAGACCGCAATATGGAGGAGGGTAGCGGTGAGGTTCTTGTCACCAAGGATGTCGCCATTTCCTTGCGGCGGATTACGCGCGCTTGCAGCGAACGCATTGCGCGCGCGGCTTGCGAGCTGGCGATGGCGCGGCGCAAGCGCGTCACCATCGTGCACAAAGCCAATGTGCTGAAAGTGACCGATGGGCTTTTCATCGAATCATGTCGCAAAGTCGCGCAGGAATTTCCGGCTGTCGCAGTCGATGACGTCATTGTCGACGCGATGATGGCCCACGTCGTTCGCAACCCTCAGCGCTTCGACGTCATCGTCACTACGAATATGTACGGCGACATCTTGTCCGATTTGACGGCCGAACTATCAGGGAGCCTTGGGCTTGCCGCTTCGCTCAACGCCGGAGCAGACCATGGAATGGCGCAGGCTGCCCATGGTTCGGCGCCGGATATTGCAGGCAAGAACGTCGCGAATCCGCTGTCGCTTATTCTCTCCGCCGCCATGTTGCTTGCCTGGCACGGCCGCCGCAACAAAACCAATTCTTTTAAAGCGGCCGCCGCGGCAATCGAGAAAGCGGTGGAGGCCGCGATCGCGGCCAAGGAGGCGACATTCGATGTGGGCGGCCGCCTTGGGACGCGCGAGACCGGCGATGCAGTGGCCGTGCGCGTTCGTGCGTGAACCCTGAGATGCGCTGTGATAGCCACATCCATATCATTGGGCCGGCTGATCGCTATCCGCAGGTCGCTGAACGCACTTATCTCGCCGACGTCGCGACACTCAAACAGATCGAAAGCGTCTCAGCGACGCGCGCCATAAGACGCTACGTGATCGTTCAGCCTAGTTTCTACGGCGTCGACAACGGCTTACTGCTGGAAACTCTTGGTGCGTTAGCCGGTCGTGGGCGTGGCGTTGTCGTTATTGATCCGCGGGCAATATCCGCGCGGACCTTGTCCGACATGAGCGGGCAGGGCGTACGCGGTTTGCGCCTTAATCTCTATAGCCCACTTCGCGAAAAAGCGCCCCTTGCGGAACGCTTCGGGGGGATTGCAGAACTTGCGCGCGAATTAAACTGGCACATCGAAGTTATCGCTCCGATCAAGATGCTCGCCCAGAATGCAGCGTTTCTCGGTCGTTCGCCAGCGCCGGTGGTGATCGACCACTTCGGTGTTTTTATGGGCCACACACCCGAGCAAGCCGAGGGCCGAGCGCTGCTGGGTTTGCTGGCAATGCCGCATGTTTGGATGAAGTTATCGGCGCCCTACCGCGTAAGCACAGACGCGCTGGCGACAAAGCCGGACCAGGTGTGGCTCAAAGCCATTCTTGCGACCGCACCGGACCGTTGCGTCTGGGGCAGCGACTGGCCCCATACGCCGCCGCACGATCAGCAAATGGGTGGCGCCGTGCTCGCGCCTTATCGTAATCTGCGTTACGAAACGCTGGTCGATGATTTCGTAGCGGCCGTGGGCTCGGCGGATCTGACGGAGCGCATACTTTCTGATAATCCGGCCCGGCTCTACGAATTCGAATAACGCGACGCCGGAACCAACGCGGCGACCGTTCAAGGGAGGATTT
The DNA here is from genome assembly GCA_035260465.1 of Pseudolabrys sp. Classification (GTDB taxonomy): domain Bacteria; phylum Pseudomonadota; class Alphaproteobacteria; order Rhizobiales; family Xanthobacteraceae; genus Pseudolabrys. The sequence continues at coordinate 3,517 of DATFVF010000008.1, read as the reverse complement.
TGCATGCGCGCCACTTCTGTGTTGGCCGTCGGTCTCGTCGCGGTTGCAGTCAATGTTGCGGCTGTCGTACCTGGATGGACCCAAGCCTATCCAAACCGCACCATCCAGTTGATCGTCGCATATGCCGCCGGCGGCACCGGCGATATCGTCGCGCGATCCGTTTCGGACAAGCTCGGTGTTGCGCTCGGGCAGACTATCGTGGTCGAGAACCGGGCAGGCGCGAGTGGTGCCATCGGCGCACATTCGGTAACGAGCGCCGCGCCCGATGGTTATACGCTGCTGGTCGGACAAACCGGGGAAATTGCGGTCAATCAACACTGGCTCAAGGGTCTCAACTACGATCCCGACAAGGACCTGATGCCGATCGCGCTCGCGGCCGTGGTGCCCTTGGCGCTGGTGGTGCCAACCAAAGCTCCGTATTCAACCTTGCCGGAATTTCTGACGACGTTGAAAGCGAAACCGAAGATGACTTTTGCATCCGCGGGCATTGGCACGCCCGGTCATTTCGCGGGTGAACTTCTCAAGTCGAAATTCGACGAGAACCTAACGCATGTACCCTACAAGGGTGCAGGGCCCGCGCTCACCGACGTCATTGGCAATCATGTCGACTTCTATTTTCCGGGTTTTCCGGCAGCGGCGCCCCACGTCAAATCGGGGGGCGTGAAAATGTTGGCGTTGTCCTCTGCCAAGCGTTCGCCGGCCGCGCCCGATGTGCCGACGGTCGCTGAGGTGACGGGTATCAAGGATTACGACTTCACACTCTGGGCGGGCTTTTTCGCACCACGCGGGACCCCGCAGCCCATCATCGACCGGTTGAACAAAGAGATTAATAAGGTGATCGAAGATCCTGATGTGAAGGCGCGTCTAGAGGCGGCCGGCGCCGTCGTCACGCCCATGTCGGTCGCCCAGTTCACGGATTTTGTCCAAGGCGAGAGCGCGAAATATCTGCGGGTCATCAAAGAGACCGGGGTGACGTCGCAATAGGCGCGTAACGCGGTACCGTCGGCATACCGTGCATGTTAGGCATGGGGCCGAACGGCCTCGAATCGTCGATTTTTCAGCCATTTCCGCTTGACTTAGCTGAGTCACGCCGATACATACCCCACACTTTCACGGCAGGCGGTGAGCTTCGCTTGTTCGGAACGGCCGCCCGGCTAACCCTTTGAGAATGTTTAGTTTTTCTCGAAGCTTGGCTGGCGCATCGCCTCGACCAATGAAGCTCAAACGCTGCCACTGACAGCCACTGTCAGACTTGAGTGACGGCTGTGTTGCTTCACGGCAGCGCTGCCATCTGAAACGGAAAGAGCGCCTTCGCAACCGATGCGGATGGCGCGATTTCGTTTTGCGCGTGGAGAAGCGCGCAGCAATGCCGGGGCGAATAGCCCGAGACAACGCGGACGAATGATGTCCGCAACACATGCAGAGGAGTGGCGCGGACGATTCCGTTCTCGCGCTTATTCCTCGAAACGAAGGTAGCGAAGGCCAACGATGCCGACGATCAACCAGTTGATTGCCAAGCCGCGGCGCCCGCTCAAGGCGCGCAACAAGGTGCCAGCCTTGCAGGCTTCGCCGCAGAAGCGGGGCGTCTGCACGCGCGTCTATACCACCACGCCGAAGAAGCCGAACTCGGCTCTGCGCAAGGTGGCCAAGGTTCGTCTCACCAATGGTTTCGAAGTCATCGGTTACATCCCGGGCGAGGGCCATAACTTGCAAGAGCACTCGGTCGTGATGATCCGCGGCGGACGCGTGAAAGACCTTCCGGGCGTTCGCTATCACATCCTGCGTGGTGTGCTCGATACGCAGGGCGTGAAAAACCGTAAGCAGCGCCGTTCGAAGTACGGCGCGAAACGGCCCAAGTAAGGATCAGCGTCATGTCCCGCCGCCACGCCGCAGAAAAACGCGAGATCATCCCGGACCCGAAGTTCGGCAATATCGTCGTCAGCAAGTTCATGAATGCCATCATGTACGATGGCAAGAAATCGGTAGCGGAAGGCATCGTCTACGGCGCGCTCTCAACGATCGAAGGCAAGACGAAACAGAATCCTCTCACGGTTTTCCAGCAGGCGCTCGACAACGTGATGCCCTCAATCGAGGTTCGCTCAAGGCGTGTCGGCGGCGCCACCTATCAAGTGCCGGTGGAAGTACGGACGTCACGCCGGCAAGCCCTCGGCATTCGCTGGATCATCGCGGCCGCGCGCGAACGTAACGAACGCACGATGACGGAGCGGCTCTCGGCCGAGCTGCTCGACGCATCCAATAACAGGGGAAATGCCGTCAAGAAGCGCGAAGATACCCACAAGATGGCGGAAGCCAATCGGGCCTTCTCGCATTATCGCTGGTGACAGAAGAAAAAGATTCAAGGACTCCTATGCCCCGCAACCATGCCATCGAGGACTACCGCAATTTCGGCATCATGGCGCACATTGATGCCGGAAAGACGACGACGACCGAGCGGATCCTCTATTACACTGGCAAGAGCCATAAGATCGGCGAGGTGCACGAAGGCGCCGCGACGATGGATTGGATGGAGCAGGAGCAGGAGCGCGGCATCACTATTACGTCGGCCGCGACCACCGCGTTCTGGAACGAAAAGCGGCTCAACATCATTGACACGCCCGGCCACGTCGACTTCACCATCGAAGTTGAGCGGTCGCTGCGCGTACTTGACGGTGCCGTTGTTGTGCTCGACTCCAACCAGGGTGTCGAACCCCAGACCGAGACGGTCTGGCGCCAGGGCGACAAATACAAAGTTCCGCGCATCGTCTTCGCCAACAAGATGGACAAGATCGGTGCCGACTTCTTCAAATGCATCGATGACATCAAGACCCGCCTCGGTGCCAAACCGGTAGCGATCCAGCTCCCGATTGGCTCCGAGCAAGCATACAAAGGCCTGATCGACCTGGTACGCATGAAGGGTGTGGTGTGGGACGACGAATCCCTCGGCGCCAAATATCAGGACATCGACATTCCGGCCGACATGCTCGATCAGGCCAAGGAATACCGCGATAAGATGATCGAGGCGGCGTGCGAGCTCGATGATGATGCAACCACCGCGTACCTCGAGGGCAAGATGCCCGACGAGGCCACGATCAAGAAGCTGATCCGCAAAGCCGTAATCACCGGAGCCTTTTTTCCCGTGCTGTGTGGCTCCGCCTTCAAGAACAAGGGCGTGCAGCCGCTGCTCGACGCGGTGGTCGACTATCTGCCGAGCCCGCTCGACGTGCCGCCGATTCACGGCATCAATCCCGACAACGGTGAAGACGTTATCCGTGAGCCGAAAGACAACGCGCCGCTCGCGCTGCTCGCCTTCAAGATCATGGACGATCCCTTTGTCGGCACGATTACCTTCTGCCGCATCTATTCGGGGACGCTCACCAGCGGCACCGGCGTGATCAACTCGACTAAAGAGCGCAAGGAGCGGATCGGCCGCATGCTGTTGATGCATGCGAACAACCGTGAGGACATCAAGGAAGCTTATGCCGGCGATATCGTTGCGCTGGCTGGCCTGAAGGAGGTG
>DATFVF010000007.1:0-8187 GCA_035260465.1 Pseudolabrys sp. | reverse complement strand
GGCGCGGCGGAACTGCAGCGGCGAGACGTTGACGGCGACGACGAGCTTCGGCCAGGCAAGGCCGTCGAGGCACGCGCGCCGCAGCACCCATTCGCCGAGCTCGACGATCTGGCCGCTGTGTTCGGCGATCGGGATGAATTCGACCGGCGGGATTTCGCCCCGCTCCGGATGCGTCCAGCGGCAGAGCGCCTCGACGCCGATGACAGCCTCGCCGCTCTTGTTGACGATCGGTTGATACAGCAGCTGCAACCGGTCGTTTTCGATTGCCTCGCGCAAATCCGCTTCGAGCAACTTGCGCGTGGAAAGATCGGCGTCCATCGCGGCGTCATAAATGCACGCGCGGTTGCGGCCTTCGTTCTTGGCCCGGTAGAGCGCCATGTCGGCATAGCGCATGATGTCGGTTGCGGTACCGCACTTGTTGTCGACCATCGCGATGCCGATTGACGATCCGATGATGATGTTCTGGCCGCTGATGGAGTAGGGCGCGCAAATTGCCGAGATGATGCGCTGCGCAAGGCCCATCATTTTCTCGCTGTCGCCAGCGACCGAGGAAATGACCGCGAATTCGTCGCCGCCGAGACGTGCCACCAGGTCACCGCCACGCAGCGTATGCGAAAGCCGCAGCGTTACGTTGCGAATGAGCTCGTCGCCGACGTGATGGCCGAGCGTGTCGTTGACGTCCTTGAAATGATCGAGGTCGATATAGAACACCGCCGCCGGCGCGCCGCCGTTACGAACCTCGTCAATCATGGCTTCCAGCCGCTCCCCGAAGAAGATCCGGTTCGGCAAGCCGCAAAGCGGGTCGTGCATGGCCAGGTGGCGCAGCCGCGATTCGCCCGCTGCAATCGCCGCCGCGGTGTGGCGCATGTAGCGCAGCACGAAGCCGGCGAGCAGCGCGAAGCCGACCAACGCCACTGCGACGAATGGCACCACGTTGTGCACAATTTCGGCACCCGGCTGTTTCGGCGTCCAGGCGAACCGCGCGATGACGTTGCCATCCGGGCCGGCGAGATCGTAGGCAAGATCGCCAGCTGGCACCGGGCCGTCGTCGATCTTGCGGAGATTGGTCAGCCGCAGCTGCACGGAAATGTGTGAGAGCGCGCCGTCATCGATGAATTTCACCGACATGATGATCGGTGCGACGTTGTCAATCGAGGCCGTCGTTCCTTCGGCCGGGCCGACCGCAACCGCGGCAATCACCGCCGGCCGTCCCATCAGATTACGAATAACCGCCGTCTGCTGCTGGGCACCACCATCAGGCAGCATCGATTGGTTGAGACGGATCGCGCCACGCAAGTTCGGGTCGCGGCCGCGCATGTATTCGATCACCGGGACGAGCCCCGAGCGCGCTGCGGCGAACCCTTTCATGTCAACCGCCCGATGGGTGACCATCGAAGAGACCAGCTCGTCCTTGCTGTCGAAAATGAAAACGTAGTCGTGGTCGAAATACGTCTCCAGCCACATTGCGACACGCTGTGTCGCCCAGTCTGGGTCAAACGTGCGGCGGATGTTCTGGATTGCGCCATCCGAGGACGCGACGCTTTCGACTTCGCGCAATACGCGTTCGCCAAAGTTGGATAGGGCGCGCGAGAACAATTGCTTTTCGTGATCGACGGCAACCACATCCGCGCGCTGGGCAGACGAGAGCACGGCAACAACTATGCACACGATCGCGACCGCAACGATGACGCCAATCGGGACCACCACGCTCAACCGAGCGCGGTCCCAACTCGTGTATTGCCGCACGTCAGTAGTACGCGGACGAGCCACAGCCGGCACGATGGAAGGTCCCTTAAAGCGTCCTGCCTATTAGGCTTTTCGGCCCGGACGCTAGGCGACAAAGCTTGCTATTCGCTTTCGTTTTACTGCACCAAACGGCGTGCTCCGCGCCGAGAACCTGCAATTCGCCCGGTTCTGTTAACTGGCGGTAAAAGTGTAATCGGTGGCCCGAGAGGGCTAGTTAATGAATTGGAAAGTTGCGACTTTCCGGATCGCAGTAACGCTGGCTCATCCGTTCAAGGGGAACTGCGATAGGGCGGGCGTGGTATTGCGATATGTGCTGCCCGCAGTGCACCCGACCAACGCTCGCGCAAATCCTGGAAATAGGGCTCGCCAGGCTCGATCCGGTAAGTGACTTCGGCGGTGCACGAGTCCCGGCGCACCACCAGAATATCGATCGGCAGGCCGACGCCGAGATTGGAGCGCATCGTGGAGTCCATGGAGATCAGGCCTATCTTGAGCCCATCGTAGAGATCGGTCTCGAAACTTATGGCGCGGTCGAGCACTGGCTTGCCGTATTTATGCTCGCCGATCTGAAGGTAAGGCGTGTCGGTCGTGCATTCGATGAAATTGCCCGCCGAATAAATCATGAACAGCTGCAGGCGCCCGCCCTTGATCTGGCCGCCGAACAAAAACGCGACCTCGTGGTCAACTTCGGCGGCTTCAAGAACTTTGCCTTCGGCGGTTTGCAAGTTCCGGATGGTGCGGCCAATGCGCTGCGCGGCCTGGAACATGGTTGGCGCATTCATCAGGGTTTCGGTTTCGCCAGTCTCCGGATTTTCTACGCCTTCGGTCAGAGTCGATCGCACTGACTGGCTCAGCGACAAATTGCCCGACGAGGCAAGCGCCAGGATCCGCTCGCCCGGCTGCGCGTACACGTGCAGCTTGCGGAATGTGGAAACGTTGTCGACGCCAGCATTGGTTCGCGTGTCGGCGATCATGACGAGGCCGGCACGCACAAGAATTCCGCAACAATAGGTCATAGGGCCTTGGTTTTTCTGAGCTGCCAGACCGCAGGTTTATAGCGACCTCGGAGGCCCTTCGGCAATGCATTACGACTGTGTCTGCCGGCCCGCCTGATCGACGCGCACCGCCACTTTCAGGCTCTCGCCGGCGCCGCCGAAACGGGTCCCACGCACGGGCGCTGCGCCGAGATAATCGAGTCCGGCTGCGACCCGCACGTGGGCTTCGGTGGTGCAAATGCCATTGGTGGGATCGAAGCCCACCCAGCCGAGATTCTCGATAAAGGCTTCCGCCCAGGCATGGCCCGCTTCCTGTGCTGTGACACCGTCGGCGCGGTGGAAGTGGCCTCCGATATAGCGTGCGGGGATGCCGAGCACCCGTGCCGCCGCGACAAAAATGTGGGTGAGGTCCTGGCAGACGCCGCGCCGGATCGAAAACGCTTCTGCTGCGGTGGTCGCCGCATGTGTCGGGTCGGTATCGAAGGCGATTTCTCGGTTGAGTGCCGTCATCAGCGCGTGGAGAAGCGCCAACGTGTCGCCATCGGTGCCGGCCCGCGCCGTCCGCGCGAAATCGACGATCGCGGCGTCGGCATGCGTGAGTGCTGTCTCGCGCAGGAAGAGCTGCGGCGGAAAACGTTCGATCGCAGCATTTACCAGGCCGTCGGTGTTTTGCGTATCGATGTCGCCATCGACCGCAACCGTCAGCTCGCGGAATGGTCCTTCGGCGGTGAATGAATGCGCAATGTTACCGAACGCATCTTCGTGTTGGTGCAGCAGGCAATTCTCCGAGAGATCGATTCGCCAGGCGATCACATGCTGGCCGTCATGATCGCGCGGAGTGAGCCGCAGCACCTGTGTCACGAGGGTGGGCGGTCCAACGTAGGCGTAGGTGGTCGCGTGGGAGATGCGAATGCGCATGCGAAAATTTAGGTCCTGTGGCCGCGCAGGGTATTGGCTGGCGGAAGTTTAGGAATCTCTCGACCGTCGTGTCCGGCCTGGTGCCGGGCATCCACGTCTTGCTATTTGGCACATTAAAGACGTGGATGGCCGGGACAAGCCCGGCCATGACGGGTCATTACACGCGCTCACGTCAGGAACTGTTCGGTGACAAGCGCGCCGAGCCGGTTATTCTCGGTGATGAACTCGCCGATAAACTCATGCAAGCCGCGTTGGAAGATACCGTCCATGCGGCTGTTTTGCAGGCGTGCACGAATGCCACGCGCCTGCCGCTGTGCGGGACCTTGTCGCTGATAGGCGCCGGCAATCGAATCCAGATTGCGCACGATGGCCTCGTAGCAAGACGCGAGCGAGCGCGGCATCTCGTCACGCAAGATCAGCAGGTCGGCGACCAACCAGGGCTTTAGGCTCTCGCGATAGACCCAGTGATAGGCGGTGAGCGCCGACACCGAGCGCAGGATCGCTGCCCACTGGAAATAGTCCAGCGGGCCGCCGACGCGTTCGATCTCCGGCAACAGCAGGTGATATTTGACGTCAAGAATGCGGGCGGTGTTGTCGGCGCGCTCGATATAGACGCCCAACCGCGAGAACCAGTAGGCGTCGTTGCGCAACATGGTCCTGTAAGCGGAACCGTCGAAGCGCAACGAGCACTCCTGCACCCACCGCAGGAACCGTGAGAACTCCTCGCGCGAAGTCGGCCCGTTGCCGTAGCGCTTGAGCTCGAGCCAGGTGCCGTTAATCGAGTCCCACATCTCCATCGTCAGGGCCGTGCGGACCGCGCGTGCATTGCCGCGCGCACCCTCGAAACACGAGCGGATCGAAGATGTGTTTACAGTCGAGAAGGCGAGAAAGTCCGTCACATTGGCTTCGTTGGCCTCATCATAAAGCTTGAAGAAGGCAGAGGCGCAGCCGGCAGTCGCGACGGCGGATTCCCATTCATTGCTGGAGCCAACATAGGCAAGGGGCAACGCCGACAGCCGCTGTGTGGCGTCGAGGATACGCGCAAGATATTCCGCGCGTTCGATGTAACGCGAGAGCCAATAGAGGTTGTCGGCGGTGCGTGAGAGCATGTCAGCCGTCCAACACCCACGTATCTTTGGTCCCGCCGCCCTGGCTTGAATTGACCACCAGCGAGCCTTCCTTCAACGCGACCCGCGTGAGGCCGCCCGGCACAATGCGCACGCGGTCACGGCCGGTGAGGACGAAGGGCCGCAAGTCGACGTGGCGTGGCGCGACGCCCTGTTCGACGCATGTCGGACAGGTGGAAAGCGCGAGCGTCGGCTGGGCGATGAAATTCTTCGGGGACGTCTTCAGCTTGGCGCGAAATTGCTCGATCGCGACCTTGCTGGACGCCGGGCCGATCAGCATGCCGTAGCCGCCGGAGCCGTGCACTTCCTTCACGACCAGCTCATGAAGATTGTCGAGCACATAGTTGAGATGTTCTTCCTCGCGGCAGCGCCAGGTCGGCACATTTTTCAGGATAGGCTCTTCGCCGAGATAGAACTTCACGATCGCCGGCATGAAGCTGTACACCGCCTTGTCATCGGCGATGCCGGTGCCGACCGCATTGGCGAGCGTCACATTGCCCGATTGGTAAGCGGACATCAGGCCGGGCACGCCGAGCGCGGAATCCGGACGGAAGGTGAGGGGATCGAGAAAATCGTCGTCGATGCGGCGGTAGATCACGTCGACGCGCTGCGGCCCCTGTGTCGTGCGCATGTAGACGATCTCGTCCTTGACGAAGAGATCGCGGCCCTCAACGAGCTCGACGCCGAGTTTGTCGGCGAGGAATGAGTGCTCATAGTATGCGGAGTTGAATACGCCGGGCGTGAGCAGCACGACGCTGGGGTCGTGTGGTGTCGACAACGGCGCTACCGATTTCAGCGTGGCGAGCAGTTCATCCGGAAAGTTCTCAACCGGCGCGATGCGGTGGCGCGAAAATAATTCCGGAAACAGCCGCATCATGATTTCGCGGTTTTCCAGCATGTAGGAAACCCCGGAGGGCGTGCGTGCGTTATCCTCGAGCACGTAAAACGTTTCGGCGTCGACGCGCACGATATCGATACCGGCGACGTGCACATGGATATTGTGCGGAACGTTCTGTCCGCTCATCTCGGGGCGGAACGCGGGGTTGCGGAAGATGAGATCGTCCGGCACCACGCCGGCACGCAAAATCTCGCGCGCGCCGTAAATATCCCTGATGAATGCGTTGAGCGCGTTGACGCGCTGGGTGAGGCCCTTTTCGATGAGCCGCCACTCGGCGCCGGAAATGATCCGGGGGATGACGTCGAACGGGATCAGCCGTTCCTGCGCGTCGGCTTCGCCGTAGACCGCGAAGGTAATTCCGATGCGACGGAAAATCAGCTCGGCCTCGCGTCGGCGATAGTCGAGCACGTCGGGCGGGACTTCGGCGAGCCAGCGCGACAGCTCGTCGTAAGCCGGCCGTATGCCGCCGTTATGGCCCTTCATTTCATCGAAGGCAGCACTCATACAATTCCCCCAGCTTGCAGCCGCTGACGCAACGCTTGTTCCTTGCCTTCGTTTCGCACCTTTCCACAGTTAGGCGTTGCAAGCTTCAGGCCAACCAAAAATGCAGCGAAAACGGACGGTTAGAAGAGCGATCTGAGGGCGGATACAGCCAGTGCCCAATAAATAAGCGGCCGGAGAGCCGGGCAGCTTGAGCAGGTCCCGGGGCCACGCTACGTGTTCAATCGCCCACAAGGACCACGCCATGAGTGCCAAGCCCGCCATCATCACTGCTGCCGTGCTGGTGATTGGCGACGAAATTCTGTCGGGCCGTACCAAGGACAAGAATATCGGCTACATCGCCGACTATCTCACCGCCATCGGCATCGATCTTAAGGAAGTGCGCGTGGTTTCCGATGACGCCTCCGCAATCGTGGAAGCGATCAACGTGTTGCGTGCGAAGTTCACCTACGTGTTCACCACGGGCGGTATTGGGCCAACGCACGACGACATCACCGCAGACTGTGTGGCTGAAGCGTTCAGCGTCGCGTTGGAGTTTCATCCGGAGGCGGTGACAATTTTGAAAGAGCGCCTCGCCAAAACTGGCGGCGAACTCAATGAAGCACGCCTGCGCATGGCGCGCATTCCGCACGGCGCCGCGCTTGTTGCAAACAAGGTGTCTGGCGCACCTGGTTTCTGGATCGGCAATGTCATCACCATGGCCGGCATTCCGGCAGTGATGCAGGGCATGCTCGACGAGGTTGCGCCCAAGCTCAAGACCGGGACCAAGCTGCTGTCTGAAACAATCCGTGCCGATGCCAAGGAAGGCGACGTCGGTACCGAGTTGGGCGCCATCGCGAAGGCGCACCCCGATGCGATTATCGGCAGTTATCCGTTCATCGACGATAAGCACGGGCCGAACACCAACATCGTTGTGCGCTCGCGCGACGCGGAAAAGCTCGCAGTGGTGAAGGCGGAGGTTGAGGGCATGCTGAAAAAAATCAAAGCGCAGCTTACGGAAGCGACACGCTAGCATGGTGGAGAATCCACTTACTCCGCTCATTCCCGCACACGCGGGAATCCAGTTCTTTTTTGACAGATCGCTAAGCTTTGCCCCTGGGTCCCCGCTTTCGCGGGGACGAGCGGTCTGAGAGACGCCAATGGCCAATTCAATCCCCGCCGCGGCGCCCAGTCCGGAAAAAATCTTCCCGGTTTCCTGGGACCAGTTCCACCGTGACTCGCGCGCGCTCGCGTGGCGTTTGCACGACGCCGGGCCATTCGAGGCCATCGTCTGTATCACGCGCGGCGGCCTGGTGCCGGCGGCGATCGTCGCGCGCGAATTGAACGTGCGGATGATCGAAACCGTATGCGTCGTGAGTTATCGCGATTACAAGAACCAGGGCGAGCTCACCGTGCTCAAAGGCATTGCACCGGAGGTTGCGGTGCTGCGATCGCAAGGCAAACGCGTATTAATCGTCGATGATCTGGTCGACACCGGAAAAACCGCGCGCGTGGTGCGCGACCTGTTGCCGGCTGCGCACTTTGCGACCGTCTATGCAAAACCGATGGGCCGTCCGCTGGTCGACACATTCATCACCGAAGTATCGCAGGACACCTGGATCTATTTTCCCTGGGACACTGGTCTCGCGTTCCAGCCACCGATCCGCGAAGGCGGGGATTAGAGCGTGATCCCGAAAAGCTTGTCCTCGATTTGATCGGGGATGGGAACCGGTTTTCGGATAAGATCATGCTCAAATGAAAAATGACAAAAAAGTCGGAGGAAGCTCAATGCTGACACGACGCTATCTGCTCGCGGGCGCTGCCGCGCTTGCGGCGGGAGTGCCCGAAGCGGGCGCGCAGGCAAACTATGCAAGCCAGCCGATTCACCTTCTCGTCGGCTACGCGGCCGGCGGCGGCGTCGATATCGTCGCGCGGCTGTTGCAGGAGCCGATGAAAGCGGCGCTCGGCCAGACAGTCATCATTGAGAACCGCACGGGCACGAGCGCGATGCTGGCGACCGGCG
>DATFVF010000006.1:0-17006 GCA_035260465.1 Pseudolabrys sp. | reverse complement strand
CCGACGTTCACCGCCGGCCGAATGCCCTGATAGAACAGGTCGGTCTCAAGAAAGATCTGCCCATCGGTAATTGAAATCACGTTGGTCGGGATGTAGGCCGACACGTCGTTGGCCTGCGTTTCGATCACCGGGAGAGCGGTGAGCGAGCCGCCCTTGTTCTCGTCGTTCATCTTCGCGGCGCGCTCGAGCAGGCGCGAATGCAAATAGAACACGTCGCCGGGATAGGCTTCGCGGCCAGGCGGACGGCGCAGCAGCAGCGACATCTGGCGGTATGCGACGGCTTGCTTCGACAGATCGTCATAGATGATGACCGCGTGCATGCCGTTGTCGCGGAAAAATTCGCCCATGGTGCAGCCGGCGAACGGCGCCAGGTACTGCATCGGCGCGGGATCGGAGGCGGTGGCGGCGACCACGATGGAGTAGTCGAGCGCGCCCTGCTCTTCCAGCACCTTCACGAACTGGGCGACGGTGGAGCGCTTCTGCCCGATCGCGACATAGACGCAGTAGAGCTTGATCTTCTCATCCGTCTGCGCGTTGAGCGGCTTCTGATTGAGAATGGTGTCGAGCGCGATCGCGGTCTTGCCGGTCTGGCGGTCGCCGATGATCAATTCGCGTTGGCCGCGGCCGATCGGGATCAGGGCGTCGATAGCCTTGAGGCCGGTCGCCATCGGCTCGTTCACTGATTTACGCGGGATGATGCCGGGCGCCTTGACGTCCACGCGGGCACGTTTGTCGGCTTTGATCGGGCCCTTGCCGTCGATCGGGTTGCCGAGCGCATCGACCACGCGGCCGAGCAGACCCTTGCCAACCGGCACGTCGACGATTGAACCCGTGCGCTTGACGGTCTGGCCTTCCTTGATCTCGCGGTCGGCGCCAAAGATCACGATACCGACATTGTCGGTCTCGAGATTGAGCGCCATGCCGCGCGTTCCGTTCTCGAACTCGACCATTTCGCCGGCCTGCACATTATCGAGGCCGTAAACGCGGGCAATGCCGTCGCCGACGGAGAGCACCTGGCCGACCTCGGAGACTTCGGCTTCCTGTCCGAAGTTCTTGATCTGCTCTTTCAGGATGGCGGAAATTTCTGCGGCGCGAATATCCATCAGCGGGCCTCTTTCATCGCAAGCTTGATCGAATTGAGTTTTGTGCGGAGTGAACTGTCAACCATGCGGCTGCCGACCTTCACGATCAGCCCGCCGATGATGGCAGGTTCGACGTTGACGTCGAGATCGATGTCTTTGCCGCCGGTCACGGACTTCAGCGCACTCTTGAGCGCGTCGAGATTTTTGTCGCTGAGCTTTTCAGCGACTGTGACATGAGCCGTCACCTCGCCTTTGTGCCGCGCGACCAGTCCGCGGTAGCCGCGGATCATGTTGCGCACTGCGAACAGGCGACGGTTGGTCGTAATGACTCTCAGAAAATTGGCGGCCAGCCCCGAAATGCCGGCCTTGGCAAGGATCGCCGAGAGCGCCTTGAGCTGCTCGTCGGCGTCGAACACCGGGCTGCGTACGAGACGATTGAGGTCGGTGCTGCTTGCGACAAGCGCGTCGAACTGGTCGAGATCCTTTTTGACGGCGTCGACAGCCTTATTATCGAGGGCGAGCTCGAATAGGGCGGTGGCGTAGCGGCCAGCCATACCGGAGATGATTGGATCTTCGCCTGCCACTGAAACGCTCGTTGCTTTTACTTCATTCACAGCCCAGACGCCGTCGCGGAAGGCGGCGCAAACCATTGGAATCCAAGAGGGAATTCCGATCTCGGAGGACGTCGCGGAAGCCCGCGGAAACCCCCCTGAAATCGAGGGCTAGCTAACACAGCGAGGATGGCCGTGCAACAAGCCGGCCAGTTCGCCGCGGGCGCGGTGGCGGAAATACCGCTATGCGTGGAGCCGCCTCGCCACGCGAGCGCCCCGGCTATAGCGTGTGGCACAGACGAACGCTTCGCCTCTCCCGCCGGACTTCCACCGTAATGTCAGAGCTGAAAACGAAAGGCGACGCCGCCGCGACGGCCAAGCTGCTGGTGGTGCTGCTTGCCTTCGCCTGGGGCCTCAATTGGATCGCGGCTGCGGTCGCGCTGCGCGAGGTAACGCCCTGGAGCCTGCGCGTTGCCGGCTCCGGGATCGGCGCGGCCACCTTGTTCGCGGCCGCCGTCATTTCCGGTCACAAACTGAAAGTGCCGCGCGGCGAATACATCCACGTCATGGTGGCAGGACTTTTCAATGTCGCTGCGTTTCAGATCCTCTCGGGCTTCGCACAGCTCAGCGGCGCGACCACCCGCGCCATCATTATCACCTATTCAATGCCAATCTGGACGACTGTGTTGAGCTGGCTCTTCCTCGGCGAGCGGCTAAACGCTGTGCGCTGGATCGCCTTCGCGCTGTGCGTGATCGGCTTGACGGTCCTGGTATGGCCCCTGTTCGCTACCGGATTTCCGCCCTTTGTGTTTTATTCGCTCGGCTGTGCGCTGAGCTGGTCCATTGCGACCGTTTACATCAAATGGGCCAGAGTCACGATTGAACCGCTGGCGAACGCGGCCTGGCAGTTGCTATTCGGGCTGCTTTTCATCACAGCCGGTTCCTTCCTGACCGAGGGCTATCCGCATCTTTGGCCGATCCAAAGTCAAACAATCTTGGCGATACTTTTTGTCGGCCTGTTTGGGGTCGGTCTTGCGCATTTTTTATGGTGGTCGATCGTCGGACGGTTGCCCGCCATCACGGCCTCGCTTGGCTCGTTGCTGGTGCCGGTCATTGGCGTCACCGCATCAGCCATAGCGCTTGGCGAGCGGCTGACCGTGCCTGACGTCATCGGTTTTGCTATGATTTTTGCCGCTGCCGCCTGCGTGCTGCTGCAGCCGAACGTGCGCCACGACGAAATGCCAGAATAGTGGCGGGTCGCTGCGTGATTCCAACAACTCACAAAGTGATGCTTGACACATCATAATAGCGATATAAAACTTTATATATCATATTCTAAACCACGAAGTCCCTTGGACTAACATGATTACTTCGGGACAGCTGCGAGCCGCACGAGCGCTTTTGGGACTCGACCAGCGCGAACTGGCGCAGAGATGCGGGCTGTCATTGCCAACAATCCAGCGCATGGAAGCCTCCGATGGCGTCGTCCGCGGTAACGTGGATTCGTTGATGAAGTTGGTCGATGCGCTTACAGCCGGCGGCATCGAATTGATCGGCGAAGGCAGCACCAGCAGTGGCGGAGGCCGCGGGGTGCGGCTGAAAGGTGCGCCGCAATGATGGTCGCTTACGCACTTTATGGTGTGGCGGTGTTGCTGGTGCTGGCGCCGACAGCGGTCGCCTTTTGGACGTCGTCACGCGCCAGCGCGTTTGTCTATGGCGTCAGCTTTGTCGTGACGTTGACGCTGTGCATGATCGCACTGTTAAGCTTGTTCGGCAAAATCGACAGCGGCAACGTTACATTGCCGCTCGGCTTGCCTTGGCTCGGTGCGCATTTTCGCATTGACGCTCTTTCATCGTTCTTTCTCATAGTGGTCAACCTTGGCGGCGCGGCGGCGAGCCTCTTCGCACTTGGCTATGGCCGCCACGAACACTCGCCCGGGCGCGTACTGCCATTCTATCCCGCCTATCTCGCCGCCATGAATCTCGTCGTGCTTTCCGACGACGCCTTCAGCTTTCTGGTGTCGTGGGAATTCATGTCGCTCACCTCGTGGGCGCTGGTCGTCGCACATCATCGGGAGCGCGAAAACCTGCGCGCAGGCTACGTCTATCTGTTAATGGCCAGCTTCGGCACGCTGGCGTTGCTGCTGGCTTTCGGCCTGCTCGCGGGCAGCAATGGCAACTACGCGTTCGAGGCGATCCGCGCGTCGCAGCCCTCCGCCGCGCTGGCGGCAATGGTGCTCATCCTTGCACTCGTCGGCGCCGGCTCCAAGGCGGGCGTCGTGCCCTTGCACGCCTGGCTTCCGCTTGCCCATCCGGCAGCGCCGAGCCATGTCTCCGCGTTAATGAGCGGCGTGATGACCAAGGTCGCGGTCTACGGCTTTGTGCGAATTGCGTTCGATCTGCTTGGCACGCCGGCCTGGTGGTGGAGCATGTTGGTGCTCGCTGTTGGCGGCATCACAGCCGTGATGGGCGTGCTTTATGCGCTGATGCAGCATGATCTCAAACGGCTGCTCGCCTACCACACGGTGGAGAATATCGGAATCATCTATATCGGGCTTGGCCTCGCGCTCGCTTTCAAGGCGTACGGCATGGGTGTCGCTGCAGCACTGGCGCTTTCCGCTGCCCTATTCCACGTCTTCAATCACTCCGTCTTCAAGAGCTTGCTGTTCTTCGGCGCCGGTGCCGTCCTTAACTCGACCGGCGAGCGCGACATGGAGCTTCTCGGCGGGCTGATTCACCGGATGCCGCAGACGGCTTTCGTGTTCCTCGTCGGCTGCGTTGCGATCTCGGCGCTGCCGCCGCTCAACGGCTTCGTGTCGGAGTGGCTGACTTTCCAGGCCATCCTGCTCAGCCCGCAATTGCCGTCCTGGGGTTTGAAATTCCTGGTGCCGGCGGTAGGTGCACTGCTGGCATTGTCGGCAGCGCTCGCCGCCGCCTGTTTCGTCAAAGCCTTCGGTGTGAGCTTCCTGGGACGTCCGCGCACGGCAGCCGCAGCCGACGCGCGCGAAACCGACAGCAATTCGCTCGCCGCGATGTTCTTCCTGTCCGCGCTCTGTCTCGTCGCAGGCATCCTGCCTGGCATTTTCCTCGACGCGCTAGCGCCAGTGACCAAGGCGCTGGTCGGCGTGAGCATGCCGCATCAGACCGGCCTCGATTGGCTAACCATCGTGCCGATCGCGGAAAGCCGTAGCTCCTATAATGGGTTGCTCGTCTTCACTTTCGTGGCGCTGTCTGGCTCAATCGCCGCCTTCGCCATTCATCGACTGGCCTCAGACAAACTGCGGCGCGGGCCAGCCTGGGATTGCGGCTATCCGGACCCGAGCCCGTTGACGCAATACACCGCATCGAGCTTCGCCCAGCCGATCCGCCGCGTATACGGGACCACCGTGTTCCGCGCGCGCGAGATCGGCGAAATGCCGCCGCCGGGCGCCACCGCGCCGGCGCGGCTCGCCGTCGAGCTGAGCGATCTAATCTGGGAAGCCGTTTATGCGCCGATTGCCGCTTTCATCGGCTATGCCGCCGACCGGCTCAATGTCCTGCAATTCCTCACCATCCGCCGCTATCTCACACTGGTATTCACGGCGCTGGTGCTGCTCCTGCTGGTGCTTGCGATATGGCCGTGATCCGCGATTTCGCTTTTCAGGGCGCGGAGATGCTGCTGGTGCTGCTGCTATCGCCGCTGTTGACCGGCTTTGTGCGCAAGGTGAAGGCGCGTCTCTTACGCCGGCAAGGACCACCACTATTGCAGCCCTATCGCGATCTCGTTCGGCTGATGCGGAAAGAGGTGGTTCTTGCCGAAAGCGCGTCCTGGCTGTTCCGTGT
The DNA here is from genome assembly GCA_035260465.1 of Pseudolabrys sp. GTDB lineage: Bacteria > Pseudomonadota > Alphaproteobacteria > Rhizobiales > Xanthobacteraceae > Pseudolabrys. The sequence goes on along the minus strand of DATFVF010000006.1, from coordinate 11,551 downwards.
CATCCCCTACATTGTCTTTGCTGGCACCTGGGTCGCGGCATCACTGGTGCCGACCTTCCGCAGCGGATTGCTGTTCTCCTGGTCGGCCGACCTCATCGCGCTCATTGCGTTGCTCGGCAGCGCACGCTTTTTCCTGGCGCTCGCTGGGCTTGATGTCGGCACCAGCTTCGGCGGAATCGGCTCGAGCCGCGAGGTTATGATCGCCTCGCTCGCCGAACCGGCGATGCTGATGATTATGTTCACGTTGGCGCTCATTGCCGGCTCAACGCAACTCTCCATCATGGCGGCCTACATGGCGTCGGGCGAAGCAGGCTTGAGGGTTTCGCTCGGCCTTGCGCTGCTCGCGTTGATCATGGTGGCGATCGCAGAAAACGCGCGCATTCCGATCGACAATCCGGCGACCCATCTCGAACTCACCATGGTGCACGAGGCAATGGTCCTGGAATATTCCGGCCGCCATCTGGCGCTGATCGATCTCGCCTCCGAGTTAAAATTGCTGCTCTACATCTCGGTCATCGGTTGTCTGTTCACACCTTGGGGTATCGCGCCACCCAACGGAAGCGCTGCCCAGATCGCCATCGGGGTTACATCTTATATCGCCAAGCTAGCCGCCGGCGGCATCCTCCTGGCCGTGTTCGAGACGTCGGTCGCCAAGATGCGTGTGTTCCGGGTGCCAGCTTTCCTTGGCGCCGCGCTGATGCTGGGCCTGCTCGGTACCTTGCTGCTGTTCGTCTCGCGGAGCCTTTAGAATATGCGCGGTCTCTCTTTCGACGTCGCTCATTTACTCGCCGGTTCGCTGGTGCTGGTGAGCTTCATGCAGCTTTACCAGGATCGGCTCTATGCGCTGCTCAATATCTACGCGCTCCATGCCTTGGTACTCGCGGCTTCGGTCGCCTGGCAGGCCTTCGTCCAGGACGCGCCCCACCTCTATGTTACTGCGGTGATAGCGCTGGTGTTCAAGGCTATCGTCATTCCAACGGCCCTGCATCGGATCATCGTGCGGCTCGGCATTCACCGCGAGATCGAAACCGTGGTCGGCGTCGGCCCCGCCATGCTGCTTGGCATGGGGCTGGTCGCGCTCTCCATGGTGGTGATGCTGCGAGTAACCGCAGAGGCCGACCCGCTGGCGCGTGAGGATCTCGCGTTCGCGCTGGCGGTGGTACTGCTTGGCCTGTTGATGATGGTCACCCGGCGCAACGCCGTGAGCCAGGTGGTCGGCTTCATGTCGCTGGAAAACGGCCTGGTGCTCGCTGCGACCGGCGCCAAGGGTATGCCGCTGGTGGTTGAGATCAGCGTCGCATTCTCGGTGCTGATTGCTTTCATTGTGATCGGCATTTTCTTGTTCCGCATCCGCGAGCGCTTCGACACCGTCGACGTGCAGGCACTCGACCGTTTCCGCGGAGAGCGGCGATGATAGATGCACTCACAGGGGTTCTCGTTATTCCTGCAGTGGCTGCCGGGCTGATCGCAGCGCTGCCCGGCTATCGGCTCACCGCGCGGCTCAACGTACTCGCAACACTGCTCACGTTTTTGACTGCCGTATCGCTTTTCGTCGTCGAGCCAAGATCCGGTCCTTATCTACTGGTGGACGACCTCAACAAGGTCTTCATCGTGCTGACCACCTTCGTCGGTTTCACCACCAGCGTGTTCAGCGCGAGCTACATCAGCCACGAGATCGAGATCGGCCGCCTGACGCCGACTTTCGTACGTTTCTATCATGCGATGTATCAGGCGCTGATGTTCGCCATGAATCTTGCGCTGGTCGCCAACAATATCGGTCTTATGTGGGTCGCGATCGAGATGGCGACCCTCACGACTGTGCTGATGGTCGGCATCTACCGCACGCACGAGGCGCTGGAAGCGGCGTGGAAATACTTCATCCTCGGCAGTGTCGGCATTGCGCTCGCACTTTTCGGCACCATCCTGGTCTACATGGCCGCCCGGCCGGTCATCGGCGAAGGCATCGACGCCATGGTGTGGACCGTGCTCGTGACAAAAGCGGCGAAATTCGATCCCGCTTTGCTCAACGTCGCTTTCGTGTTCCTTCTGCTCGGCTACGGCACCAAGGTTGGCCTCGCTCCACTGCATGCCTGGCTGCCCGACGCGCATGCGGAAGGCCCAACACCAATTTCTGCGGTGCTTTCCGGTCTACTACTCAACGTCGCGCTTTATGCGCTTCTGCGCTTCAAGATGTTGCTCGCGCTTAATCCCGCCGCGCTCGCGCCTGGCCCGCTGATGGTGACCATGGGCCTGATCTCCTGCGTGTTCGCAGCCTTCATGTTGTACCGGCGCCGCGACATCAAACGCATGTTCGCTTATTCCTCGATCGAACACATGGGCATCATCGTGTTTGCGTTTGGCATGGGTGGTACTCTCGCGAACTTCGCTGGCCTCTTGCACATGACCATGCACTCGCTGACCAAGTCTGCGATTTTTTTCGCGGTCGGTCACATTGCCCAGGTCAAGGGCACGCAGAAGATCGCCGATATGGGCGGCCTTACAGTGACCAATCCGGTACTCGGCTGGGGCTTAGTACTCGGCGTCGTCGCCATCGCGGGGCTGCCGCCGCTCGGCATATTTATGAGCGAGTTTCTGGTCGTGAGCTCAACCTTCGCGCGCGAGCCATGGCTCGCGATCATCCTGGTATTCGGAATTCTGGTGGGCTTGGGCGGCTTGTTCCTGCGGCTTAACACCATTGTCTTCGGCGAACCGCGCGGGTCGACCGCGCCGGCGGAAGCTTCCTACGTGCCGATGTTCGCGCATTTCGCCATCGTGGCTATGGTGGGTATCTACATGCCACCGGCGCTTGTCACCGGCTTCCAGAATGTCGCGAGGCTGTTGGGATAGCACCATGGCCCTGCTCGATCGCATCACCCATATCAAAGTGGCCGAGCAACACCGGCCTTGGCCACGCATGATCGTGGCAGAAGACGGCTGGCAGCAGGCGATCGGCTTGCTCACCTCCGGTCAATGCACGCTGCTCGGCCTGTGGGGCGACGCTCCGTATGTTTACATGGCGTTGCTCGATGAATCGTCGAACGACGTCGCTGTCCTCACCTACACCTGCAAGGCTGGAAAGTACCCGAGTGTCGCTGCGCGTCATCCGCCCGCCATCCGGCTCGAACGCGCGATCCAAGATCTGTTTGGATTGCAGGCGACGAATTCGCCCGATAAACGACCCTGGCTCGATCTCGGGTTCTGGGGTGTCGCGCAGCCGCTCGGTAAAAATCGGCCGGCGCAAAAGCCTGCGCCCTATGAGTTCCTCCCTGTCGAGGGCGAGGGCTTGCACCAGATCCCTGTCGGGCCAGTGCATGCGGGCATCATCGAGCCGGGACATTTTCGGTTTACGGCCAACGGCGAACATGTGGTGCGGTTGGAACAGCGTCTCGGCTGGGTGCACAAGGGCATCGAGTCCCTGATGGACGGTGCGACGCTCGACGCGGCGGCCAAACTTGCGGCGCATACGTCCGGCGACAGCACGGTCGCTTATGCTTTCGCTTTTGCCCAGGCCGCGGAAGCGGCCCTGCAGGTGAAAGCGCCGGCGCGCGCGACTTATTTGCGCGCTCTGATGGCCGAGCTGGAGCGGCTGGCCAATCATTTCGGCGATGTGGGTGCAATCTGCAACGACGCTTCTTTTGCGCTCATGCATGCGCAGTGCGGAATTCTGCGCGAGCGTACGCTGCGCGCGGCTGCGGCGTCCTTCGGTCACCGGCTGATGATGGATATCATCGTGCCGGGCGGCGTTGCTTGTGATATTGCCGAGGAGGGGATTACGGAGATTGAATCCCTACTCGCCGAAGTGCGCCGCGTCTTTCCGCGACTGGTTGAACTCTACGACAACACCGCCTCGCTGCAAGACCGGACAGTTACCACCGGCATAGTGAAACCGGAATTTGCGCGGCAGTTCGCCGCCGGCGGCTTTGTCGGCCGCGCTTCCGGCCGCACCTTCGATGCACGACGGGCATTTGCCTATGGGCCCTACGACAAGCTCTCCTTTGAAGTGCCGGTGCTCGATGCCGGCGATGTCAATGCGCGAGTGTGGATCCGTATCCGCGAGATCGAACAGAGCCTGTCGCTGATCGAACAGATCCTGGTCGCGCTCCCGCAAGGAGCGATCAAGACCACGTTCGGCAAAGGCAAGGTTTGCGAGGGCATGGGTGTCGCCGAGGCCTTCCGTGGCGACGTACTGGTGTGGCTCAGGCTCGACAGCAAAGGGCGCGTCGCGCGCTGCCATTTGCGCGATGCCTCGTGGTTTCAGTGGCCACTGCTGGAAGCCGCGATCGAAGGCAACATCGTCGCCGATTTCCCGCTCTGTAACAAATCGTTCAACTGCTCCTACTCGGGACACGATCTTTAGCGATGCGCAGGACCTTGCTCGAAAGCCTCATTCGCGGCCCGCTCACCGAGCCGGCGCCCAGCCCCGATGAGGCTGCGCTCGCCGAACTGGCGAAAACCGTCAATCGTGCTGCCCGTGCCAAGCTTGGTCGCTCGCTCTCTATTCGTCAGGTCGACGCCGGCTCCTGTAACGGCTGCGAGCTGGAAATCCACGCACTCAACAATGCGTTCTACGATCTCGAGCGCCTTGGCCTGCGCTTTGTCGCTTCGCCGCGCCACGCTGACGTGTTGATGGTCACCGGCCCAGTGACGAAAAACATGCGCCAGGCATTGCTGCGCACCTACAACGCAATGCCAGATCCAAAATGGGTTGTCGCAGTCGGCAGCTGCGCCGCAGACGGTGGAATATTTGCCGGCAGCTACGCTGTGGTCGGCGGCGTCAAAGACATAGTGCCTGTCGATCTCCACATTCGAGGTTGTCCACCATCGCCGACAGAGCTTTTAAGCGGGCTAATAGCTTTGCTCGAGACTGTGGCCGGGACCACGCGCTAGTCCGAATGCGTCAGCCGCGCGCAATAGCGCCGGACCGAGGCCGCCGCTCGTGCGCAATCCCTTCACGGCCGTAGAGACCACAGCAATGGCGGGCTAATAGAAGCTCTGGGGATCGACGTCTACTTCCAGACGTATGTTGCCGCGCGGCTTGGGCGCGTCGGCAAGCCACGCACGCAAATAGGCCGATAAATCGAAAGCGCGCGGCGACTTCACCAACAGCCGGAAGCGGTGGCGCCCGCGTACTACAGCAATCGGCGCCTCGGCAGGACCGAGAATGCGGACCTGCTCGTCCTTCGGCGCGGCATTGGCAAGCGTGCGGCCGTAAGCCTCTGCCGTGTTCCTTTCGTTCGCGGTAACGATCAGCGCGGCAAGGCGCCCAAAAGGAGGATAGCCACTGCGCTCGCGCTGCTCGATCTCGTTTGTGTAGAATGCCTCGCGGTCGCCAGAGATCAGCGCCCTCATGACCGGGTGCTCGGGCTGGTGCGTCTGCAGATAGCCTACACCACGGCCCTCCTCGCGACCGGCGCGGCCGACAACCTGATGAAGCAATTGAAACGTGCGCTCGGCAGCACGCGGGTCACCATTCCCCAGACCGAGATCAGCATCGACAATTCCGACGAGATTCAGTTTGGGAAAGTGGTGGCCTTTGGCGACCAGTTGCGTTCCGATAACGAGATCGAAGCGCCCTTCCGCCACATCGTCGAGTTCCTGGCGCAGGCGTTCGATCGATTCCACCAGGTCGCTCGAGAGCACGAGGATGCGAGCCTGGGGAAAAAGTTCGGCTGCCTCCTGCTCGAGCCGTTCAACGCCGGGACCCACTGCGGCAAAGCTATCGGTCGCATGGCAGCTCGGGCATTCGGCCGGAGGCGGCATGGAAAATCCGCAGTGATGGCAGACCAACCGCCGCTTGAAACGATGATCCACCAGCCACGCATCGCAATTCGGACACTGCAGGCGGAGCCCGCAGGCCCGACACAGCGTCAGCGGCGCGTAACCACGGCGATTGAGAAATAGCAGCGCCTGCTCACCCCGCGTGAGCGACACCGCCACGGCTTCAGCAAGCCGTGGCGAAATGAACCGTCCTCGCGGTGGGCCCTCGCGCCGTAAATCGATCGCCTCGATCGACGGCAAATGCGCACCGCCGAAACGCTCCGGCAAGTGAACGTGCCGGTAGCGGCCACGGCGCGCATTGACTTCCGACTCGACCGAGGGCGTCGCTGACGCGAGCACCACAGGAATTTTTGCGATCGCCCCCCGCACCACTGCCATATCGCGGGCGTGGTAGTGGGCGCCGTCCTCCTGCTTGTAGGCGGGGTCGTGTTCTTCATCGACCACGACAAGCCCGAGATCTGCGTATGGCAGGAACAACGCCGACCGCGCGCCGACCACGACAGAGACCTCGTCGGCGGCAACCGCCGCCCAGGTGCGGGCGCGTTTGCGCGGCGAAAGCTGCGAATGCCATTCGGCAGGCCGCATGCCAAAGCGGTTTGAAAATCGGTCGAGAAATTGCGCGGTCAGCGCAATTTCTGGCATCAGGATCAGGGTTTGTCGTTTGCGCCGGATGTTTTCGGCAACCGCCTCGAAATAGACCTCCGTTTTTCCGGAGCCTGTAACACCATCAAGCAGTGTAACTGTGTAACCACCCTGCGTGATCGTCGTGCGCAAAGCATCGGCGGCGGCAAGCTGAGCAAGCGAAAATTCCGGCTTGCGGAAATCGGGGTCGGGTTGTGAGGCCACCGGCTCTGGCGGAAGCACAACCGTTTCCAGCGCGCCTTCGTCAATCAGGCCGTCGATTACGCCGACGCTTACTCCCGCTTCCTGCGCAGCCTCCCCCTTCGAACGAACGAGGCCGTCGGTCATAAGCTGCAGCACGCGCGCGCGTGCGGGTGTCATCCGCGCGGGTGGCGGCCCGGCACGCCTGACTCCGACACGCTCACGCCCCGGACCGAGATGCTCGCCCATACGCAACGCCATGCGCAGCACCATGCCGCGCGATGCGAGCGTGTAACCCGACACCCAATCGACAAACTGACGGAGTTCGGCTTTGAGAGGCGGCACATCAAGCTTTTCGTCGACGTCCTTCAGGCGGTTATGCAGGCGCGGGTTCGGGTTGGGATTGTCGGCCCATACGACGCCCATGCATTCGCGAGCGCCGAGCGGCACCGCCACCAAATCACCGGGCGCGAGTTCGAGCCCCGCCGGCACACGGTAGGAATAGGTCTGGTCGAGCGCTACGGGAACCAGAATGTCGACAACCCTGTTCATGCGCTTGGTCTGGCCGATTCCGGGCGCTTAAGGAAGGGTGAAGAAAGCAATGCCACTCTCCCACCCATGAGCGCTTCCCACGCGAATCCCGACGTCGCCGCCGAAATCGCCCGCTGGATTGGGCATCTTGGCGCGGAGCGACGAATGTCGCCAAAGACCCTGGAGTCCTATCGGCGCGATGTGTCCCAGTTCCTCGCTTTTCTGGCCGATCATCTCGGTGGCGCACCGACGCTCAAGCAACTGGCCAAGCTGGCACCGGCGGACGTGCGCGCCTTCATGGCGGCTCGGCGCAGCGAGGGCATAGGCAATCGTTCTCTCATGCGCGCCCTCGCCGGCACGCGCTCGTTCGCGCGTTTCCTGGAACGCAACGGCAAGGGCCGGGTTGCAGCACTCAACGCCATACGTTCACCCAAATTGCCGAAGACATTGCCAAAGCCGCTGGCGGTCTCGGCCGCCAGACAGATGACCGAGACGAGCTTGCGCGACGGCGAAACACGCGAGCCCTGGATCATCGCCCGCGACGCGGCGGTGCTCGCGCTGCTTTACGGTTCTGGGCTGCGCATCTCGGAGGCGCTCAGCCTCAAGCGCAATGACGTGCGCGCCGACAGCGACGCCATCACGGTGACGGGCAAAGGCAACAAAACCCGCATGGTGCCCGTGCTGCCCCAGGTCGCGAAAGCAATTGCCGACTATGTGGCGCTATGCCCCCTCGAACTGACGCCGAACAGTTCATTGTTTGTCGGGGCGCGCGGAAGACCGCTCTCGCCCCGAATTGTCCAGCTGACAATGGCGCGATTGCGCGGTGCGCTTGGCTTGCCAGAAAACGCGACGCCGCATGCCTTGCGTCATTCCTTTGCGACCCATTTGCTGGCGCGTGGAGGTGACCTGCGCGCTATCCAGGAACTGCTCGGCCACGCCTCGCTTTCGACAACCCAGATCTACACCGCTGTCGATGCCGAGCGTTTGATGGAAGTCTACGCGAGCGCACATCCGCGCGCGTAGCCGACCCCTCTTGCACGCGGCCGCCTTTCCGATCATCGTGCTGCGAAAGTGGCCGGAGGGGAACGATGAGCGCGCACGAAAATCTCGAACACGCCGAACATGCCGAGCACGCGGCTCATTCGAACAAGCGGATTGCACTGTTAATTGCGGTGCTAGCGCTATTCCTGGCATTCTCCGAGACACTGGGCAAAAGCGCCCAGACTTCGGCAATCACCTACAACGTTGCCACCAGCGATCTTTGGTCATTCTTTCAGGCAAAAACCATTCGCGTGACCGTGCTGACGACGGCGGCCGAGCAGCTTCAGGTCGAGCTGGACCGGACAACCGACCCGGATGCAAAGGCGCGATTGCTCAAAACGATTGACGGCTGGAAGAAGACTGTTGCGCGCTACAACGATGAGCCAGAGACAAAAGAAGGCCGTAAGCAACTATCGGAACGCGCAAAAGAGGCCGAAGAAAGTCGCGAACTCGCGCTGGCGCGGTATCATCAGTATGAATTCGCGTCGGCTGCATTCCAGATCGGCATTGTGCTTGCCTCCGCACAGGTCATAACGGGCATAGCTGCGTTGGGCTGGCTCTCGAGAATGTTAGGCGTCTTCGGCCTCGGCTTTATAGCGCTCGGCCTATGGGCGCCGCACGCGCTGCACCTGGGGTAAACCTACACCGGATCGCTGCGATAGGCCCGACGGCGCAAACGCATGAAACGGCGCACGAATTTGCCGGCGCGCTGCGGCTTCAGCAACCATTTTAATCTACGGACCCGCGCCCGCACTGGCTCGGTGATCTCGCGTGACCAACCACGCACCCAGATGAACCAGTCGTACATGCGGTGAAACCAACCGATCTGCAGCAGCTTGCCGCGCGTAACATCAAACACAAACGCGGTGACGCCGACGCCAAGGAATTTAGCGAACACCAACACCAGAATGACGCCGAGCCAACCCTGTGTGGCAATGACATAAACTTCAAGAAATTTTAGCGGTAGCAGGACGACAATAATCGGGATGATGAAAATCGTAAGCGCCGCGTAAGGCGGCAGATTATCAATCAACAGTCTAAGCCTGACTTTGACCCTTCCCCAGGGCACAAAATTGACGACGCGAGCAACGACCGGCTCCAGGTGGTCCCATAGCCACGCCTCGAGCAAAAACAGCAGTGCGAGGATGACCGATAGAAGGCGGAGAAGTTTGCGGCGCATGAGGGTAGTAAATAGTACTTCGTTGGCCTGCCGCAAATGAGGTGAATTGTCGTGCTTTTACAAAGCTTGGTTGCTACGACCGCACCCGTCCACCATCGACATTGAGCGTCTGGCCGGTGATAAATGCAGCATCGTCGCTGGTGAGAAACGATACTGCGCCGACCAAATCGTCCGGTACCTCCACACGCTTGATCGCCTGCATTTGCGCGACTGCAGCGAATTCGTCGTCCATGGTCTTAAATCCGGGGCGTGGCGAGCGCACGAGAGTGCCCGGTGAACGGGTAAGGCCTGGCGCGATTGCGTTGACGGTGATGCCGTCAGCGGCAAGATCGCTAGCCAGTGCGCGCGTGAACCCAACAATGCCGCCTTTGCTCGCGACGTAGTGCGCAAAGCCGGTCACGACCGAGCCCAGCGTGCTCGATGCCATGTTGACGACGCGGCCCCACTTGCGGGCACGCATGCCAGGCACGAACGCGGCGGTGACCAGAAATGTGCCATCGAGATTGATCGAGAGGACTTTCCGCCAATCGGCAAAACTCATCTCAGGGAAATTTTTCTGCGGAAAAATCCCCGCACAATTCACGACGATATCGACCTGGCTAAATTTTCCGTGCACCTCTTTGGCCATGGCGGCGACAGATGCCTCCGAGGACACGTCGCAGTTCACCGCGAGCGCCTTGCGCCCGGCAGCTTCAATCAGCTTGACCGTATCCTTGCCGTCGGCGAAATCGGCAATCGCCACATGGACGCCGTCTTCCGCCAACCGTTTGGCGAAGGCTTGCCCTATGCCATTCGCGCCGCCGGTGACGACTGCGACTTTGTCTTTGTGGCCTTTGGCCATGGGAAGTTTCTCCGGCATGTTGTCATCGCCGGGCCGCGCGCAGCGCGAGTCCCGGTGATCCCGATCAAGATGGCACGATGCCCTCCTAAGCGAGATGGCCGGGACAAGCCCGGCCATGACGAATGCTACATATGTATCGCCCGCTTGGCCACCGCCATTGCAGCTTCCTTGACCGCCTCCGATAGCGTCGGATGTGCGTGGCAAGTGCGCGCAATGTCCTCGGAGGACGCACCGAACTCCATGGCGATGACGGCTTCGGCGATCATGTTGCCGGCGTCGGCGCAAATCAGTTGCACACCGAGAACACGATCAGTTTTTGCATCGGCTAGAATTTTTACGAAGCCATCCGTCGTCAAATTGACTTTGGCCCGCCCGTTGGCCGTGAAGGGAAACTTGCCGATATTGTACGCAATACCGGCGGTCTTCAATTCTTCTTCGCTTTTTCCAACAGTAGCAATTTCCGGATAGGTATAGATCACGTTGGGAATGGCGTCGTAATTCACATGCCCTGCCTGCCCAACCAGAATTTCCGCAAGAGCCACGCCTTCGTCCTCGGCTTTATGCGCCAGCATCGGGCCGGCAATCACATCGCCAATCGCCCAGATGCCGGGCACGTTGGTCGCATAGTAATGATCGACAACAACGCGTCCGCCCTCGTCGAGTTTCACACCAACTTCCTTAAGCCCGAGCCCTTCGGTGTAAGGCACGCGGCCAATGGCAACGAGAACAATTTCGGCCTCGATTGTCTCCGCCGTCCCGCCCTTCGCCGGCTCGATGGTTGCTTTCAGTCGTTTCCCTGACGCGTCAACCGCAGTCACCTTCGACGATAGCTTGAACGCCATGCCTTGTTTCTCAAGCAAGCGTTGCGCCTGACGTCGAACTTCGCCATCCACGCCCGGCAATACGCCGTCGAGAAACTCCACCACCGTCACCTCTGCCCCGAGACGCCGCCAGACCGAGCCAAGTTCGAGACCGATCACGCCAGCGCCAACCACCAGAAGATGTTTGGGCACTTCCGGCAGCGAAAGCGCGCCGGTGGAAGAAACGATGCGCTTTTCATCGATTTCGATACCCTTCAGGCGCGCGACATCGGAGCCGGTCGCGATCACGATGGACTTGGCTTCCAGCATCTGCATTTTGCCATCGACACCTTTGATTTCGACTTTGCCGGGCGCGGCGATGCGCGCGCTGCCATGAAAGGCGTCAATCTTGTTCTTCTTGAACAGAAATTCGACGCCTTTGACGTTTCCATCGACGCCCTGATCCTTGAACGCCATCATCGCATTGAGATCGAGTTTGGGCGTGGACACACCGATGCCCATCTTTGGGAATGTGTGACCGGCTTCTTCGAATAATTC
>DATFVF010000005.1:0-2746 GCA_035260465.1 Pseudolabrys sp. | reverse complement strand
GGGCAGGATCCCCTCGAGGCCGTAGCCGGTTTCGATCTTCAGCTTACGGTCGTCCTTGGCCACGACCAGCAGCACGCCGTCGTCGACGCCTTTGCGGCCGAGCTTCCACGACTCGAACACGCGAACTGCGTACTGCTCGATCGCCTCCGGCTGCGTCGTCGGCACCATCAGCACCGCGATCTGCGGGCCTTTGCGCGTCTCGAACTCCGCAAGCGACTGCTCGAGCGCACTCTTCTGCTGCGCGCTCAGCGTGCCGGTGAGATCGGTGACGCGCGACTTGAGCGGCGGGATCTCTGCGGCCCATGCGAGCAATGGGATGAGCAGTGCAAGGAAAAGCACCACTGCCGCTGACCCCCTGATAAGGGCGATTATGCACATCTTGACTTGTGCAGTCGCAAGGGGGAAGATTGAAAAGACAGGCCGGTAGTACGTCATGGGCGATAGCCGCTTCAATCGTAGTACTCGTATTTTTTGTTCTTTGCGTGGGTACTAAAGGCTGGCAAATGTGGAGAGACGTCCACAGCAAAGCCGGTGTGATGCAGATTTCCGCCGAGTCCCTTATAGGTCAATCTCCCATAGACAGTGAGATTGACCGCTTTACCGTCTTTAGTGCGCTTGGGATCAGCGGGTCCAATCTGGTTGGTTTCAAATTCAATATCTTTGGCGACGGTGCTCGGGCAAATAAGCTGCGAGGCATTCGCATAATCTGGAATATTCGGAAGCATGTCAGTACTTTCTATCTTGACCGTGCATTCTTCAATCAGCGCGGGCGCCCTGCCGACATTTCTCCAATAAAAGCTGATGTACCAGTTATTAAACAGCCTCGGATTGATTGGGGGACCCTCGCGCCTCTCGACGCGAGCCTTTTCCATGAAGAGCCATGGCCTCTCAAGATCGGTCAGGGCTTGTACTTGTCGGTCGCCAATGCCTTTCAATTGATAGGTGGCGATAGCCAGGATAACCGTAAACGCAAAAATGCCCAGAGTAGAAAGAGCGGTAATGGCACTCTCATTTCTCTCTGCGAAGTCGAGAAAGTGCAGAAGCGCAACCTTCGTACCGATGATGAACGGGCCTTCGATGGGGCGCTGCTCATCATTCTTTTTGGCGCTTTCGTGATGGGCGTTCTTTTCGTATTTGCCGACAAGAAAAGCGTATCCAATATCCAAAACAAGAATCGCAGAGAGAGCGGCGATTAGGATGGCTCGCATCTCAGCACGCCTTGATAATCGCGCTGAAAATGTCCGGGTTCTCGCGGTTGTTGTAGCGGAACTCGAACTCTTTGACGTAGAGCGGCAGGTACTTAGCGCTGACCTTGTGGAACGTGCCGACGATTCCGCGCTTGATGAGCGACCAGAATCCCTCGATGGTGTTCGTGTGCACCGAGCCGTGGACGTATTCGCCCGCGCCATGATGCACCATCCCGACCGGATATTCGAAGCCGAGCCTGCGGTATGCGGTGTATTCGTCAGTGCAGAGCAGGCTTACTTTGTCCGATACGGTTTCGCGGACAAACTTTTCGATGGTGCTGGTTTCAACATTGGCGATCACGCGGGCGACTACGTTTCCCTTGCGGCTGACTGCTCCGGCAACGATGGCCTTGCCAGATCCGCCGCCGCCAGTGCCACCGCCGCGCTTGTTGCGATGCTTGTTCTTCGACTTGCCGCCGACAAACGTTTCGTCCACTTCGACGAAGCCGACAAGTTTGTGGAACTCACGATTACCCATCGCCACGCGGACTTTGTGGCACATCTTGTGGGCCGTGTGATAGGAGCCGAATCCCATCATGCGCATGACCTGAAGCGCGCTGATGCCTTTCTTGCTGGTCATCATCAGATAGATGACCTTGAACCAAATCGTCAGGTCAACGTTGGTGTTCTCGAAGATGGTTCCGACCAGCACCGAAAAACGGTAGCTGGTATCTGGCGCGCACTTGTAGCACTGCCAGTGATATTCCTTGGTCGTCAGCTCGGTCACTTCTTCGTTATTGCAGCGCGGGCATTTCACGCCTTGCGGCCAGCGCGACGCCTGAAGGTAGGACTTGCATGCATCCTCGGTGGGGAACTTGCGCTCCAGTTCCGCGAGGGTCATGGCCTTGTACTTGGTGTGCTTTTTCATGGGGTACTCCCTTGAGAAAGCACGATACCCCCGTCCTAGGAGAAAGTCAAGATGTGCATAATCGCCCTGATAAGGGGGTCGTGAGCCGAAGGCGCAGCGGGGGGTTTTCGGTTTTTAAAAATCAAACCCCCCGCTCGCAAAGCTCGCTTCCCCCCTTATCAGGGGGGCAAAACCGCGTCATTTCTTGGTTCCGAAATCCACGGTAGGCGGCTTGGCGATCGCCTTTTCGTCCTCGACCGTGAACTGCGGCTTGGGCTTGTAGCCGAACAGCATCGCGGTCAGGTTGGTCGGGAACTGGCGCACGAGCGTGTTGTATTCCTGCGTCGCCTTGATGAAGCGCTGGCGCGCAACCGCGATGCGGTTCTCGGTGCCTTCGAGCTGCGCCTGCAGGTCGCGGAAGTTGGCGTCCGACTTGAGCTGCGGGTAGTTTTCCGCCACGGCGAGCAGCCGCGACAGTGCGCCGGTCACTTCGCGCTGCGCCTGGACGAACTGCTGGAACGCCGCGGGGTCGTTGATCAGCTCCGGCGTGGCCTGGATCGAGGTCGCCTTGGCGCGCGCCTCGGTCACGCCGATCAGCACCTGCTGCTCCTGCGCGGCGAAGCCCTTCACGGTGTTCACCAGGTTGGGAATC
>DATFVF010000004.1:0-2400 GCA_035260465.1 Pseudolabrys sp. | reverse complement strand
TTTCACCGAGCGCGGCGACCTTGCGCACCTGGCTTTGCTGCTGTGGGCGATGTCGGCGAGCGCGCTGGCCTGGTTTGCACTGCGCGAGCTGGCCGCCGCCAGCCGCCGCTTCGACGATTTTGTGCGCGAGCTCGCGCGCTTCAACGACACCGTTTTGTCCCGGGCGCGGCGCGGCATGGAATAACGCGCCGCAGACGCGGGACCGCTACGTCCCGAAACCTTTCGAGCCCGGATCAGCGGCGCATCATTTCGCCATAGCGCGTCTCCGACGCGCGTACGGCTCATGCTGCACCGCGTCCGGGGAATGCAAACTGGAGGCCATTGATGACAACACAAGATGCATTGCTGCGGCCCGCTGATGTCCGCTATTGGCACAAAGCGGACGTTCCGAAACCGCCGCCGAATGTCCGCTTTTGGGGGTAAAGCGGACATCAAGCGTACATGCGGTCATCGAACGAAATAAATGCCAAATTAATTTGTGCTGGGGTCCTGCACCCTGGGTTGGATTAGAATCTTGGCCGTGGTGTTCTATTCCAGGCCGGATCATCGGCACTCAGAGGAGGGGCTTATGAAAACTTGGTACACAGTAGCGTTGTCCGTGCTTGCGGGTGCGGCACTCGGTGCTGCGGCAATCCAGGGGCTTCATGCGCAAGCCAAGTCGCCTGCTTATGCCGTCGCGGAAGTTGATATATCGAACCAAGAAGCTTTCGTGAAAGAATTTCTCCCACTCGCGACGAAAGCACTCGCCACAGGCGCTGGTTACAAAGTAATTGCGCGTGGAGCCAAGACCATATCGATCGATGGCGCCGCGCCTAAATCGCTGATCGCCATAAATCATTTCGACAATATGGACGAGGCGCTAAAAGCATACAATTCTGCAGCTTACAAAGACGCCAGAAAGATTGGCGACAAATACGCAACGTTCCGTATCTACGTAACCGAAGGGCAACAATGACCGGACGCTTACATCAATATTCCACATTCCACTTGCGCTGACGAATGTCCGCTTTTGGGGGTAAAGCGGACATGCCTTCTTGCACTGCAAATGTCCGCTAATGACTGTCAGCTCAACCGGTCGACGCAACACTCTATCCTGAAGGGGGGAAAGATGGAGTGTATGACGATACGTCGAGGATATTTTCGAGGCTTTACTGCGGCAGAGAAACCGGAGACTTTGGGATTGCTGGCAGCGTGCGCAAGACCTTGGGATTCAAACCCCAGCAGAGAGTAATGAGATAGAGTGTTGCGTCGACCAGATGAGACCACCACCCAAAGCGGACACCTTAGTGCATCCAAATCTTCGGGTTGTCTTTGATAACCGTCGAAGCAATTTGGCGGCACGCCTGAGCTAACCATTCAAGGTCGGCGGCAATCGGCTCGTTTGAGTACAAGTTAGCCGCTACATCGCATATTTCGGCATGGGCCCGTAAGCGCTCGGCGATTTTATGGCGCTCAAACATAACGATCTCCGTCCATCTCTGAGACCGGCGGAACAATAGATAAATCGTCGGGAGAACTCTTGGACGAGAACGTCCGCGTTTATGCCTACAGCGACGCAGAAAGTGCTATGCTGGGACCGCTTCTGTGCTCGTCCATCAGACGCTGGACTGATTGGAATAGTTTCAGGTCTACGATTGGCGCTTGCGGGCCCTTCAGTATTTCTCCCTTATAAACCACCTCACCAATGTAAAACCTGTTGCGAAGCAGGTATGCGAGACCGCTCGTGGTAAATGGGTATCCGCCATGAAGTTTTCCGGTCTTTAGCTTTCGAGTTCGGGTATAGACGCCTCGCCTGACCAGATGGGCCATGAGTAGGCGCACCGAGCCAAGTTCAAGATATTTTTTGAAAATCATGCGAACTTTCTCGGCCTCACGCTCCTCAACTAATACCTTTTGCTTTTCTGTTTTATAGCCGAGCGCGATTGCCCCGCCGACCCAAAGCCCCTTTCGTTTGGAAGCCGCGAGTTTGTCCCTAATTCGCTCGGACGAAATCTCGCGTTCGAATTGAGCGAATGACAACAGCACGTTCAATGTCAAACGGCCCAATGAAGTCGTGGTATTGAATGGCTGCGTCACGGATGCGAACGACACGCGGTGTCGATCAAACAAATCCACTAACTTAGCGAAATCGGCGAGCGAACGGGTCAGGCGATCAACTTTGTAGACGACAACTACATTGATCTTACCGGTACTAATGTCATCCAAGAGCCGTTGCAGCGACGGCCGATCAGTATTACCGCCAGAAAAGCCGCCGTCGTCATATCTATTGGGAAGTAGGAGCCATCCGGCATGGGCTTGGCTCCTGATATATGCCTCCGCCGCATCGTATTGGGCATCGAGCGAATTGAAATCTCGATCAAGCCCCTGATCGTCTGATACTCGAGTGTAAACGGCACAACC
>DATFVF010000003.1:0-5698 GCA_035260465.1 Pseudolabrys sp. | reverse complement strand
GACGTCCTCAAATTTTTTCCCGGCCTTAAGAAAGAAGACTTGCCCGACGGCGAGGGCTGGGGATTCGAATGGGTTCGCTTGTCAACACATTGCACGACCCATCTCGACGCCCCCTATCATTTCGCTTCGACGATGGACCATGGCAAGCGCGCCATCACCATCGATGAGGTGCCGCTGGAATGGTGTTTTCAGCCGGGCGTGAAGCTTGACTTCCGGCATTTCGCCGACGGTTACGTCGCAACCGCTAAAGACGTCGAGGCTGAACTCAAACGCATCGGTCACACGCTTTCACCGCTGGAGATCGTGGTCGTCAACACGAGCGCCGGCGCTGCCTACGGCCGACCCGACTATGTAGTAAAGGGTTGCGGCATGGGGCGTGAGGCGACGCTCTATTTGCTCGAGCGTGGTGTGCGCGTCACCGGAATTGACGGCTGGAGCTGGGATGCGCCGTTTATCTACACCATGAAGAAATATGCCGAGACGCACGACGCGTCGCTGATCTGGGAAGGCCACCGCGCTGGCCGCGACATCGGCTACTGCCACATCGAGAAACTGCACAATCTTGAGGCGCTCCCCACCAAAGGCTTCATGGTCAGCTGCTTTCCGGTAAAGGTGCGCGGCGGCTCCGCCGGCTGGACGCGGGCGGTGGCGATCATTGATGCTTGATTGCCCACCGCACCGGGCGATAGCATCCCACGCAACGATAAAGCCGGGCCAAGTACCCGCAAAATAAGCACTTCCAGGGAGGACTCACGTGGATAGACGCCATTTTGTCGTCGGTAGCGCTGCTGCAGCGGCGGCCTTAAGCATGCGGCCGGCATTCGCGGAGGACGTTTACCCGTCGCACGCCATCACCTTCATCAACCCGTTCCCGCCGGGCGGCGCCGCCGACGTGGTTGGCCGGCCGCTTACCGCGGTGCTCGAACCGATCCTGAAACAACCTTGCATCGTCGAAACCAAAGCAGGCGCGGCCGGGCAAGTTGGCGGCCAAGTTGCCGCGACCGCAAAGCCGGATGGCTACACGCTGCTCATCCACATCGTGTCGATTTCCGGCTTTGCCGAAGTCGACAAACTTTTCGACCGCCCGCCTAAGTTCACGCGCGCAGATTTCATTCCGATCGCGCGGCTGACGTCGGGACCGATGGTTCTGCTGGTCAACGATCAGCAACCTTACAAGAATGTGAAAGAACTTGTCGCCGACGCGAAGGCCAATCCCGACAAGCTGATCTTCAGCTCGTCAGGCCTTTACGGTGCGCTGCATCTGCCGACCGCGCTGTTCATGCAGGCCGCCGGCATCAAGATGAAACACCTGCCGACCAATGGCGGCGGACCGGCGCTCACCGCCCTCCTCGGCAACAATTCGCAAGTGCTAGTGTCTGCGATCGCTGCGGCGAGCGGTCAGATGAAGGCGGGCAACGTGCGCGCGCTCGCCTGCTTCGGTTCGCGGCGCGCAGCTTCGCTCCCCGATGTCCCGACGCTGAAAGAGCTCGGCTACGACGTCGAGTTCTCATTGTGGGTCGGCGTTTTCGCGCCGAAGAATACGCCGGCACCGATCGTTAAGACGTTGGGCGAGGCCATCAAGAAGGCAGCCGCAGACGACCAGTTCAAAACCGCAATTAGCAACATCGGCGACGAGGTCGCCTTCCTCGACCATGCCGCGTTCGCAAAATTCTGGGACGAGGACGCCAAACGCGTCGAAGCAGCGGTGCACGCAATCGGCCGCGTGCAAGGCTAAGGTTCTGCCAATAATTCGTTTTGAAGTTCCGGAGGCACAGAATGGATCGCCGTAGTTTCGTTGCCGGCACAGCCGCATTCGTCGCTGCGGGGCCAGCTCTTGCGCAAGAGGCGTTCCCTTCGCACGCGATTACGATCATCAATGCGTTTCCGCCGGGGGGTATCAACGACATCGTAACGCGGCCGCTGGCGAGCATGATGGAGCCGATCCTGAAGCAGCCGGTGGTTGTCGAGACGAAGGCGGGTGCCGCTGGCCAAGTCGGGGCACAAGTTGTCGCCAGCGCCAAGCCGGACGGGTACACGCTGCTGTCGCATAACACCGGTATTTCCGGTTATGCCGAGGTCGATAAGCTGTTTGGCCGCGCGGTGAAAACGTCGCGTTCCGATTTCATCGCGCTGGCACGGATTGTCGCCGACCCGGTCGTGCTGCTGGTCAATGATCAGCAGCCCTACAAAACCGCGAAGGAATTCATCGAGGACGTCAAAAAGCACCCCGACACGCTGGTGTTCAGCTCGGGTGGGCTCTATGGCGCGACCCATCTGCCGCTCGCTCTGCTCGACAAAGCCGCCGGCGGGCTGAAGTTGCGTCACCTGCCAACCAACGGCGGCGGACCGGCCATCACTGCCATCCTCGGCAACAACGCCCAGTGCACCACGCAATCGGTTTCCGCAACACTTCCGCACATCAAGGCCGGCAAGCTGCGCCCGCTCGCGGTGTTCAGCGCGACGCGGTCCAAGCAATTGCCCGATGTCCCGACGCTCAAGGAGCTTGGCTACGACACTGAATATTATCTTTGGGTCGGTATTTTCGCGCCGAAAGCGACGCCTGAGGCGATCACGCTGACCTTGCGCGACGCGATCAAAAAGGCCGCGCATTCCGATCAATTCAAGACGGCGCTCGCCAACACGGGTCAAGAGCTCGCCTATCTCGACAACCCCGATTTTCAAAAGTTCTGGGACATCGACGGAAAGCGCACCGACGACGCGGTCTTAGCGATCGGCCGCGTGCAGGGGTGACCAAACGTCCAGCCAATCAACAAGCCGGGACCAACCGGCGTCAGCAACAGAGGGGGAGGAAAATGGATCGTCGAAGTTTCGTCATCGGTACCGCCGCGTCCGCCACTACGCTGGCGTCCGGCCACTCAATTGCGCAAGAATCCTATCCTTCGCACGCCATCACCGTGGTCAGTCCGTTTCCACCGGGCGGCGTCAGCGACACGATTACCCGCCCGTTGGATGCCGCGCTCGAGGTTGTGCTCAAACAGCCGGTGGTGCTCGAAAACAAGGCCGGAGCCGCCGGCGCAGTCGGTGCACAATTTGTCGCCGCCGCCAAGCCTGACGGCTACACGCTGCTCACGCACATCGTTTCGATTTCCGGTTTTGCTGCGGTCGACAAATTGTTCGGCCGCACGCCGAAATTCACGAACGCAGATTTTATCCCGATCGCACGCATCGTCGCCGATCCAATCGTGATGATCGCCAATAAAGACCTGCCCTATAAAACACTCAAGGACCTGGTCGCGGACGCCAAGGCCAATCCGAACAAATTGCTGTACAGCTCATCAGGCTTATACGGTGCGTCGCACATTCCAACAGTGTTGTTCGCGAAATCAGCCGGCGATCTGCAAATGCGGCATCTGCCGACCAACGGCGGTGGCCCAGCGGTGACTGCGGTTCTTGGCGGGAATGTCAGCTTCTTCTTGTCGCCGACGTCGATCGCGTTGCCACATATCCGCGCCGGAAAGGTGAACGCGCTGGCGGTGTCGAGTGCCAAACGCACCAAATCGCTGCCCGACGTGCCAACTTTCAAGGAACAGGGCTACGATCTTGAATACTATTTTTGGGTGGCTCTCTTCGCTCCGAAAGGCACGCCCGTCCCGATCATCAACACCTTGCGGCAAGGTGTCGACAAGGCCGCGCACAGCAAGCAGTTTCTGGATACACTCGACAATCTCGGTCAGGAGCTGGCGTATATGGACCAACCCGAGTTCACCAAGTTCTGGGCCGCTGATGCCAAGCGTCAGGAAGACGCCATCAACGCCATCGGCCGCATGCAAGGATGACGTCATCTGTCACCGGAGCTCCGCATTGGGGCCCCCGATTAATTATCCCAAGCAAGGGCCAGCTATGACTCTTCGCGCCGATCATGTTGCCGGTGTATTCTTCATCATCTTCGGTGTGCTGGTGATTGCCCTTAGCGGCGACCTGCCGATGGGTAACCTGTCGCTGCCGGGCTCGGGATTTTTGCCGAAAATTATCGCGGGCCTGACCATTTTCTTCGGGCTCGTCCTGACGCTGCGCGCGAACGAGAGCAAAGTGTTCGCTACACTATCATGGGGCGATGCCAAACATGCAGCGCTGGTGGTGGCGATCACCACAGCGTCAATCGCTTTGTTTGAACGGCTTGGCTTTCTGACCACCAACGTGCTGTTGATCTTCGCGCTGCTTGTCGTCATCGAGCGGCGGCGATTGCTGCCAGCTACCGTCTACAGTTTAGGCGTCGTTGTAACGACCTACATTTTGTTCGTGTACGTGCTCAAAACACCGCTCGAATCCGGGCCGTTCGGATTCTAGGATTACCGTGGAAACAACTCTTCATAGTCTGTATCTCGGCTTCTCGGTCGCCTTGCTGCCGGCCAACGCGTGGTACGCGTTTCTCGGTTGCCTGGTTGGCACGCTCGTCGGCGTGCTGCCGGGCATCGGTCCGCTCGCGGGCATCTCCATCCTGCTGCCGGTGACCTTCGGTCTGAACGCCACGCAGGCGATCATCATGCTCGCCGGTATCTATTACGGCTCGCAATATGGCGGCTCCACCACATCGATCCTGATGCGCATTCCCGGCGAGGCATCGTCGGTGATGACCTGCATCGACGGCTATGCCATGGCCAAGAAAGGCCGCGCCGGCGCCGCGCTTTGCATTGCAGCGGTTGGCTCGTGGATCGGCGGCACGTTCGGCGTGCTGGTGCTTACTGTTGTCGCGCCGCCGCTCGCAACGCTCGCCGTGCGGTTTGGACCGCCTGAATACACCGCCCTTCTCGTGCTCGGCCTCATTTTCCTTGCCTATATGTCGTCGTCCTCGTTGATCCGGACACTGCTGATGGCTTGCCTCGGGCTGCTGCTTGGCATGATCGGCATTGACAATATGACCGGCCATTTCCGCTATAGCTTCGATCTTGCGGAATTGGGCGATGGTATTGGCATTGTGCCGGTCGCGGTCGGGCTGTTCGGGCTCGGCGAAATCCTGTCGACGCCAAGCGCCGACGCGGTGAAGGACATCATCACCCCGCGCCTGCGCGACCTGCTGCCGACCAAAAAGGAATGGGGCGAGGCCGCGATGCCGATCACGCGCGGCACGATTTTGGGTTTTATTATCGGCATCATCCCGGGATCGGCGCATATTATTTCGAGCTTCCTCTCCTACGCGCTGGAAAAACGCGTCTCAAAACATCCTGAGCAATTCGGAAAGGGCGCCGTCGCCGGCGTCGCCGGGCCGGAAACTGCTAACAACGCCGCCTCAACCGGCGCATTCGTCCCACTGCTCGCGCTCGGCATCCCGACGAGCCCGATCACTGCGGTCCTGATTGGCGCGCTCATGATTCACGGAGTGTCGGTGGGACCGACGCTGGTCAATGACCATCCGGACGTGTTCTGGGGCTTCGTCGCGTCGATGTATGTCGGCAACCTCATGCTGCTCGCGCTGAATCTGCCGCTGGTCAGCGTGTTCGTGACGGTGTTGCGGATTCCTTACGCCTATCTCTATCCGTTGATCATCATGTTTTGCATCATCGGCGTCTACGAGACGAACAACTCGATCGTCGACGTATGGATCATGCTGATCATGGGAGTGCTCGGCTATGCGCTACGCAAATTCGACTTCGACCCCGCCCCGCTGGTGCTCGGCCTGGTGATCTCACCCATCCTCGAGCAGAGCCTGCGCCAGTCGCTGATCATGTCGAACGGCAAC
>DATFVF010000002.1:0-2194 GCA_035260465.1 Pseudolabrys sp. | reverse complement strand
GTATCCGGCAGTGGCGCCTTGATGCCGAAGCGGCGCGCTACCTCGACAATCTTGGCGCGACCTCTCTTGGCGGCCTCCCACTGGTTCTTCGGATTATTGCCGATCGCGATCGACAGCTTTACCGGCACCACGTTGATCGAGCGGGTAATCGCCTGCGTCAGCGTCACCGTGCCGGAGTAGGAGTGACCATAATTTTGCGGGCACCAGTTGCCGAGACAGACCGGCCCGTCGACTATGGTCGAGGTCGGCTTGAAACCGTTCATCAAAGCGGTCGAGTAGACATAGGGCTTGAACGACGAACCGGGCTGGCGGTAGGCATCCACGGCGCGGTTGAACTGGCTGGCGCCGTAGTCGCGGCCACCGACCATCGCGCGGACGCCGCCGTCGAGATCGGCCACTACGGTAGCGGCCTGGGTGGCGTGATAGTCGCGGCCGAACTGGCGCAGCTGGTTTTCGATGGCTTCTTCCGCGGCGCGCTGCACGTTCATGTCGATCGCGGTGCGGACCACGAACACGCGCTCGACGTAGGACTTTGGAAACGTATCGACCAGCTTGCGCATCTCGTCGAACGCCCAGTCGAGATAGTAATTCGGCGAGTTTTCGTCGCGGCGGTCGACCGCCGTGGCCGGATTGCGCCGCGCGCCGAACACCTGGCCTTCGGTCATGAAGCCGGCGTCGACCAGATTGTCGAGCACTATGTTGGCGCGGGCACGGGCGGCGGGCAGGTTGATGTGCGGGGCGTATTTGGTGGGTGCCTTGAACAGTCCGGCGAGCATCGCGGCTTCCGCCAGATTGACGTCGCGCGCCGACTTGTTGAAATAGAAATGCGCGGCGCCATCGACGCCGAATGTGCCGCCTCCCATATAGGCCCGATCGAGATAAAGCTTCAGAATTTCGTTCTTGGTAAGCCGCGTCTCCAGCCAGATCGCGAGGAATGCTTCCTTCACCTTGCGCTCGATGGTGCGCTCGTTGTTCAGGAACAGGTTCTTAGCCAACTGCTGGGTAATCGACGAGCCGCCTTGCCTGACGCCGCCGGCCTGCGCGTTCGTCATCAGCGCGCGCGCGGTGCCGGCGATGTCGATGCCGAAATGGTCGTAGAAGCGGCGGTCCTCGGTGGCGAGCGTCGCCTTGATCAGATTGTCCGGAAAATCTTCCAGCGGTATGGAATCATTGTGCTTGATGCCCCGGTTGCCGATCGGATTGCCGTAGCGATCGAGAAATGACACCGCGAGATCGGATTTTTTCAGCCAGTCGTCGTCGGCGGTCTCGCGAAATGCCGGCACCGCCAGCGCCAGCATCAGGATCAGGCCGCCGAGCCCGATGGTGGCGGCTTCGGAAAACGGTTCGATGAAGACCCAGCGTTTCCAGCGGCCGACATGGAAGCGGTCCATGAAGGTCGAGAACCGCTCGTAGAGCTCGCGCGCGCCCTTGGCGGACGAGAACAGCGTCGAATCGATGCGCGCATCGAAATCCAGCATCCAGTGCCGGATTTTTCTCTTCCATTGCGGTGGTACGATCTGGCGCACGAGTGCCCGTTTTCCGAAGTTCGTAGTACGTTTCAGCACCCCTTGTACGAATTTCGGAAAACAAAGGGCACTGGTAAATCTCAGATTCTGGTGCCGCTTTTCGATTTGAGGTTCCTGGTCGGGCTTGCCGGTTGCGCTGCAGGAACTTCAAATCGGCGACACCAGGACCCCTGGTGGCTCGCAGCGCTCAAGCATCCGGGTGGGCACCGCTGAGGCGTCTTGCGAGAATGTTGCGGCAAACCCAAGGCGATTTTGCGCCGTTGGGGCCTTGATGACTTTTTAGCCGAGCGGGGATCATAAACCAATGGTCTGGCTCACGATTTTGAACAACACTGCTAACGCTATCCCTGGGTCTTTTGTTCGCTGCCGAACACTCTACTTGCACCTTGGCGGTCGCAGCCCCTAGAAGGGCCTCAGCCGACCGCCATGCGGAAACCTCAGGAATCATGACCGCAGCTCCCAAGCCGTCCTCGCCTCAAGACGGATTCTTTTGGAAAACCAAGACGTTGGAAGAAATGTCCAACGTCGAATGGGAAAGCCTGTGCGACGGCTGTGCCCGTTGCTGCCTGGAAAAGCTTGAAGACGAGGATACCGGCAAGATCTACTTCACCCACGTTTCCTGCAAGCTGTTGGATGCGGGATTGTGCACCTGCAAGGACTATGCGAAC
>DATFVF010000001.1:0-6244 GCA_035260465.1 Pseudolabrys sp. | reverse complement strand
GCGAATGGAGGAAATCTTGAGGTCTTTGAGAATTTGCGCGCCGAGACCGATCTCACGCCACTGACGCGAGCGAGCGGCATCGGTGGCCGTGTCATCCCCGTGCGGAATCTCCGACACGGGAACGCCTGCGGTGCCATCGCGCAAAAAGACAATCACGCCGCGCCCCGCCGACTTGAACCGCGCGAGAGCCGCATGAATGGGTTTTGCACCTCCGAATACATCGCCGATCACATCAGCACGATGCAAGCGTGCCAGGACGCCCTTGCCGTCGCCGATGTCACCATAGACGAAGGCCATGTGATGCACGCGGTCAAATGGCGTCACATAGGCGTAACCGTTAAGCGTGCCAATTTCCGACGCCACATGAAATTCGCCGACTCGCTCTACGAGCTTGTCTCGACTTTGCCGGTATCCAATCAATTCGGCGATCGAAACCTGGGCCAACTTGTGTTTCTGCGCAAAGGCGGAAACTTCGGGGCCGCGCATCACCGAACCATTGTCGTTCATCAGCTCTGCAAGCACGCCGACCGGCGGCAATGACGCAAGCCGGCAGAGATCGACGCAAGCCTCGGTATGGCCGGACCGCATCAAAACGCCGCCGTCGCGTGCAACCAGCGGGAACACGTGACCCGGGCGCACAAAATCGGCAGCGCCGCTGTTGTCATTTGCGAGCGCGCGCACGGTGTTGCAACGCTCTTCGGCAGAAATGCCGGTCGTTAGCCCGTGCCGGACGTCGACTGAAACCGTGAAGGCGGTGCCGAGCGGAGCCTCATTCGCCGCCACCATCGGCTCAAGACGCAGCCGACGCGCCAGCTCGGCGCCAAGCGGCGCACAGACGATGCCCGATGTATTGCGGATGATAAATGCCATCTTTTCGGGCGTGCAGTGCGATGCGGCGACAAACAAATCGCCTTCATTCTCACGGTCGTCGTCGTCCGTGACAGCCACGATCTCGCCTTTGGCGAAGGCTTTTATCGCCGCTTCAACGCGTTGATGGCTATCGGACACTGCTCTACCTCGAAGACGACGTCACGCGCCGGGCTTGAACGGCCATGCCGTTCCCTCGCCGACCTGGCCGCGATGCATCAAATAGTGGTCGGCCAGCACGCATGCCACCATCGCCTCACCGATTGGCACAGCCCGGATACCGACGCAGGGATCGTGGCGGCCTTTGGTGACGACCTCGGTGTCGCGGCCATAGCGGTCCACAGTCTTGCGCGGCGTCAGAATCGAGGATGTTGGCTTGACCGCAAAGCGGGCGACGATTGCTTGTCCCGTCGAGATACCGCCGAGAATACCGCCGGCGTGGTTCGACAGGAATATCGGCTTGCCATCGTTTCCCATACGCATCTCATCGGCGTTATCGATGCCGCTCATGGCTGCCGTGGCGAACCCGTCGCCAATCTCGACTCCTTTGACCGCATTGATGCCCATCAGCGCGGACGCGAGATCGCCGTCAAGCTTGGCATAGACTGGCGCGC
The DNA here is from genome assembly GCA_035260465.1 of Pseudolabrys sp. Classification (GTDB taxonomy): domain Bacteria; phylum Pseudomonadota; class Alphaproteobacteria; order Rhizobiales; family Xanthobacteraceae; genus Pseudolabrys. Next base: position 4,763 of record DATFVF010000001.1, on the reverse strand, counting down.
CAAGACCTGCCGGCACGCCTTCCGCGATGACTTCGATCACCGCGCCGCATGATGAGCCTGCCTTGCGTACGCCGTCGAGGTATTCCTCAAAGAATTTTGCCTGCTTGGCGTCGGGGCAGAAGAACGGATTCTTGCCAATCTCGTTCCAGTCCCATCGCGAACGATCCACCTTGTGCGGACCCATCTGGATGAGCGCGGCACGCACGGTAATGCCTGGCACGATCTTGCGCGCAATAGCACCGGCGGCCACACGCGCGGCCGTCTCTCGCGCAGAGGCACGGCCACCACCGCGATAGTCGTGGATGCCGTATTTGACGTCATAGGTGTAACCGGCGTGGCCGGGCCGATATTTGTCCTTGATCTCGGAGTAATCGCGGGAACGCTGATCGACGTTCGCGATCATCAGCATAATTGGCGTACCCGTGGTGACCTGCTGCCCGGTCTGTTCGTCCGTGAATACTCCGGACATGATCTTCACTGCGTCGGGCTCTTGCCGTTGCGTGGTGAACCGCGATTGTCCGGGCCGCCGGCGATCGAGCTCGCGTTGGATGTCTTCTTCCTTGAGCGGAATTCGCGGCGGACAGCCATCGACCACGCAGCCGATAGCAGCCCCGTGGCTTTCGCCGAAGCTGGTGAACCGGAAAAGATGACCGAAAGTATTGAATGACATGATGGTTCTGCGCTTGCGCGGTTTCGTAGCCCGCGCCTCTGCGCTGGTCAATCGCAGTACGGTTTAAAGCGGGTTTCGAGCGCGAATTCCGCGATTTCAATGACCGGCGAGGCCCAGAGTCTCTACACTTCGCTTTTCCTGGCGACCCTCAGCTGTAGCGTGTAACCCGGTCGCCTTCAAAGACATAAACGACGCCTTGCTCGATATCGATCAGCGGCGCGGCAGCCGGCTTGGCGATACCAAGATGGGCGATGAGCCCGCGCGCGGTCCCGCCGTGCGCAACCGCAACGGTGTCGCAAGTGAGGTTTTCATACCATACGCTCATCCGCGCTGACACAGCTTGATAGCTCTCCCCGCCGGGCGGCACAAAGTGCCACTTGTCCTGCTCGCGGGCAGCGATCCGCTGGGGATCTCGCGAATGCAATTGCGCGATGGTGAAGCCCTCCCACTCGCCGAAGGAGATTTCGGCAAGCTGCGGCTCCACGCGGTAACCCTCGGGCGGCAATCCGAGAGCCACCCGCACCAGCTCCATTGTTTCGCGCGCGCGGCCGAGCGGACTCGCGACAAACTCCACGGCGGCGTGACCATCGCGAGCCAGAAGATCGCGCAGAATCTCACCGCAATGCATGGCCTGCGCGCGGCCGCGCGCATTGAGCGGAACGTCGTGACGGCCCTGTAAACGGCCAGCCACGTTCCAATCTGTTTCGCCGTGACGGATGTAAAAGATCGTCGGCCGCAGAGCGACCATTACTCTTCCTTGCCGACCGCCATGTCCGGCGCATCAGGATGTTTGATGCCGACCATGTGGTAGCCCGCATCGACGTGATGCACTTCCCCGGTCACGCCGCTCGCCATGTCTGAAAGGAAATAGACCCCGGCCTTTCCGACATCCTCCAGCGTCACATTGCGACGCATTGGCGTATTGTACTCGTTCCACTTCAGAATGTAGCGAAAATCGCCGATGCCGGACGCGGCCAACGTCTTGATCGGCCCAGAAGAGATGGCGTTGACCCGGATATTCTTGACGCCGAGGTCGGCGGCAAGATAGCGCACAGAGGATTCAAGCGCGGCTTTGGCCAACCCCATGACATTATAATGCGGCATCCATTTCTCGGCGCCGTAATAAGTGAGCGTCAATAGCGAGCCGCCGTTGGTCATCAGTTTTTCCGCGCGCTGCGCGATGGCCGTAAACGAATAGCAGCTCACCAGCATCGTCTTGACGAAATTGTCCTCAGTGGTGTCGACATAGCGGCCGTCAAGCTGGTCCTTGTCGGAAAATGCGATCGCGTGCAGTACAAAATCGAGCGAGCCCCAGGCGGATTTAACGGCTGCAAACACTGCGTCGATGCTTGCCGGTTCGGTGACGTCGCAATGGCCCACAACGAGGCCATCCACTTCTTCGGCCAACGGCTCGACCCGCTTCTTTAAAGCGTCACCCTGGTAGGTGAAAGCGAGGTCCGCGCCGTGGTCCCGGCACGCGCGAGCGATGCCCCAGGCGATCGAGCGGCTGTTGGCCACGCCCATGATCAGCCCGCGTTTACCGCGCATCAGACCCGAAATTTCCGGCATTAAGCCTACCCGTTTTGACCGGTGAACGCCGGCCGCCTCGTATGGCACAGGGACTTTTGTCCATCAAGCAAAGCACGTGCGGGTGGAGCAAAGCACCTGTGGTGAGGTTTGTCGTTGTTATTTCAATTCATTTTCGGGAATATGTGGCCGGTTGATGGGGTTTTTCCTGACGATCGACGATGCAGTCAGTGCGGACCGATTGACCCCGTGTCTCTTGACCGCCTGTGCTGAATGTAAAAAGGAGCCGTATTGGGCACGTTTCGGCAAAGCGTTGAGGCGACGATCCCTGCGCTGCGCCGCTATGCACGGGCTCTGACGCGCGACGCCGACATCGCCGATGATCTGGTGCAGGACACGCTGGTTCGCGCGCTGCGCTCAGAACACTTGTTTCATGGTGGCGACGTGCGCAGCTGGCTGTACACGATCCTCACCAACCTCAATCGCAACCGGCTGCGGTCGCTTGCGCGGCGGCCTATATTGTCGCCGATCGAAGATAACGATGCTCCGGATCTTGCCGGACCGGAAGCAGGTGGGCGCGATATCGAACGCGCGCTCGCAACGCTGGTGGAGGACCAGCGTAATGCCTTGCTCTTGGTGGTGCTGGAAGGGCTTAGCTACCGCGAAGTTGCCGAGGTGCAAGGTGTGCCAATTGGCACTGTGATGTCGCGTCTGGCGCGTGCGCGCGTACAGATCAAAAACTATCTCGACGGCGAGCGCCCCGCGCTGCGCCGCGTGAAATGAGAGAGAAGGTGAACCCATGATCGATCGCGATTCACCCGTGACCGAGGATGAACTACACGCTTATATCGACGGCGAATTGCCGGCCGACCGGAAAGAGGCGATAGCCAAATGGCTCGCCGACCATCCGGAACAGGGCGCGTTGGTTGCATCTTGGCGAGCGCAAGCCGAGAGCATCCGCGCACGGTACGGCGCAGTCGGCGAAGAACCGGTACCGGAACGGCTCAAGCTCGAACAAGTGCTCAGCCATGACCGTCGGAATGGACGGTCGTGGGCTGCGATGACTGCGGCCGCGGCTGTTGTGGCTTTTGTGCTCGGCGGCGGTACAGGCTGGTTGGCACGCGGCGTTTCCGCCGCGGCACCCACCGGTTTCGACGTCATCGCCAGCGAAGCGCTCGATGCCTACAAGCTTTACGTCGTCGAGGTCCGCCATCCCGTCGAAGTGCCGGGCAGCGAGCGTGCGCATATGACGCAATGGCTGTCGAAGCGGCTGGGCGAGGAATTGCGCATCCCCGACTTGCAGGCGATCGGGCTCAAACTTGTCGGCGGCCGGCTGCTTCCCGGCCCGACCGGCGCGGCGGCTTTCTACATGTATGAAAGCCCATCCGGCGAGCGCTTTACGATCTATTGTGCCAAGGCGGGCGTGTCTCAGACAGCGCTGCGCTACACCAGCGAAGAACAATTCGCGGCGTTCTACTGGGTCGACGACAAGATCGCTTATGTCGTGAGTGGCCCGGCCGACCGCGAGCGGCTCGAGTCGGTGACCAAATCGGTCTACGAACAGATCGACAAGAGCGCGGCGAAGAAGTTGTAAATTTCACCTCATCCTGAGGAGGCGCCGCGCCTGCGGCGCTCCTCACCATGAGCGCATTTATTCCAAACCTTCACGCGGATCGTAAGGCTTCTTCTCGCGCCACTTCTTCATCAGTTCCTTGAACTCGTCATCGACGCGTTCCGGCAACACGACGCGTACGGTGGCGAGCAGGTCGCCGGCGCCGCTTTTCGCCTTGAGGCCTTTGCCCTTGAGACGGAATGTGCGCCCGGAATTGGTGTCGGCAGGGATCGCCAGCTCCACCGCGCCGTCAAGCGTGGGGACGCGCACCTTTCCGCCGAGCACGGCTTCGTAGAGCGTGATCGGCAATTCGAGCCGCAGATCCGCGCCATCCGGCTTGAACACCGGATGCGGTGCGACGTTGATCGTGATCAGCGCATCGCCCGCTTTGCCGGTCGCGCTCGGCCAGCCCTGACCTTTCAGACGAATTTGTTGTCCGCTCGCGATCCCGGCTGGAATCTTGACCTCGACATCCTTGCCGGTCGGCAAATGCACGCGCGTTTTGGTGCCTTTGGCCGCATCGGCAAGCGTGATCGTCAGCGACGCATGCAGGTCTTGGCCGCCGGCCGGGACGCCGAATTCCTCCGTCTCGAACTGCGGACCAAAACCGCGCGCAGCGCCGGCTCGGCCGCCGAACATCCCGCGCAACAAATCTTCGAAGCCGCCACCGCGGCCGCCGCCAGCGGCACCGGCCCCGGCGCTTGAACGGCGAAAGCCGTCGGGCCCAAAACTGAAGCTTTCGAAATGCGTGCCGTCGCCGCCCGGATGGAAACCGCCGCCACCGCCCGGCTGGGCGCCGAAACCTTCGAAGCCCTGGAAGCGTGGCTTGCCCTCGGCATCAATCTCGCCGCGGTCGAATGCTTTGCGCTTGTCGGCGTCACCGGCGATCTCGTAGGCAGCATTGAGCTCGGCGAAGCGCGAGGCCGCCTTTGGGTCGTGCTTGTTGGCGTCGGG